>JAYVRA010000059.1:0-25715 GCA_043776635.1 Phyllobacteriaceae bacterium
TCACAGCGAAGCCAAACCCTTCACATGGCGCGCAAACCCAGACGAAATCATCGCTGCCAGAAATCGGGGGTTCCAAATGTTGGAATCAATCCACTAGTTTAAATGTGTAGTTAACAAAAGATGAATATCAAGAAGTTGAGTTTAAGGTTAATGCAACTTAAAATTCATCTTGATCAATCCTCGGCTAAAACAATTATCCTATCCTCCGAATTATAGGTCAATAACTTGGTGCGTATCGGGCTAACCACGACACGATCACGACCATTCTCTTTCTTACTATATCCAATCGCGATTTCGCCGCGCAACATTGCGGCGACGCTAAGTGTATGAAATGATAAAGGTTTACCTGTTTCAACGTAATCGCTTACCGGACGCATATAGAGCTCCGAACCATCCGCATCGAGCAGTCTATCAAATATTGCGGCTATATAGCTATTCTCAGATGCCTGAGCGAGCATCAAACTCACGAGCTTATTGCTGACAACAAAATCATCCATTCGCGTAACTTCCGCCAATTCGCGGTTTCGAACGTCGATCATTTCACTGACGACGCTGATATGTTTATCGGCACGGTCAGCAATCTGGCGCAGGTGCAACAGTGTTACCAACGTCTGTGTGTCAGCAATTTGCGCTGGCTTGCTGTCGCTATAGCCGAGCACCAGAACATTGTTATAGGCCGGAATATTGAGCGCCTCCAAGCTGGCACGATGAGTGGTGTCGGTCACGATAAAATCGACTTTGAGATTGCTACCCTCAAGTTTTAGATTGGCAATTTCATCTGCAAGCCCCGGTGTATCGGCAGCGATGGTCAAAAGCGAGCCCGACGTGACATAGCGTGACAGCTCATAGGTAATCATAGGACCACGACGATTCCATCCCAACACCAGCGTGCGCTCTGAAACCCGCTCAACTGGTGCAGGACGGCGGATTGATTTAGATTCTACGTTATCTGGTTTTGCGCTCAGCTTTATGGCCTTGTCATCTTCAGCAATGATGATGGCCTTATCGTCAGCATGGAAAACCCGCTTCATATCGGGGTTGATGTGCACAATTCCCGCACCATCGCAGACACCGATGAGTGTGCAGGCTTCAAATAACATCACCGCGTTAGCGAAAGTCACACCTGTCAGCGCTGGAATCCCGGTGGTGTAGATTTCAGAGCCATCAAAATCCAACAATTCCGTATAGACCGAACTGAGGCCAGATTGACGGCTGGAATGCACAACTATGCGGGAAATTAAATCGTCAGCTAAGATCAGCTGGGTTTCCTTGCCACCCACGATTTGCGCCACTTCGCGGTTGTGCGCATCCCGAATTTCAGCGGCGATTTTATATGGTTCCGCGCGGCGCAGCGGGTCGTTTACGAGCGCAACGATGGTTTTAATGACTTGAGAATCGGGATTGTCATCTGTCGGCGACAACACAATTATTGAGCGCGAACTCTGCGGATTGGCAATGCGTATATCCTGCAAATCATTGGTGTCACCGCTGCGGCAGATAATGCGGGTGTTGCCGGTCGACGGTAGTTTAGATGCTATTTCATCTTCCATTTCCACCTTGTCTTTGTTTGCCATAATTACAATGCGCGGGCGCTTGCGGCTGGCGTTGGCAATGGTCAATTCGGAGATAATATCAAAAATCGAGGGTGACCAATTGTAGATGATCGTGTGGTCGCTTTCGAGCACCAGCGAGCGGCCTTTGCGCAACTCATCAAGCTTGCTCTCAATACCCGCGCTCAAGACACCGATCAGAGCCGAAACAATGAATATACCGGCCAGTGTGACAAGTAACATGACGATCCGGAAGCCCCACCCGGCATCGCCGCCCATCGTACCGGAATCCAACGTGCGCATGAGAGATTCCCAAGTAGCCTCTACAAAACTCAACGGTTGGCTGCCCTCGGGAGCAACATGGGAAACGGCAAGAAAAGCGCCAGCTATGGCAATGATGGCCAGCGACAACAGCGCCAGCCAGCCAATCAGCGCGATCGCACCTTTTGCCATAGTCTTATCAAATTCATAGCGAAGTTTTGTGCGCAAGCCCTGCTTGTTTTTCATTATTCCCCCGGCGATTCTGTATCCGTCAAAAAACAGTAGCATGAACACCACTGAGGGCAGACCTTATAAAAAGGTATTAGATCTCTTAAAAACGCGCTTTATCAACACTCCACAACATTAACAGCCAACCCGCCCTGGCTTGTTTCCTTGTAATGTTCGTGCATGTCCCTTCCTGTCTGGCGCATGGTTTCGATGACTTGATCGAGCGAGACGAAGTGCGAACCGTCGCCTTTCAGCGCCAGCGAGGCAGCTGTGACGGCTTTGACTGCACCCATCGCGTTGCGCTCAATACACGGCACTTGCACCAGACCACCAATGGGGTCGCAGGTCATGCCGAGGTGATGCTCCATGGCGATTTCTGCCGCATTTTCAATCTGTTCAGGCGTACCGCCCAGCGCCGCCGCAAGGCCGGCGGCCGCCATTGCGGAAGCGGAGCCCACTTCGCCCTGACAGCCCACTTCCGCACCGGAGATGGAGGCGTTAGTTTTCAAAAGGCCACCAACAGCGGCGGCGGTGAGCAGGAAGTTTCGGATACCGTCATGGTCGTTGGCATCGTGAAAACGCAGATAGTATTTCAAAACGGCAGGAATGACACCCGCTGCACCATTGGTTGGCGCAGTGACGATGCGCCCGCCGGAAGCGTTTTCCTCGTTTACTGCCATGGCATAAACCGACAGCCAATCATTGGCGATGAGCGGGTTCGGCACATTTAAACCCCAGTCCGCATTGAGTTTATCATGGATAGCCTGCGCTCGGCGCTTCACCTTGAGACCGCCTGGCATAATGCCACTCTGCGACAGGCCGCGATTGATGCAGTCGTTCATTGTCTGCCAGATGCGGTCCATGCCTTCGTCCAAATTGTGACGCGGCATCTGCGTCTCTTCATTGATGCGCTTCATATCGGCAATTGAAAGTCCGCTTTTGTTGGCCATAAACAACATCTCATTAGCGTTCTTGAACGGGTAGGGAACGTTTGGCCCTTGCTGTGTATTGGACTTGGATTTGGAAGCGCTCAATTCATCAGCGCTGACGACGAAGCCACCGCCGACGGAGAAATAGGCAACGCGCAGAAGCTGGCGGCCATCGCGGTCCAGCGCCATAAACGCCATGCCGTTGGCGTGGCCAGGCAATGGCGTCTTCTTATCCAGCACCAAGTCCGTGGCGGGATCGAACGTATATGCCGGATGACCCTCGGGTTGAACAGTTTTGCTGCGGGAGACTTTTGCCAGCAATTCATCGGCAGTGTCCAGATCAACCGTGGCCGGAAGCTCGCCGCAAAGTCCCAAAATCACCGCACGGTCCGAAGCGTGACCAATGCCTGTGTAAGCCAGCGAGCCATGCAAGCTTACCTTGATTTGCGCCACTTTCGCACCAAACGGGCGCGGCCAATCGCCGTTCAAAATCTCATCCAAAAACCGCGATGCGGCTACCATTGGCCCCATTGTGTGCGACGATGACGGACCGATACCAATTTTGAACAGGTCGAAAACTGAGAGAAACATATAAAGTTCCTTGATTGCGTGGCCTATTGTGGTTCAAAGGGCAATAAAATTCCAATCACGCCGCGACTGCCGGTATGACAGGAACGACAGACTAACCAGTCACTTTTGGGAATTGGGTCATGCAAAGCGCTTATGTATATTCGTGGCACGATGCCTTCGCACTCTCGCTGTTTGCGCTGTGTTGGTATGTTTATTCGCTTGCCACGGGCGGACAATTGACAACGCGCCCTTCGCTCAACAGCCTGATGAACCATGAGCGGGCGCGCTGGATGAGTGTGATGTCCAGCCGCGAACTGCGCGTCATTGACACCTCGATTATTTCAGGATTGCAGCAAGGCACGGCATTTTTTGCGTCCACTTCCGTTTTTGCCATCGGCGGCTGCTTCGCGCTTATGAATTCGTCCGATCAGGTGCTAGCGGTCTTCAGCCATCTGCCCGTTTCGCTGCCTTCATCGCGCCCGATGTTCGAGGCCAAGTGCTTGCTTTTGCTATTGATTTACGCCTTTGCGTTTTTCAAGTTCGGCTGGTCATATCGATTGCAAAACTATTGCTCCATTTTGGTGGGTGCCGTTCCTTTCGTTGCGGACGGGCAACCACCAAGCGATGAGGCGAAACGCGCGGCTACCAAAGCATTGCGGTTCAATCACCTTGCGGGACGGCATTATAACTCCGGTCTTCGCGCCATATTCTTCTCGATTGGATTTATGGGCTGGTTTGCCGGGCCATATGTGTTTATGGCGTCAACTCTGTTTATTTTGACTGTGCTTGTGCGACGACAATTTTTCTCGCGTGCCCGCAGCGCGTTAGTTGGAGATGAAAAATCATGGTGAGCGAAGATCTCATTGACGAAACCATTTTGAAAATGGCTCATAAAGCGGGCGTCGGCAAGCTGATTGCGCCGATGGAAGTGGCCGTTGCCATCGTTGGTAACAATGAGAAAGAATGGCGTCTCATTATGAAGTCCGTCAAAATGGGCGTCATCCGCCAAGCGCGGTTGGATTTAGTAGAAATTTGGCGCAATAATGCTATCGTTGAACTTGACGCCGTACGCGGGCTGTATCGCTTCCGGCTGAAGGAGCAGGCTGAGTAAAACTCACATCGCCTTGGGCAAATAGCGCCAGACGACAATCGCGGCGACACCGGTAAGGCAGGATAGCGCATAGAAAATGCCGCCAAAGCCGAAGAATGTCAGCACAACGGAATAGACCAGCGAGGGCAGCAGGTCTGAAAAATCCAAGAAAGTTCGATAGACCGACGTCATTGCCGGGCGCTCGCGAGCTTTGACTGAACGCAGAAACGGCGTTGACCCCATGCCATCCAGCGCCGCGCCGAAGATCGTGCCAAGGATCAGGAACAGTGCAGTGACAAGCGGGTACTTGTCGCCCGTGGTTCCGGCGGCGATCAGGAAGCAGGTCAGTCCGGCAAAGCATATCGTAATGGCACGGCGCAGGCCAATTCGCCTTGCAACCTTTGCCCATAAAATCGTCGAAAAAAGCATTATATTTCCTATAGATAGGAACAATCCACCAGCCAACTTGCCCTGCCCGGTGGCGACCATCAAAATCGGGCCATAGACGAAGTAAGTTGTCCAAAACGATGAGCGGGCAAAGGCGATCAGCCACGCCAGACGCAATCTTGGCTGCCGGAAAAAGCGCACGAAATTCTTAAGCGGGTTTACAGGCGGCTGTTTTGCGGGCTTAATGGAGGCGTTGTCTCCGAGCCTGAAATACCAGAACAGGCAAAATAGCACAGCGGCCACGCCAATGGCTGTGCCGTGCACGGCCCAAAGGCCGTAGGTGGTATAAAGCCATCCCCCTGTTACCGGTCCCAAGGTCCACGCGAAGGTGGACGAGGCCATGCGTAGCGATTCTGAGCGTACCAACTGGATTTTCGGTACATTGTCCATAATGTAAAGCGAGAGCACGATCGAAACGCAGCTGTTCGCCACCACGCGTAAAAACATGCCTGTCACTTGGCCCTCAATCGTGTGAGTGGCGAAGGCAAATGAGGCAAGCGCGAAGCCTATCACACCCAGCGAATAGACCCGGCGGCGGGAAATCCAGCCAATCAGCATGGGCACAAGCAATGTACCCATCAGACTGGCAATGGACACGCAGGTGTAGAGCACGCTGACCTTTTGCTCGTCCTTCAAAAGCTCGTAGGCCGTAATCGGTACAATACTGGAAACCAAGGCGCGGATGGTGGATTCGAGCGTATAAAGCGTGGCGAACACACGGGCGCTTTGGTTTTTCGGATTGGTATTCATGAAGATGACCTGCGCGATTCTAGCGCAAAATGTTGCACGGTGAAGCGAGTTTCCCCACTAAGGTTACGACTTGTTATAGTCGCTTCAAAGTTAGTTCTGCTTTACGAAACACATGCTTTGTGGCAGCAGACGGGCAGAAAACTCGGGAATCCAGCCATGAAATACCATTATCGCATGTTCGCCGCCTATAATGCGTGGGCAAACCGGCAGTTTTATCATGCAGTTTCGCTATTGCCGGATGAGGACTACCGGCTGGATCGCGGGGCGTTTTTCAAGTCAATTCACGGCACGCTGAACCATATATTGGTCGCGGACAGGATTTGGATGAAGCGGTTCACCAGCGCAGGCGATGCGCCAAACCGGCTGGATATTATACTTTACGATGATTTTTCATTGCTCAAAGTAGCCCGCGAGGCCGAAGATGCACGTATTATCAATTGGATAGAGGATTTATTGCCGGAAACGTTCGCCGGGCGTTTCACCTACACCACGGTTACTGACATGCGCACAGTGAGCCAGCGGCTAAGTCCGGCACTTGCCCATTTTTTCAACCACCAGACCCATCATCGCGGACAAGCTCATGCGCTGCTTACAGGGCTCGGTGAGGATGCGCCGTCATTGGACTTGATGTACTTTCAGCGCAGCGAGGAAGGCAGGCAATTTGCTTGATTTCGGCCTGTTTGCGAGGTTTCCCTTGCAAAACATACGCCTGTCAGCCAAAAGCCGCGCATGTTACAAATTACCGATCTTTCGCTGCGGATCGCGGGCAGGCTTTTGCTCGATCACGCAAATCTAACGCTTCCTGAAGGCACGCACGCCGGGCTTGTGGGGCGTAATGGTACGGGCAAAACCACGCTTTTCAAGGCAATTACTGGCGATTTGGCCTCAGAAACCGGTTCGACGTCACTTCCGCGCGGGCTGAAAATCGGTCAGGTAGCGCAAGAAGCGCCTGCAACCGAGCAATCACTTTTGGAGATTGTACTGGAAGCCGACACGGAGCGCTCGGCGCTGATGGCGGAAGCCGAGACAGCGACGGACCCTAACCGTATCTCGGAAATCTACATTCGTTTGGCTGATATTGATGCTTATTCAGCGGAGTCACGCGCGGGCGCAATCCTCTCTGGCCTTGGTTTTGATGCTGAAGCGCAGTTGCGCCCCGCGTCGAGTTTCTCCGGCGGGTGGCGCATGCGCGTTGCTCTGGCGGCGGTGCTGTTTGCCGAGCCTGATCTATTGTTGCTGGATGAACCAACAAACTATCTCGATCTGGAAGGAACGCTTTGGTTAGAAACCTATGTTGCAAAATATCCGCACACAGTTTTAATGATTAGTCATGATCGTGACCTTCTAAACAAAGCTGTTAATTCTATCGTTCATTTAGAAAATCAAAAACTAACCTTGTACAAAGGTGGCTATGACCAATTTGAGCGTCAACGCGCTGAAAATATGATGCTTCACAACAAATCTGTCGTGAAACAGGACGCGCATCGCAAACACATGGAAGCGTTTGTGGCGCGGTTTAAAGCCAAAGCCTCAAAGGCACGGCAAGCGCAATCGCGTATAAAAGCACTCGAAAAGTTACAGCCGATTGCGATGCTGACAGAAACAAGTGCGACACCGTTTCGCTTTCCCGAGCCGCTCAAAGAGGCCGCGTCGCCGATCATTGCAATGTATGATATTTCAACGGGGTACGACAAAGCTCATCCGATTTTGAAGAAACTGGACCTGCGGATTGACCATGACGACCGCATTGCTTTGCTGGGCTCCAATGGTAACGGCAAATCCACTTTTGCCAAGTTGATTGCTAAAAGGCTCGCGCCATTTGGAGGCACTTCGACGACAGCGCCTGGACTTAAGGTTGCATTTTTTGCCCAGCATCAGATGGATGATTTGATACCGGAAGACAATGCCGTGGACCATGTGCGCAAGCTGATGGGCGACGCGCCTGAAGCCAAAGTGCGGGCCAAAGTGGCCTCGATGGGGCTGGCAACAGCCAAAATGAACACGCCCGCAAAGGACTTGTCCGGCGGTGAAAAAGCCCGTCTTTTAATGGGGTTAGCCGCATTTGACGGCCCTAATTTGCTCATTCTTGATGAGCCTACCAACCATTTGGATATCGACAGCCGCGAGGCGCTGGTGGAAGCGCTTAATGAGTTTCCCGGAGCTGTTATTTTGATTTCCCATGATCGCCATTTAGTTGAAGCAACGGTGGACCGATTGTGGCTCGTGCGCAATGGCGGGGTGGAAAACTTTGACGGCGACCTGGACGACTATAAGGCGATGATCCTATCCGGTGAAATCTCAGGAACACAGGGCCAGCGTGACAAACGCGAGCAGCCTAAACTGAACAAGGCCGATGCCCGCAAGCTTGCCGCGCAGCGCCGGATTGACTATGCGCCGCTGGCCAAAAAGGTCAAAGATGCCGAAGGCTTAATTGATAAACATCATAGAGTGGTTGAGCTGGTTGAGGGCTCGCTGGCAAAGCCCGGACTGGATGCCGCAAAGATGATGCAGCTTGGCAAAGAGCGGACTGACGCGCAAAATCAAAAAGCGCTGGCGGAAGAAAACTGGCTGAAATTATCCGAAGAATACGAAGCCAAAATGAACGCGTAAAGCGGTCGGCAAGTGGTCGCAAAGTGGTCGCCAAACGGTCGGCAATCGCACGGAGGCGGTGCGGAATGGTTGCGGACATGATACGGGCGTTGCGGACGGACTTTATCGAGGCAAACTAACCAGCGTCCCTGCCCCATTTTGGTTTTTCGGCTTTGACTTCGTCTGGCGTTGGCGAGCGGCGCGAGCGGATCAAGCCTAACAATCCAATTGCGAACAGGCCTATGCCTGCCGGTATCGCGCGCGAGTCAACCTCTTTGACATTTCCCCTCAGCACCAAATCCACAGTCTTGAGTGACAGACCTTCAAAGCCTCCGCGCTCAAGCGTAAAATGATATTGACCGGCCGCGATGCCGGTAAGTTCACCTGCGGTATCGCGAAAGATTTTTTCTGAGCGTTGCAAGCCGCGCCCGTCAGCTATTCCTGCTGCGAAGTTCAAGTTTTCATCCATGACAGTTTTGCCTGCCGTAGTAGCGGTAAGATGCAAAAGGGACTGCGCACCATCAGGATAGTTTTGCATAATTGGCGTCATGTCAACAAACACGCGAACCGGCGCTTCGTCCGGCGTTAGAATAACGTCAACAGCTTTGAAGCTTCCGGGCCTTTGGAAGACGCGGTAAGTGCCAATATCCTTTCCGGATCTATTGTGGATATACCAAGGATAGGCTGCACCACATCCAATGCCCGCCAAAATCATCAAAACAAAAATGCCACGCAAGGTTTAGTGCCTTTCGAATTTTGAATGGGGAAACGCACTCACGCTTTTTTCTCCCAACGCTTCCCGGCGTTTTGTTGCCAATAGGTTAGCTCGTGACCGGCTGCTTTCAGCGATTTCCATTGGGCGCGGGCATCCTCAACTTGAACCTCATCATGGCCATCAAACATAAAAATACCGCGAACATAGCCCTCTAAGGCGGGTGAAACCGCGCCATCAACAAGAAAACGCACTTGCGCACTGTTGATATTTTCAGGGGCGGTCGTCAGCACAATCGGCGTTTCAGCCGCTTTTTCTTCGTGATCGCAACTGTGGGCGAGAAAACTCTCTTCGGTGTATGTCCACAAATGCGCATCAAGCGCATCGCGGCGTTCCTCGGTTCCTGTCTGCACCACAACGTTCCAACCGCGTGCGACCGAACGTTCAAGCAGGCCCGGCAGCGCGTCTTCGAGTTTGGATTCGGTGAGGTGGTAGAATAGGACTTCGGTCAAGCTTCAGCCCTCATAATGGCTGGAAACCAGCCTATCGAGCAAGCGCACGCCGTATCCGGACGCCCAGCCCGCGTTGATTTCGCTGGAAGGCGAGCCCATGGCAGTGCCGGCAATATCCAAGTGCGCCCATTTGGTATCACCAACAAAGCGCTGCAAAAATTGCGCTGCGGTGATGGACCCGGCATAGCGACCGCCGATATTTTTGACATCCGCGTTAGTTGAATCAATCAGCTTGTCATATTCCGGCCCCATCGGCATACGCCACAAGCGCTCGCCAGTGGCGATGCCTGCATCCGTGAGACGGGTGGAGAGCTCGTCATTGTTGGAGAACAGGCCGGCATGGGCATTGCCGAGCGCAACGAGAATGGCGCCTGTCAGGGTCGCAAGGTTCACCATGAATTCCGGATCAAACTTCGTGCGGCAGTAATGCAGCGCATCAGCCAAAACCAGACGGCCTTCGGCGTCGGTATTCAAAACTTCAATTGTTGTGCCGGACATAGCGGTGACAATATCGCCCGGGCGCTGTGCATTGGCATCAACCATGTTTTCCACAAGGCCGATGATGCCGATAACATTTGCCTTGGCTTTGCGGGCGGAGAGAACGTGCATGAGGCCGGTGACAGCAGCCGCGCCGCCCATGTCACCCTTCATATCTTCCATGCCAGCGGCGGACTTTATGGAAATGCCGCCCGAATCAAACACCACGCCTTTGCCGATAAAGGCGATTGGCTTGGCTTTGCCTTTGCCGCCATTCCATTTCATAATGACCATGCGCGGCGGGCGAACGGAGCCTTGCGCGACGCCGAGCAACGCGCCCATACCAAGCTTTTTCATTTCCTTTTCGCCGAGAATTTCGACTTCCACGCCAAGCTTTTCCAGCTCTTTGGCTTTTGCGGCGAACTCTAATGTGCCGAGAATATTGGCAGGCTCATTGACCAGATCGCGCGCATTGATGACACCTTGATAGACCACCTCACGGCCCGCAAAAGCCTTCTTTGCGGCAGAGACATCGTTCACCAAAATTGTCACTTTTGTGGCGACCTTCGGCTCCAGCTTTTCGTCTTTCTTATCGTCTTTCTTATCGTCTTTCTTGGACTTGTACTTATCGAAAGAATAGGCGCGAAGTAGCAATCCAAGCGCAAAATCCGCCGCATTTTCGGGCGAAACAGTGGCTTCCGGCAAATCAAGCAACACCGAAACGGATGTTAGAGTACCCAGCTTTGCGCCAATAGTTCCGCCGAGTTTCAGCCAAGAGTTTTCATCCAACTTATCAATCGCGCCAGTACCCACTACATGCAAACGATCCAGCCCGGTGCCTTCCGGAACCAAAACTTCGATTGTCGCTGCGAGCTTGCTCTTGAACTCGGCGGATGCAATGGCGCGGTCGAGACATGCGCCGGCATTTTCACGCGCGGCGCTACTTTGTAGGTTTTTGTCGGCGGAAAGTATAAACAGCGTGCCGGTGGAGATTTTGGCTGGTTTGTTAAAGGCGATAACTGGCTTTAAAGACATGAGAGGTTCCATCACGGGATTATTGTTGAAAATATATTTTAGGCATTTACGCTCTTTTGCAAGCAATGTCTTGGATCGAACACTTTGTTCAGCTTTTGTTAACCGTCTTTGTTGGGGTAGCATTAGCCAAGTACAATTAAGATTTGAGCCATTGCCCAGCTCGCACTAAGAGCAGTCGCAAAACCGCCCCAAGCCTTTGTGTGTAGATGGGCCATGAGTATCGGAATTGAAGACGGCCCATGAAGGTTCTTGAACGCTATATTCTGCGCCGTGTACTGATCCAGACAGTCGGCGCAACTGCGGCCACTTTGGGGATTGTGTGGACTGTTCAGGCGCTGACGAAGGTGAACCTTGTGACCAACACAGGCCAGTCTATCGGCTCGTTTTTGCTGCTGGCAACATTGCTCTTGCCGGCAATTATATCCATAGTTATGCCAGTTTCAGTTCTGATTGCCACCACACAGACCTTGAATATGATGAACACTGATTCCGAGCTAGCCGTTATCCATGGAGCCGGTGCGCCAAAATTTCTTGTCTACAAGCCAATTTTAATTGTTGCGACACTTGCCTCGCTGATGATTATTTTGGTCACAAATTTTGCTGAACCTTACACCCGCCAAGCTGCACGACAGCTGGTAGCGGACGCTCGTGCTGACTTACTTTCGATTGTCATTCAAGAAGGTTCCTTTAAGGAAATTGACAAGAACGTTTATATGCAAATAGCAAAACGTCTGCCCGGCGGATTATTGGGCGGCCTGTTCATTGCCGATGAGCGCGATAAGAAAACAGATCTGATTTACTATGCCCGCGAAGGAGCAGTGGTGAAACAGGACGGCATCAATCTTTTGTTGATGAAAGATGGTGAAATCCACCAAAAATCAATCAACACAGGACAAGTTTCCATTATCAGGTTTTCGTCCTATGCCTTTGATTTGTCTGAATTTACCGCCTCCACATCAAAGCCATTTCTGTATCCCAAGGACCAAACCACCACGTATTTAATGAACCCTGATGCGAACGATGAGACGTTAAAACGGCAGCCGTTGCTCTTGAGTGTGGAACTGCACCGCCGGTTTTCTGTCTGGCTCTATCCGCTGGTATTTGCCATGATAGGTGTTGGTGCATGCGGGTATGCCCGCTCGCACAGGGTGACATCAGTTGGCGCCATTTTAAACGCGATGGCGGTGTCAATAATCATCAGGTGGTTGGGCTTGGTCGCAGAGAACACGTCTGAGACTATAGCCTATCTTTGGCCTACGATTTATATTGTACCACTAACTGGCATTTTCGTTCCACTATGGCTGGCATACAAAAATATTCCGATTGCCCTGTCGGCTTCCACGAGCGACCGGATTGAAAAATTTATCGCAAGTCTCGCTAAAGTTCGGGACAAACTATTGGTAAAAATATCCGGCTTTCGCCGCTCCAAAAACATGGCGGGTGCATGATGGGCAAAACGCTGTTCCGATATTTTTTTACGCGCTATTTGATCGCCGCTGCCTATTTCATGAGCGGTATTATGGCGCTAATTTTTGTTACAAATTTTACTGAACTCAACTCCCGTCTTTCCGGATATAAAAATTATACGGCGAGTATTGGTCTGGAAATTTCCGGTCTTCAGGTTTTAAGCGTTTTACAACAAACAATTCCATTTATTGGCTTGTTTGCCAGCATGGCAATGCTTGTGCAACTGAACCGTAAATATGAATTGGTGATTGCCCGCTCTGCCGGGCTTTCCGCATGGCAATTTCTTTTGCCAATTTGTTTTGGAGCTTTCACGTTTGGCTTATTTACGATCCTTGTCATCAACCCGATTGCGGCCACCATGCTGGCAAAGGCTGAGGAGACCCAGTCGGGCCTTGGTGCAGGCGTTTCGCCGCAATCCCCGGCACTTTCCACACCATGGATACGGCAATCCGAGCCGGATGGTGATGTGATCATCGGCGCGAAATCCGTGCTGGGGAATGGCAGGACGCTCATATCGCCTGTTTTTTTTATTCTCGGCAAAGACGATGAGATCAAACACCGGATTGATGCGCAAAGGGCGGAGCTATCTGACCGCAGTTGGCATTTAGCTAATGCCGTAACGTCCAGTCCCGGCTCATTGCCTCAACCTGCGGCTACGATGATTTTTTCTACTAATCTGACCCCGGAACTTATTCAGGAACGCTTGCAAAACCCTGAAATGATTCCCTTTTTAGAATTGCCGCAAAAGATTGCAGTCGCCAAAGCTTTGGGCTATCAGGCCAATGTCTTTGAGATGCAATTCCAGAATATTTTGGCATTGCCGGCACTAATGGTGGTTATGACATTCATTGCATCAACCGTAACGTTGAAATTTGTGCGTTTCGGCCAGTCTGCAACCATGATTGTGAGTGGAATACTTGCCGGGTTCATGCTTTATGTCGTGACAGTTTTGGTCAAGGCTTTCGGTGGGGCTGGGATCGTACCACCCGTGATTGCGGCGTGGTTTCCAGTCGGGTTGGCCTTTTTGTTCGGGGTCTCCTTTTTGTTGAATAAGGAGGATGGTTAGTTGAGCGGTACTGGGATGATAAAAAAGCCAGTTAGCCGGGCGGTTGTCTTGACTGCTTCGACGGCGCTCGCCTGTGTGTTTGCATTGATTTTGGCACACCCTGCCCGTGCTCAAAGCGTGGATGCACTGCAAAGTCCGGTCAAAATTTCTCCTGACGCTAAACTGCTGCTAGTGTCCGATGAGCTGATCTATAACCGCGATGTCAACACGATTACTGCTCAGGGTAGTGTTCAGATTGATTATGATGGAAACAAATTGGTTGCACGTAAAGTTACTTATGACCAAACAACCGGGCGGTTGCTGGCTGACGGTAATGTTCAAATTGTCGAAAAAGATGGCAATAAAATATTTGCTGAAAAAATCGATATTACAGATGACTTTAAAGACGGCTTTGTGAATGCGCTGCGAGTCGAATCTGTCGACAACACGAGGTTTGCTGCGGAAAGTGCCGAGCGTTCAAATGGTAATGTAACGACGTTTAATCAAGGCGTTTACACCGCGTGTGAGCCCTGTTTGGAACATCCTGAGCGCGCACCAATTTGGCAGGTGAAGGCACGCAAAATTATATGGAACGGAACGAAAAAAACAATTCGTTTCGAACGCGCGCGCTTTGAACTTTTCGGTTTTCCAATAGCCACACTTCCAGCATTTGAAATTGCTGACCCTTCAGTAAAGCGAAAGACCGGCTTTCTTATTCCCGGTATCAAGTACAGCCAAAAGCTGGGCGCGGGCGTCACTATTCCTTATTATGTTGCGTTGTCGCCGAGCTACGACCTGCTGTTCTCGCCCACGATCTATTCCAAACAGGGCCTGCTTGCAGAAGCCGAATTCAGGCAACGTTTGGAAAATGGTAGTTATACGTTGAAAATGGCCGGTATTCACCAGTTGAAACCATCGGCATTTGACGCAGGCTCCATTGATGCTTCGGTAAAAAACCGTGGTCTCATCGGTTCCAAAGGCCAGTTTAATGTTAATCCACGCTGGACTTTTGGCTGGGATGTGATGGTGCAGTCGGACAAAAGCTTCGGCTATTCTTATGCTATCGCCGGTTTCAATGATTATTACCGCAAAAATGAAGTCTATCTTACCGGCCTGTCCGGCCGCAATTATCTTGATCTACACGCCTATAAATTCAATACGCAAAACCAGTATGAAAATAAGTCCGGGAACAAGCTGGATGCAAAACAACCATGGGTTGGTGTGCTGGATTATTCTTGGACTGCACCTCAATCGGTATATGGTGGCGAGCTGAATTTCGATATGAGCGCGCGGGCAACGCATCGCTCACTGCTAGATAAAATAGTGGCTGGAACGGGCACAGGCAACATTCCGGGGCTTTCCGGGAAGAGCGAACGACTATCGGCAGAGCTTGAATGGAAACGCACATTTATCACGCAAGGCGGCCTGTCGATTTCGCCATTGCTGGCGCTTCGCGGCGATGGCGATCTTCTGAATACCGCAGATTTGACCCGCACGGCGGCGCTGCGCGGCATGGCGACGGCGGGCATGGAAGTGCGGTGGCCGATATTGTTTTCCACGACCTCTGCAACGCACATTCTGGAGCCTATAGCGCAAATTTTTGTGCGCAATAACGAGACCTTGGCCGGTCAGTTGTCCAATGAAGATGCGCAAAGCTTTGTGTTTGACGCCTCAAACCTATTCGAGCGCGATAAATTTTCGGGCTGGGATCGAGTTGAGAGTGGCACACGCGCTAACCTTGGACTGCGCTACTCGGGCTCATTTAACAACGGCTGGAGTGCACACGCTCTGGTCGGCCAGTCGTTCCAGCTGGGCGGACGCAACTCATTTGCCTCACCGGATTTGGTCGCCGCAGGCGCCGCATCCGGTCTTGAAACCAAGGTTTCGGATTATGTGGCAATGGCTGGTGTCAGCAACAACACTGGCTTGGATTTTGCGCTTCGCGGGCGCTTTGACGAGAAGACATTTGAAACACGCCGCGCTGAGGCTGAAGTGAACTATACCGGTAACCCAATTAGTCTGGGTGCACGTTACGCCTACATTCAAAAGCAGCCTCAGTATGGCTTTGCGGAAGATCGCCATGAAGTTACCGGCAACGCAAGCCTGCATTTTAATCAAAACTGGCGTGCTTTCGGCTCCACCACATATGATATACACAATCATTACGTGAGCAATAACTCACTCGGCCTCGGCTATGATGACAGTTGTACGTCTTACTCAGTGACTCTCACACAAACCCGTGCGCTGCCGCTTAAAAAACCCGTGCTTACTGTTGGATTCTTCTTGTCCTTCAGAACTTTGGGTGATTTTGGTGTCAGTAAGTAATTATGAGACTGATTTTACGAACAGTGTAAAAATTGCGGTCATTATTTGGCCTAAGACTGCGCAGAAGACGGAACATTGAAATAATGCTCTCCAACGATGCAAGTTGGCAAAGAAACGGGTGAAACTTATGACAATTGGCAAACACACAAAAGTAATAGCACTTCTATTAACGATATCAGGCGTGATGGCACCAGTGGTACTAACTGCGCCCTATGCCTATGCCAGCGATATAAAAGTGACCGTCAATAAAGTACCCATAACGTCACTCGACATTTCACACCGCGCCGCATTTCTAAAACTTCAGCGAAAAAAGGGAAACCTCACCAGCTTGGCCACGGATGAACTCATTGATGAGTCCTTGAAGGTGGTGGAAATCAAGCGTGTGGGCGTTCGCATTCCCGATGATGCCGTGGCAAAAGCATTTGCGAATTTCGCCGTGCAGAACAAATTAAAGCCGGCTCAACTTGAACAAGTGCTCAACCAAGCGGGCGTGACACCGAAGCATTTTAAAGATTTTATTCGCACCCAAATGGGTTGGGGGCAGGCTGTTGGAGCGCGTTTTCGGGCAACAAGTGCGACCAGTCAGCATGATTTGGTAGCTAAAATGCTCGAAAAGGGCGCCTCAAAGCCGTCTGCGACCGAGTACATGCTGCAACAAGTAATTTTTGTTGTGCCAACGGCAAAACGTAGCCAGATAATTGGCCAGCGCAAGAAAGAAGCCACTGCGATGCGCGCGCGCTACACGGGATGCGACACCACGCGCCAGTTTGCGACCGGCCTTAAAGATGTCACGGTGCGAGACCTTGGACGGTTGCTCGCGCCGGAACTTCCGCCGGAATGGGCCGAGTTAATCAAAAAGACCCAAGCAGGCGGCGCAACAACCATCCGCGAAACTGATAAGGGTGTTGAATTTATCGGGGTATGCCGCACCAAAGAAGTTTCAGATGATAAAGCGGCGATGATGGTGCTGCAAAGCGGGGGAACTGCTGATAAAGCAAGCAAGGAACTTGATGATAAATACATCAAGGAACTGCGCGACCGCGCTCAAATCGTGCGTCTTTGAAATAGATGGCACTAGCGCTTTCTGTCGGCGACCCATCCGGTATCGGTCCTGAAATTGCATTAATGGCATGGCTGCTTAGACACGAGCGTGAGATTCCCGCGTTCTTTCTTATCGCTGATCCACGGCAGGTCGCGATGCGCGCCAAAACAATTGGCATCAATGCGCCAATGGAAGTTTGTAATCCGCGAGATGTTCAGGACATTTTTCAAAAGGCACTGCCCATTTATTCGTTGCAAAACCATCACGGCGAAACGCCCGGTGAGCCGCAGCTTACCAACGCTCCCGGAACAATTGAGGCCATTGATGTTGCGGTACGCCTTGTTGTTTCAGGGCAAGCGTCTGGCGTTGTAACCTGCCCAATTGCCAAAAAACCACTTTATGACGCTGGCTTTCGTTTCCCCGGGCACACCGAGTATTTGGCACATCTGGCTGGAAATATAGATGGGCAGGCCCTATTGCCAGTGATGATGCTGGCGGGGCCGGAGCTGCGAACCGTTCCAGTGACAATCCATATCCCGTTGCACCAAGTGCCGCAGGCGCTTACTAAAAACTTGATCAAGCAAACGGCAATCATTGTCGATAGGGATTTGCGTAGCCGTTTTGGAATTGCAAATCCCCGCATTGCTCTTGCCGGGCTTAATCCCCACGCAGGCGAAGGCGGGGCCTTGGGGCTCGAGGACGGCGCAATTATTGCGCCCGCAATCGCAGCGCTCCAAGCGCTTGGCATCAATGCGTTTGGACCTTTGCCTGCCGATACGATGTTTCATAAAGCAGCCCGTCAAACCTATGATGTTGCCCTGTGCATGTATCACGACCAAGCTCTGATACCGGCAAAAGCGTTGGCGTTTGACAATGCCGTAAACGTTACGTTGGGGCTGCCGTTTATTCGGACGTCGCCGGATCATGGCACCGCATTCGGCATCGCAGGCACGGGCACCGCGCGACCGGACAGCCTGATTGCCGCGCTGAAAATGGCCCATGAAATGGCAACGAAAAAAGTATGAGCACCCCGGATGGACTGCCCCCGCTACGCGATGTGATCAACAAGCATGGCATCGCGCCGAAAAAATCTCTTGGTCAAAACTTTCTGCTTGATCTTAATCTAACGTCAAAGGTCGCCCGCGCTTCCGGCAGCTTAGAGGGCGCGGATGTGATCGAAATCGGGCCAGGACCCGGCGGACTAACCCGCGCCCTGCTTATGAATGGCGTCCGTAAAGTGGTAGCAATTGAGCGTGATGACCGCTGTATTGCAGCACTTGAAGAAATTTCCAGCCATTATCCCGGGCGTCTGGAGGTCATTGCTGAAGATGCGTTGACCTGTGATTTTGAAAAAATAGCATCGAATTTAGATAAACCCCGGATTGTAGCAAACTTGCCCTATAATATCGGGACGGAACTATTGCTGCGCTGGCTGACGCCGGCTGTATGGCCGCCTTTTTGGTCATCACTCACTTTAATGTTCCAAAAAGAAGTGGCGCAGCGCATTGTTGCGGACGCTGGCGATGATGCTTACGGTCGTTTGGGTGTGCTTTGCGGCTGGCGAAGCAACGCTGAACTGATGTTTGAAATTTCACCAATGGCGTTTACGCCGCCGCCAAAGGTAACCTCTGCTGTCGTCCATGTCACGCCGAAACTATTGCCTTTAGACGTTCCGCTTGCCCGACTGGAGGCAGTAACCAAAGCAGCCTTCGGCCAACGCCGTAAAATGCTGCGTCAAAGTATCAAAAGCATTGGCGGTGAAGCGCTGTTGGATAAGGTAGGGATTGACGGAACGAGACGGGCCGAAACTCTAAGCGTAGACGAATTTGTCGCGCTCGCAAACGCGATTGGGTAACGCATTTTCGGGTTACGTTGCGTTTACAAATAGTAGCAAAAAAGGACTGTTTGGGGAAACGTTTTGGTTACATCAAAATGAGCCGCACTCTAATAAATTTGTAGCCCCGGATGTTCGGTCATCGGCTCAAAATTACGATCGTCGTGCAAGAGTTGATGGTTATTTTCGATGCAAAATTTGACGATTATTAAGTCCATAGTCTTGCGAATTGTTATAACTTTACTGCAAAGATGGCAGAAATTTGCGGCGGATTTTATGGCGATGTCTTTGTCTGACATAGAAGTTACACGATATTGCTGAAGCGCTGAAAGAATAGTCTGCGCGTTCGCGTTGCCTTTGCACGTTGTAAAATTTCCAAGAGCACAATGTCGCCGACAATGATTTTGCGGGAGTTCGATACGCTGGTCAATTTTCGTACAGAAAGAGTATCGGTGTTACGTAGATTGGCGATCCAAACAGAACTATCAACGACGATCATTCAAATATCCGGCCTTGTCGCATTTCATCTAAATCGCCGATCCATCCCATTCCAGCCATCTTCGAAATTGCCTCGCGATGTGACTTTTGCAAGGTCAGCAGTCTAAGCCTCTCCTATACCGTCACCTTTTTGGTTACAAATCCGGTCACTGCCATAGCCGTAAGCTTGTCACTATATCGATGTTTGTACGCATTTCATGCCTCGATGTGTAGAAATTCTAAATATCATACACATTGATTCAATTAAAACAGGATTTTCAGGAGACAACAACCGTCCGCATTGGCTTGCCGACGAGTTTTGCAAATTGCTGCAAGCGGTTTTCAGTGCGCTCGCCAGCAAGATTTGCGGCGTCTTGCGGCACGGCGAACAGGAAGCCGCCTATACCATCGGAGATGAGTTTCAGGCGCGGGATGAGGCCGGGCATTGCTGCAGAATAGAGATAGATGACGCGGAGCAAAGCTCCCAGCATTTTGGCACGGTCATAAAGCCGTTGAGGTGCCAATGTCCGCATTTCCGGTGAAAGTGCATCGTCAATCATGCCTTCATGGCGGTAGAAATTCGCCAGCGCCATATAAACGCGGCCTGGATGATCGATGCCGACAAAGGCGCCATGGGCGATGATGTTCAACGATTGCGCGCCGCGATAATCCGGATGGGCGCGCCAGCCGATATCGGCCAACAGACAAGCTGCCTCGCGGTAGCGTACTTCGTTTTCGCTCTCAGCTATGCCAAGAAATTTTAAGGCGTCGCCCGTCCACTCCGCCAATTCCCGCGCGTGCTGCGGCGAGCGGGAACGCAATGTTGAGAGCTCCTCTGCCGCCTCCAAGAGCGGGTCTTTCAACTGCTCCTCTTCGCTGAGCAGCGAGTAAAGATAGCCTTCGCGCACACCAAGGGCCGAAAACAGCACGGACTTCGGGCGCATCTTCTGAATAACTTCGAGCAGAACAATTGCGCCATACGGCAGCAAGGATTGCCGGTTGCGCGAGACCGTCTCGATGCCGTCTATGCCCGCCGCCTCGCCCTTGGCGACCTTGCGCAAGAACGGCACAGCCTCAGCGTAGGGAATTTCATATTCATGCATGACATGCAGCGGGTAGTGCGCCGCGCCCATGTGCAGCTTACCCAAGTTTCGCCATGTACCGCCTACTGCATAAAAAGCACGGTTTCTGCCCGCATCCAAAAGCTCGGCGCGTTCCAACTCCAGCTTGGCAATTTTCTGCGCCTTATCAAGCGAGCCCCCGGACATATCGGCAAGGCGCAACCCGCCAAGTGGCAGTGTGATGCCTATGCCAATGACGCGCTCTTTAACATCCACCAATTCCAGGCTGCCACCGCCCAAATCACCGGCGATGCCATCGGGCCTATGGAACGAGGAGATGATGCCCATGGCGGAAAAATACGCCTCTTCGCGCCCTGTCAGCACTTTGATAGAGACACCTAAAATCTCTTCAGCTGCATTGATAAACGCTGAACCGTTAGAAGCCTCGCGGGCTGCGGCGGTTGCCAGCACATGCATGGTTTTCGCGCCCGCCTGCTGCGATAGGGCACGAAAACGTTTCAGCGCAGCCAATGCACCTTCGACGGCCTTGGGATTTAAGCGCCCCGTGTCGGCAATACCCTTGCCGAGACCGCAAAGAATTTTTTCGTTGAACAGAACAGTAGGAGCGCGCACGACTCCTTCGTACACCACGAGACGTACAGAATTTGAACCAATATCGACAACGGAAACCGGTTCGCGTCCTGTTAGTCGGCCTTGGGCTGGTTTATTCATGCGCTACTCTGTTTCTGTTACACTCTTATTCCGCTTGGCCAGTGAAAAGTCCCGGGGCGCAGATTTTTTCAATGATTGACCTCTGCCGGAAAGGCTGGGGTTGGTCATGAAATATTCCTGCGCGTTAAAGGGCTCCTCGCCCTTGGCCTTCACAAACCGTCGCGATGTTCCATCTGGCAGAACAGCGAAACTCTGTTGATTGTCAAGCAGGTTTGCAAGCATGATTTGAGAAAGCACCTGTTGATGCACAGTCGGATTGGTAATAGGCACCAAAACCTCAACGCGGCGGTCCAAGTTGCGCGGCATTAAATCGGCGGAACCGACATAAACAAACGCATCATCAGACGGCAGCCCGCCGCCATTGCCAAAGCAATAAATGCGGCTGTGCTCTAAGAAACGGCCCACTATAGACTTAACGCGGATATTTTCAGACAAGCCGGGCACTTGCGGGCGCAGGCAGCACATGCCGCGACACACGATGTCTATTTGAACACCGTGGCTACCGGCATCATAAAGCGCATCAATAATTTGCGCATCGACAAGCGAGTTCATTTTCAACCAAATCTGCGCGGGGCGGCCAGCTTTGGCGTGCTCGACTTCTTCGGCGACATGCTGGAGAATGCGGTTGCGCAGCGAATTGGGCGAGAATGCGATGCGCATTTGATCTGTCGGCTCGGCGTAGCCGGTGATGTAATTAAAAATCTGCGCCACATCTTTGGCAATTGCCGGATCATCGGTAAACCAAGACAGATCCGTGTAAATTTTTGCCGTATTCGGGTGATAGTTGCCAGTGCCGATGTGCACATAATTGCGCAGCTTGCCATCTTCGCGGCGCACGACGGATGAAAGTTTTGCGTGGGTTTTCAACTCAATAAAGCCAAACACCACTTGCACCCCCGCCCGCTCCAAATCGCGTGCCCAGCGGATGTTTGCTGCTTCGTCAAAGCGGGCTTTCAGCTCCACCAGCGCTGTGACGGAAATGCCAGCTTCGGCAGCTTCGATAAGTGCGCGCACAATCGGGCTGTCATTTGAAGTGCGGTAAAGCGTCTGCTTGATAGCAACAACATCCTTGTCGTGCGCGGCCTGGCGCAGAAACTGCACCACCACGTCAAAGCTCTCATACGGGTGATGGACGATCAAATCCTTCTCGCGAATTGCGGCGAAGCAGTCACCATGATGATCGCGGATACGCTCTGGAAAGCGTGGCACATAGGGAATGAATTTCAGCTCCGGCCGGTCAATCGAGACGATTTGTGAAAGAGTTGCCAGTGCCAAAAAGCCTGGCAAAATCACCACGCGGGATTCGGAGACTTCCAGCTCAGCGGCCACAAAATTGCGCAACACTTCCGGCATATCGCTATCAAACTCAATACGGACCACCGAACCAAGACGGCGGCGCTTGAGCGCGGTTTCGAACAGCCGAACCAAATCCTCCGCCTCTTCTTCCACTTCGATATCAGAGTCGCGGATGACGCGGAACGTGCCTGCGCCGCGCACTTTGTAGCCCGGGAATAGTTTACTGATATGGAGGCTAACGGTATCCTCCAGTGTGATAAACCGTGCCTTCTTCGGGTCATCATCCGGCAAACGCGCAAAGCGCGGCAGGGCTGTCGGCAAGCGGAGCATTGCCGTCATCGGCTTCTTACCGATGAGGTGCGTGAGCTGTAGTGCCATCGTAAACCCGAGATTGGGGATAAACGGGAACGGATGGGCCGGATCAATAGACAGTGGCGTTAAAACCGGGAAGATGGTTTCTAAGAAATGATCCTCAAGCCAATCGATATCCTTATTGGATAACGCATCTTGCCGCACAATTTCAATGCCGGATTTTGCCAGAGCTTCGCGCAGTTCTGCGAGGCACTTTTGTTGATCGGCTTGTAGGAGAGCCGATTCAGCAAGTACACGGTCAAGCTGATCTTGCGGAGTGCGCCCGTCATCACTTTTAACAGTGATACCCTCGCGCACTTGGCCCGCAAGAGCAGCAACGCGCACCATGAAAAACTCATCGAGATTTCCAGCGCAAATGGAGAGGAAGCGCAAGCGCTCCAACAGCGGGTGATTGGTATTTTGGCTTTCGTCCAAGACACGATGGTTGAATTGCAGCCACGAAAATTCACGATTGATAAACCGCTCAGGACTTGTTGCCAATTGCAAACCATCCACGTCCTTGTGGACCTTGATGGCATCAATTATAGATTTCGGTGAATGCGGCTGGTTCATGAAAGCGCCTGAGTGTTTTTAATCGTTTTCTATTTTGTCATACAAATGTAAAAGTCTTTTGACAACAAACAGTATCGAGCCTTGAAAATCACATCAATTTCAGACAGATAGATTTATGTCCGGTTGGCAGTGCCGACCACAATTTATTAATGTAAGGATACAGGCTATGGCCGGTCATGCAATTGCGTATTTTCAAAACGATGCCGGTCATGCGAAAATCGAGATTGGCGTCACCGAATTTATGTGTGCCGGGGCGACTGCGCCATTCGATCATCCTCATGTTTACCTGGACCTTGGCGTGGATAATGAAAAGGTCTGCCCTTATTGCTCAACACTCTATAGCTACAATAAAAAATTAACAGCATACCAGACCTTGCCGGCGGGCTGTGCATACCACGACCAAGCGGCGTGAACTCCGGTTTTGACCGGTGAATATTCAAACTGAACCAATCGCCGTCCCGACTGACTGCCTGATAATTGGCGCAGGTATCGCGGGCTTGGTCTCTGCCTTGTCGTTCGAGCGGCTTGGCTACAATGTACGAATTCTGGAAAAAGCAGCGCGTTTGGAAGCAGCGGGCGCAGGCATTCAGCTCTCACCTAACGCGACATCTATTTTGTCCGCGCTTGGTCTTTTGGAGCCCTTGCTCCCACACGCCACTATTGTTCAATCCGTCGACCTTTGTGACGGCGCGAGAGGCAAAACATTGCTCGCCCTGCCCGTTGGTAATGCGGCAAAAGACGCGCCTTTTTTAAGCGTTCATCGCGCGGATTTGCAGAAGGCCTTGCTGGAAACCGTGCGGCAGAAGGCTGATATCCGGCTCCATTTGGATTGCCAGGTTCAATCAATCGGCAGTGCGAACGGCGCCAAGATTGTTACCTTCGTTCAAAACGATGACGTCCGCAGTTTTTCAGCGCCGCTTATTATCGGAGCCGATGGTATCCGCTCTGGCACGCGGCGCTTGGTCTCGGCTGCGCCGCCGGAATATTCGAGCTTTAATGCGCTGCGTGCCACGGTGAATTTGGCCGGTCTTCCGCAGCAGCTTCGCGATATTTTCGGGCGGCCTGTCGTTCGAGCCTTTGTGAATGCACGAAGCCATTTGGTTGCCTATCCAATTTCCGGCGGACAAAAAGTCAATTTGGTTTTGATTGTCAAAACGCCTTTGGGCAGTGCAGCTCCAAGTAATGCATCAGGCGCATTTGGCGGGAATGTGCGGCAAATTCTTGACGAGGTTCAAAAATGGTCCAACTGGCCGCTTTATACTGTGGATGCCACCAAACCATGGACCGATGGCAAGAATATCGCGCTCGTCGGCGATGCGGCACATGCCATGTTGCCGTTTGCTGCTCAAGGTGCGGCGATGGCGATTGAGGATGGCTTTGTGTTGGCGCAGGCCGTTTCAAAACATGCCGGCGATATTCCAGCAGCGTTTCGTGACTTTGAAAGCCAACGGCGCGAGCGCGTTTTGAAAGTGATAAAGCGTGCTAAACTCAACCGCTTTGCTTACCATGCGCGGGGTCCGGTAGCGCTGGCCCGCAATCTGGTTTTCAAAGCCTGTGGCCCTGCCCTGATGGATAATTTGGGTTGGCTTTATGACTACCGCGCACCGGGCACGGATTAGCGCCGCACCAATCGCTTCGGACTGGTCAAGAATTCTGGTGATAAATACTCGTCGATTTCCGCCTTTGTCAGGTCAGTTTCAGCCAGCAGCAATTCGCGGATCGGCTTGTTTTCAGTTATGGCTTTCTTGGCGATTTCGGAGCATTTTTCGTAACCCAGCACCGGCAGCAGCACAGTTACGATGCCGACACTGTTCATCACCAGCTCGGCGCAACGCTCACGGTTCGCGGTGATGCCGACGATGCAGCGTTCGCGTAAGATGTTTGCAGCGTTGGTGAGCAATCGTTGGCCCTGTGCGATGGCAAAACCGATGGTCGGCTCAAACGCATTGAGTTGCAACTGCCCGCCTTCGGCGCACATGGATATTGTCACATCGTAACCGACCACCAGATAGGCCGCCTGATTAACGACCTCTGGTATGACGGGGTTGACCTTGCCCGGCATGATGGACGAGCCGGGTTCATTCTCGGGAATGTGCAACTCGCCGATACCGCAGCGCGGCCCACTGGCCAGCCAGCGAATGTCATTGGCGATTTTCATCAAGCTGGCCGCCAATGTTTTCAGGGCGCCGTGGGCGTGTACCAATGCGTCACATGAGGCAAGTGCTTCAAACTTGTTTGGCGCTGTCATGAAAGGCTGCGCTGTCAAATCAGCCAACTCAGCGGCCACGGCAACCGCATAGCCCTTGGGTGCGTTCAAACCCGTACCCACCGCCGTACCGCCCAGAGCCAGTTCATACAAATG
>JAYVRA010000060.1:0-24882 GCA_043776635.1 Phyllobacteriaceae bacterium
TTGATTGTGCCGATTGCGATGGAAGAAAAGCTACGCTTCGCCATCCGCGAAGGCGGCCGCACCGTCGGTGCCGGTATTGTGGCGAATATATTGGCTTAACTAGAACAGTCAGTTTGAAACCGGAGAGGCGAAAGTCGCCTCTCCAGGTCAGTCTGGAAATTCAAGGCGGCAGGAAAAAGCCTCGCAGCCGATGAAGGAAAAAAAGAATGAGCGGTCAAAATATCCGCATTCGCCTTAAGGCGTTTGACCACCGGATCCTGGATGCATCGACACGGGAAATCGTATCGACAGCCAAGCGTACCGGCGCGAGCGTGCGTGGCCCTGTGCCAC
The DNA here is from genome assembly GCA_043776635.1 of Phyllobacteriaceae bacterium. Lineage (GTDB taxonomy): Bacteria > Pseudomonadota > Alphaproteobacteria > Rhizobiales > Rhizobiaceae > JANMEX01. The sequence goes on from JAYVRA010000060.1 coordinate 331, forward strand.
TTCCGACGCGTATCGAAAAATTTACTGTAAACCGGTCTCCTCACATTGATAAGAAGAGCCGCGAGCAGTTTGAAATGCGCACGCACAAGCGACTGCTTGATATTGTTGACCCGACACCACAAACCGTGGACGCGCTGATGAAGCTCGACCTCGCTGCTGGTGTTGATGTCGAAATCAAGCTGTAAAGCCGGCGGGACGGAAGGACGAACCGATGCGTTCAGGTGTAATTGCACAAAAGCTGGGCATGACCCGCGTCTATACAGATGCCGGTGAACATGTGCCAGTGACAGTACTCCGTATGGAGAACTGCCAGGTCGTGGCTCAGCGGACTGACGAGAAGAACGGCTACACAGCCGTTCAACTCGGTGTTGGTCTTGCGAAGGTCAAAAATGTAACTCAGGCCGAGCGTGGTCACTTTGCAAAGGCTTCCGTTGAAGCCAAGTCAAAGGTAGCTGAGTTTCGCGTAAGCCTCGATAATATGATCGATGTCGGCGCTGAAATCACAGCTGAGCATTATGTAGCGGGACAGAAAATCGATGTGACGGGTACGTCTGTCGGTAAAGGTTTCCAGGGTGTCATGAAGCGCCACAATTTTGGTGGCCATCGTGCAACACATGGTAACTCTGTAACTCATCGTTCGCATGGTTCGACTGGACAGCGTCAGGATCCGGGTAAGGTTTTCAAGGGTAAGAAAATGGCCGGCCACATGGGTGATACCCGCGTGACTACCCAAAACCTTGAAGTATTCTCCACCGATCTTGATCGCGGTTTGATCTTGGTTAAGGGCGCTGTGCCCGGTTCAAAGGGTGCGTGGATTTTGGTTCGTGATGCTGTGAAGTATCCTGTTCCTGCCAATGCTCCCAAGCCAGCTGGCTTCCGCAAGTCTGCGGTTGCTGAAGTTGAAGCACCGGTCGTTGAAGCACCAGCTGTTGAAGGGGCCGAATAATGGATATCAAGATTACGACCCTGGACGGCGGCGATGCTGGCAATTTAGTGCTTGCTGATGCGATCTTTGGTCTTCAGCCACGCGAAGATATTCTTCAGCGCATGGTTCGTTACCAACTATCCAAGCGCCAGTCTGGCAACCATAAGGCACTCGGCCGCGCGGAAGTTTCCCGTACCGGCAAAAAGATGTACAAGCAGAAGGGTACGGGCGGCGCCCGACATCACTCTGCACGCGCTCCACAGTTTCGTGGTGGTGGTAAGGCTCATGGCCCGGTTGTTCGAAGCCATGCTCATGATCTGCCAAAGAAAGTTCGCGCTCTTGCATTGCGCCATGCTTTATCTGCCAAAGTTCAGTCATCCGATCTGATCATCATCGATCAGTTGGTAGCGGCTGATGCTAAGACAAAGTCATTGGTGACACGCTTCGAAAAGTTGGGTTTGACCAACGCGCTGATGATCTCGGGTGCGGAAGTTGATGCAAACTTCGGTTTGGCTGCGGCTAACATTCCAAACATCGACGTGTTGCCGGTTCAAGGCATCAACGTTTACGACATCCTGCGTCGCGGCAAGCTCGTCTTGACCAAGGCAGCAATCGAAGCTCTGGAGGAGCGGTTCAAATGACTGATCTTCGCCACTACGATGTGATTGTATCTCCGGTCATCACAGAAAAGTCCACTATGGTTTCTGAACACAACCAAGTTGTTTTCAAAGTTGCTCCAAAGGCAACGAAGCCGGAAATCAAGGCTGCGGTAGAAGCGCTGTTTGGCGTGAAAGTTACGGCCGTTAACACGCTTGTCCGTAAGGGCAAGACGAAGCGCTTCCGCGGTACAGTCGGTAAGCAGAGCGACGTCAAGAAGGCTATCGTGACATTGGCTGAAGGCCAGTCAATCGATGTCTCGACCGGTCTCTAAGGGGCGTTGAGGACAGAAAAATGGCATTAAAAAAGTATAAGCCAACTACCCCCGGTCAGCGTCAGCTGGTGCTTGTTGACCGTTCAGAGCTCTACAAGGGCAAGCCGGTTAAGATTCTCACTGAAGGCAAGTCCTCAAAGGGTGGTCGTAACAATACCGGTCGTATTACGATGCGGTATCAGGGCGGTGGTCATAAGCAGACCTATCGGCTGGTAGATTTTAAGCGTCGCAAGCTTGATGTTGCTGCGGTTGTCGAACGTTTGGAATATGATCCGAACCGTTCGGCATTCATTGCGCTCATCAAGTATGCTGACGGCGTGTTGTCTTACATTATTGCTCCTCAGCGTTTGGCTGTTGGCGATAGCGTTATCTCGTCGCTTTCAGCAGACGTGAAGCCGGGCAATGCCATGCAACTCCAGTCAATTCCAGTTGGCACGATTGTGCACAACGTTGAATTGAAGCCTGAAAAGGGTGGTCAGGTTGCCCGTTCAGCTGGCGCGTATGCGCAAGTTGTAGGTCGCGATCAGGGCATGGTTATTCTGCGCCTCAATTCTGGCGAACAGCGTTTGGTGCAGGGCACTTGTTTTGCAACAGTTGGCGCTGTGTCCAACGCCGATCATGCTAACCGTTCGCTCGGTAAGGCCGGTCGTAACGTATGGCTTGGCAAGCGTCCTGGTGTTCGCGGTGTCGCGATGAACCCTGTTGACCATCCACATGGCGGCGGTGAAGGCCGTACATCAGGTGGTCGTCATCCGGTTACTCCATGGGGCAAGCCGACTAAGGGCAAGAAGACACGCTCTAACAAGTCGACCGATAAGTTTATCATGCGCTCGCGTCATAAGCGCTAAGTTTTAGAAGAGGAAGCTCAAGTGGCTCGTTCAGTTTGGAAGGGACCGTTTATTGATGGTTATCTTCTCAAGAAGGCTGAGAAGGTGCGCAGTGGCGGACGTAGTGAGGTCATAAAGATCTGGAGCCGTCGCTCCACGATCTTGCCGCAATTTATCGGCTTGACCTTTGGCGTTCACAACGGCAACAAGCACATCCCGGTGTCAGTGTCCGAAGAAATGATTGGACACAAGTTCGGTGAATTTGCTCCGACCCGTACCTATTATGGTCACGGCGCGGACAAGAAGGCGAAGAGGAAGTAATATGAGCAAGGCCAAGGCCGAGCGCGCGCTCAAGGATAACGAGGCACAAGCTGTTGCCCGTACCATCCGTGTTAGTCCGCAGAAGCTCAATCTCGTTGCCGCGATGATCCGTGGTAAGAAGGTTTCGGCAGCACTCGCTGACTTGACCTTCTCACGCAAGCGTATTTCCGACACTGTGAAGAAAACACTTGAATCTGCGATTGCTAACGCAGAGAACAACCACAGCCTTGATGTGGATTCTTTGATTGTTGCTGAAGCTTTCGTTGGCAAGTCAATTGTAATGAAGCGTTTTCACGCTCGCGGTCGCGGTCGTGCAAGCCGTGTTGAGAAGCCGTTTTCACATTTGACCATTGTCGTGCGCGAAGTTGCCGCCAAAGGGGAGGCCGCATAATGGGTCAGAAGATTAATCCAATTGGTTTTCGCCTCGGCATAAACCGGACTTGGGATTCACGTTGGTATGCCAACACCGGCGAATATGGCGTACTTCTTCATCAAGATTTAAAGATGCGCGACATGTTAATGTCTGAATTGAAGCAGGCCGGAATCTCTAAGGTTGTTATTGAACGACCTCACAAGAAATGCCGCGTTTCTATTCATGCAGCACGTCCCGGTCTGATCATTGGTAAAAAAGGCGCGGATATCGAAAAGCTCCGTAAACGCCTCGCCGATATGACAAGTGCTGATACGACCTTGAACATTGTTGAAGTTCGTAAGCCTGAAGTTGATGCAATACTGATCGCTCAGTCGATTGCTCAGCAATTGGAACGCCGCGTTGCGTTCCGCCGTGCCATGAAGCGTGCTGTTCAGTCGGCCATGCGTCTTGGCGCTGAGGGCATTCGTATAAACTGCGGCGGTCGTTTGGGTGGCGCGGAAATTGCGCGTATGGAATGGTATCGCGAAGGTCGCGTTCCGTTGCACACATTGCGTGCAGATATTGATTATGGTCGTGCGGAAGCATCGACAGCGTATGGCATCTGCGGTGTCAAGGTTTGGGTGTTCAAGGGTGAAATCCTTGAGCATGATCCAATGGCATCAGAACGCCGCGCTGTTGAGGGCGATGCTCAGGGCAATAATTCGCGTCGTCGCGAACACGCCTGACCTTTGGAATTTGGAGTGAATTAAAATGTTGTCACCGAAACGCACCAAGTTTCGCAAGCAATTCAAGGGTCGCATTCATGGCACAGCCAAGGGTGGAACCAACTTGGATTTCGGCGAATTCGGTCTGAAGGCTTTGGAACCTGATCGGGTTAACGCTCGTCAAATCGAAGCTGCTCGCCGTGCGATTACGCGTCAAATGAAGCGTGCCGGTCGTGTGTGGATCCGTGTTTTCCCGGATTTGCCAGTGTCGAAGAAGCCTACTGAAGTGCGTATGGGTAAGGGCAAGGGTTCTATTGAATATTGGGCAGCGCGGGTACATCCGGGCCGCATCATGTTCGAAATCGGTGGTGTTTCGGAAGAAATCGCCCGCGAGGCATTGCGCCTTGGTGCGGCAAAACTTTCGGTTCGCACACGTTTCGTTCAACGTATTGCTGAATAAGGAGCGCGCCATGAAATCGTCAGACGTAAAGGCAATGACCGCAGACCAATTGGTTGATCAATTGGGCAGCCTGAAGAAGGAGCAGTTTAATCTGCGCTTCCAAAAGGCAACCGGTCAGCTCGAAAAAACCGCTCGTGTCAAGGAAGTACGCCGTGACATCGCCCGCATCAAGACTATCGCCCGCCAGAAGGCGGCCGTAGCCAAGGCTTAAAGGAACTATCATGCCGAAGCGTATTCTGCAGGGTGTTGTCGTCAGCGACAAAAGTGAAAAAACTGTTGTGGTTAAGGTTGAGCGTCGTTTTGCCCATCCTCAATTGCAAAAAACTGTTCGCCGTTCGAAGAAATATAAGGCACACGACGAAACCAATCATTTCAAGACTGGTGATGTCGTATCGATTGAAGAATCGGCCCCGATTTCTAAGGATAAGCGCTGGGTCGTTCTAAACGCCGACGCAGCAAAGTAACTATAGACATGTCAAACCGGGACTGTGCTGCCTTAGCCAGCCCCGACAGATAGAAAAAGGCGGCCTGTCATGATTCAGATGCAAACCAACCTCGATGTGGCGGATAACTCCGGCGCGCGTCGTGTTATGTGCATCAAGGTGCTAGGCGGTTCCAAGCGGCGTTATGCTCACGTTGGCGACATTATTGTTGTGTCGATCAAAGAAGCTATCCCGCGCGGCCGCGTAAAAAAGGGTGATGTCATGAAGGCGGTCGTTGTACGTACCGCTAAAGACATTCGCCGGCAGGACGGGAGCGTTATTCGTTTTGATAACAACGCTGCCGTTTTGATTGATAACAAAAAAGAACCCATTGGCACGCGTATCTTCGGGCCGGTTCCACGCGAGCTTCGCGCGAAGAACCACATGAAGATCATCTCGCTCGCCCCTGAAGTTCTTTAAGGAGAGGCGCTCGTGAACAAGATTCGCAAAGGCGACAAGGTCGTCGTACTTGCTGGCCGCGACAAGGGTCGTACCGGTGAAGTCATCACTGTGATGCCAAAGGAAGACACAGCGCTCGTGCGCGGTGTTAACCTCGTAAAGCGCCATCAGCGCCAGTCACAAACGCAGGAGGCCGGTATCATCTCGAAAGAGGCGCCGATCAACCTGTCCAATGTTAGTGTTCTTGATCCCAAGGATGGCAAGGCGACTCGCGTCGGCTTCGAAGTTCGTGAAGGCAAGAAGGTCCGCGTGGCCAAGCGTTCGGGAGCCTTGATAGATGGCTGAGATCAGTAATTTGCCTCGTTTCAAGCAGATGTATAACGAAGTCATTCGTAAAACTATGCTCGAACAGTTTAAGTATGCCAACGAAATGGAAATCCCACGGATTACCAAAGTTGTTTTGAACATGGGTGTCGGCGAAGCAACTGCCGACTCCAAGAAGCCTGCGATTGCTGCCGAGGATCTGTCCATGATCGCCGGTCAAAAAGCGGTTGTAACGCGCGCCCGCACGTCGATTGCGACGTTCAAGGTCCGTGAGGATATGCCGATTGGTACGAAGGTTACTCTTCGTGCGAACCGCATGTACGAATTTTTGGACCGTTTTATCACGATTGCGCTACCGCGCGTTCGAGATTTTCGCGGTTTGAACGCAAAAAGCTTTGACGGGCGTGGTAACTTTGCTATGGGCCTCAAAGAACACATCGTGTTTCCGGAGATTAACTACGATAAGGTTGATCAGATCTGGGGCATGGACATCATCGTTTGTACGACTGCAAAGACGGATGACGAAGCCCGGGCATTGCTCAAGGCTTTTAATTTCCCTTTCCGGCAGTAACGGCAAGCAAAAGGATAAGTCGATATGGCGAAAACCAGCTCAGTCGAAAAGAACAACCGTCGCATCGCTACAGTTAAGCGTCTTGCAACAAAGCGGTTGAAGCTCAAGACTATTATTATGACTCAATCTCTTCCGATTGATGAGCGTTTCAAGGCGCAATTGACGCTCACTGAATTGCCTCGTGACTCGGCAAAGGGCCGCATCCGCAACCGCTGTGAAGTAACAGGACGCCCGCGTGCTTATTATCGTAAGCTCAAGATGTCGCGTATTGCGCTTCGTGAACTTGGTTCGCTCGGACTTATTCCGGGCATCGTTAAGTCCAGCTGGTAAGGGAGAGCCATTATGTCAATGACAGATCCGCTCGGCGATATGCTGACCCGCATCCGTAATGCTCTCGGCCGCAAGAAGTCCAAGGTGTCCACACCCGCTTCCAAGCTGCGAGCCCGTGTTCTCGATGTGATGAAGTCGGAAGGCTACATCCGTGATTATGCTCAAGTCGATTTCGACAATGGCAAATCAGAAATCGAGATTGAACTGAAGTACTTTGATGGTGCTCCGGTTATCCGTGAGATCAGCCGCGTTTCGAAGCCTGGCCGCCGCGTTTATGTGTCGGTCAAGTCTATTCCAAACGTAGCCAGCGGCCTTGGTATATCGATTTTGTCGACACCAAAGGGCGTTATGGCTGATCATGAAGCCCGTGAACAGAATGTCGGTGGCGAGATCCTGTGCCGCATCTTCTGATGCTGCATAGTTTTTCTCACTAGAACGGACAGGACAAAGAAATGTCTCGTATCGGTAAAAAATCCGTAAGCGTTCCGGCTGGCGTAACAGCTTCGCTCGACGGTCAAACGGTTAAGGCCAAAGGCCCCAAGGGTGAACTGCATTTTGTTGTTCACGATGAAGTAGTTGTTTCGATGATTGATGGCGCTTTTGCCGTAGCACCTCGCGACCAAACTAAGACCGCGCGTTCAAAGTGGGGCATGTCCCGCACAATGATCTCGAACATCTTTACAGGTGTTACCGCTGGTTTCGAGCGCAAGCTTGAAATTCAGGGTGTTGGTTATCGTGCTGCGCTTCAGGGCAAAAATATTCAACTGTCACTGGGTTTTTCCCATGAAGTTGTTTATGACGTTCCGGAAGGCATCGTTGTGACCATTCCAAAGCCAACGGAAATCGTCATTAATGGAATCGATAAGCAAAAAGTCGGTCAAGTTGCTGCGGAAATCCGCGACTATCGTGGTCCTGAGCCTTACAAGGGCAAAGGCATTCGCTACGCCGGCGAGCGCGTTGTGCGCAAAGAAGGCAAGAAGAAGTAAGGGATACCGGGCCTATGGCATCGTCTAAAGAAACGCTTGTGCGCCGTGCTAGCCGCGTGCGCAAACAGGTTAAGGCAGTCGCTTACGGACGCCTTCGTTTGTCAGTACATCGTTCTTCAAAGAACATTTACGCTCAGATCATCGATGATGTGAAGGGCCATACATTGGCATCCGCCTCTACTCTCGACACCGGTTTGAAGTCGTTGAAGACGGGCGCGGACACTGCCGCCGCCACTGCAGTAGGCAAGCTCGTTGCAGAACGTGCGGTCAAGGCTGGTGTTAAGGAAGTTGTTTTTGACCGTGGTGCCTACATATTCCATGGCCGGGTTAAGGCATTGGCAGAAGCTGCCCGCGAAGCGGGTCTCAGTTTCTAATTATCAACCCCCGTGCTTCCGGAAAAAAATAAGGATTAAGGAAAATGGCACCACAAAAGGAACGGAACCGCGATGGTCGCGATCGCGAGGAACGCGATAGCGAGTTCATCGATAAGTTGGTTCACATCAATCGTGTGGCAAAAGTTGTTAAGGGCGGACGTCGCTTTGGATTTGCTGCGCTGGTTGTTGTCGGCGATCAAAAGGGTCGTGTCGGCTTCGGTCATGGTAAGGCGCGCGAAGTGCCGGAAGCGATCCGTAAGGCGACTGAGGCTGCAAAGCGTGAGCTGATTTTTGTTCCGTTGCGCTCGGGCCGCACATTGCATCACGATACCGAAGGCCGTCATGGCGCCGGTCGCGTTATTATTCGTATGGCTCCTGCCGGTAAGGGCATTATTGCCGGTGGTCCTATGCGTGCTGTATTTGAAGCGCTCGGTGTTGCTGACGTTGTTACCAAGTCAATGGGTTCATCAAACCCTTACAACATGGTTCGCGCGACATTTGATGCTTTGAAGCATCAGGTTCACCCAAAGGATATCGCGGCTCAACGTGGTATGAAATACGCAACTCTTCAGGCTCGCCGTCGTGATATCGTCGGCACTGAAGACTAAGCTCTGAATAGTTAAGGACCATAAAAATGGCTGATACGAAAAAGGGCGCGACTTTCACTGTCGAACAGATCGGTAGCCCGACCCGTCGTCCGAGCGAGCAGCGTGCAACGCTGATCGGTTTGGGCTTGAACAAGCTCCACCGCAAGTCTACATTGGAAGATACATCTTCCACACGTGGCATGGTGGCTAAAGTGCAACATCTCGTCCGTGTTTTGGGCGAGGCTTGATTGCAAGGATTACGCACATGAAACTCAATGAATTGAATGACATTGATGGCGCCACCCATTCGCGCAAGCGATTGGGTCGCGGTATTGGTTCCGGCAAGGGCAAGACCGGTGGTCGCGGCGTGAAGGGGCAAAAGTCCCGTTCAGGCGTTGCAATCAACGGCTTTGAAGGCGGTCAGATGCCAATTTACCGCCGTTTGCCAAAGCGCGGTTTTAACAACATTAATTCCAAAGACTTCAACACTGTATCGGTTGGTCGCATTCAAATTGCGATTGATGCCAAGAAGCTTGATGCCAAGGTTGCCATAACGATGGAAACTTTGCGCGCGGCCGGCATCATCCGCAAAGTCAAGGATGGCGTTCGTATCCTTTCCGATGGCGATTTGAAGTCCAAAGTAGAGATCGTTGCCGACGGCGCGTCTAAGATTGCTATCGAGAAGATTACAGCTGCAGGAGGGAGCATCAAGCTTCCGGAGGTTGCAGTATCTGAATAATAATAACGGCGGCGGCGGCAAGCCGTCGCTTGCATGTTTGGCCCCGGAGTCCTATCTCGGCAGAAGGCTGCCCATCCGGCGGCAATGATTCCGGAGAACTCCTATGGCATCTGCTGCCGAACAATTTGCATCTAATCTTAATTTTTCATCTTTCAGCAAGGCTGAAGAGCTCAAGAAGCGCATTTGGTTTACGCTCGGTGCTCTCCTCGTGTTTCGCCTCGGAACCTACATACCCTTGCCGGGCATCAATCCAGAGGCGCTAGCACAGGCATTTGATCGTCAAAGCACCGGTGTGCTAGGCCTTTTCAATATGTTTTCCGGCGGCGCTGTGAAGCGCATGGCGATTTTTGCTCTCGGTATTATGCCGTATATTTCGGCCTCCATTATCATTCAGCTTATGACATCGGTTATCCCGACACTTGAACAGTTGAAAAAAGACGGCGAGCAGGGCCGCAAGATCATCAATCAATACACGCGCTATGGCACTGTGCTGCTCGGCTCAATTCAGGCCTATGGTATTTCCGTTGGTCTTGAGCATAGCAGTGGCATTGTCACGGATCCTGGCATGTTCTTCCGCATTTCTACCGTTATTTCGCTCGTTGGCGGCACCATGTTTCTGCTTTGGCTGGGTGAGCAGATCACGGCACGCGGCATTGGTAATGGTACGTCGTTGATCATTTTCGCTGGTATTGTCGCGAATTTGCCAAATGCGATTTCCGGAACCTTGGAGCTTGGCCGCACCGGCGCGCTTTCAACAGGTGTTATTCTAGCTATTTTGATTTTAGCGGTCGCCCTTGTTGCTTTCATCGTATTCATGGAACGCGCCCAGCGCCGGCTGCTTATTCAATATCCGAAGCGTCAAGTCGGGAATAAAATGTTCCAAGGCGACACATCACATTTGCCTTTGAAGCTGAACACCGCCGGCGTCATTCCTCCAATTTTTGCCTCTTCTTTGTTGCTTTTACCGGCGACAGCTGCTGGTTTCGCCAATCAGGCGACGTTACCAACATGGGCATCAACGATACTTACGTCGCTGGGTCATGGCCGTCCGCTTTACATGATTACCTATGCGGCGCTCATTATGTTCTTCGCGTTCTTCTACACGGCTATTGTGTTCAATCCGAAGGATACCGCCGACCAACTGAAGAAACATTCCGGCTTCATTCCGGGCATCCGCCCGGGTGAGCGTACAGCGGAATTTATCGACTATGTATTAACTCGTATTACTGTCATTGGCGCTCTGTACATGACACTTGTTTGTCTGTTGCCGGAATTCTTGATTGCTTCAACAGGTGTTCCTTTCTACCTCGGTGGCACTTCACTGCTGATTGTTGTCAGTGTTACGCTCGATACTGTCGCACAAATGCAAGGGCATTTGATTGCGCATCAGTATGAAGGGCTTATCAAGAAGTCTAAGCTACGTGGTGGGAAGAGGGGTCGATGAATTTAATACTGTTAGGACCGCCGGGGGCTGGCAAGGGGACGCAGGCTGAACGATTGGTCGCCAAGTATGGTATTCCACAGCTTTCTACAGGTGATATGCTTCGCTCCGCTGTCAAAGCGGGAACGGAGGTCGGTCGGCGCGCCAAGGCTGTTATGGATGCAGGCGAGCTGGTTTCGGATGAAATCGTGAACGCGATTGTGTCCGAGCGTCTTGATGCTATTGATTGTGTTAAAGGTTTTATTCTTGACGGTTACCCGCGCACACTGGCGCAGGCCGATACTGTCGAAGTGATGCTCGCACAAAAGGGCAAGGCATTGGACGTTGTCATCGAACTTATTGTTGATGATCGTGCACTGGTCGGCCGCATCATGAAGCGGGCGCAGGATGCACTTGCGGCCGGTCAGCCGGTCCGCAAAGACGACAATGCAGAAGTTTTCGAAGAACGTCTTCGCGAATATTACAAGAAGACCGCGCCTTTGACTGGTTACTATCACGCAAAGCGTCTTTTGAAGACTGTCGATGGTATGGCTACTATGGGTGAAGTTACAAAGTCTATCGAAGCAATTTTGGCTTTGGCTTAAGCGGCTATAATTTAGTCCAGCTTTATGAGTTGACAAACGGTGTACGCGGCCTTAGAGCGGCGCATCCTATAATAGCGTTGGAGAATGTGCTTCGGCATGTTTAAAGATGCGCCTCGCATGAGCCGGTCTCCACCGGACGCGGGTTAACCAGAACGCTGGATTTAGTTTCAGCCCTACATGGAGACTAAAACATGGCACGTATTGCCGGTGTAAACATACCCACTGCTAAGCGCGTCGTAATCGCGCTTCAATACATCCACGGCATCGGTCCGAAGTTCGCTTCCGAGATCGTATCCAAAGTCGGCATTCCGGCAGAGCGCCGCGTCAATCAACTGACAGATGCCGAAGTGCTTCAAATCCGCGAAACCATTGACCGTGACTATCAGGTTGAAGGCGATTTGCGCCGCGAAGTTTCGATGAACATCAAGCGTTTGCAAGATTTGGGCTGCTACCGTGGTCTGCGTCACCGTAAGGGCCTTCCAGTGCGTGGTCAGCGTACCAGCACGAACGCCCGTACACGCAAGGGCCCTGCAAAGGCCATCCAAGGTAAGAAGAAGTAATTTTGAAAAAGTAGCGGGCACCCTCGTTAGGTTGCTCGCTGTTTTTGCATTTGGTGGAGCCGCTGGCATTACGGCGGCGTAGAGATCGTTGAAAGGATCACCATGGCCAAGGAAGCCGCTAAAGTTCGTCGTCGCGAACGTAAAAATATCTCGACCGGCGTTGCGCATGTCAACTCGACATTCAACAATACGCTGATCACCATCACAGACGCTCAAGGTAACTGCATTGCTTGGTCGTCAGCTGGCGCACAGGGGTTCAAAGGCTCGCGTAAGTCCACGCCGTTCGCCGCTCAGATGGCTGCGGAAGATGTGGCTAAGAAGGCTCAAGAGCACGGTATGCGCACTCTTGAAGTAGAAGTAACAGGTCCCGGTTCAGGCCGTGAATCAGCACTGCGCGCTTTGCAGGCCGCTGGTTTCACCATAACTTCGATCCGTGACGTAACGCCAATTCCACACAATGGCTGCCGTCCGCCCAAGAAGCGCAGAGTTTAATACAGCGTCGCGTATATTTATTTCACCACTGTACGAACCTTGCGGTTCCTCTGCGGTTTCCAACTTGTGCCACGATTGAATGGTGGCAGATAAGGGAATGTACATATGATACAGAAAAATTGGCAAGATCTAATCAAGCCTAACAAGGTTGCTTTCCAGCCGGGCAGCACCAAAACCAAGGCAACTTTCGTTGCAGAGCCGCTTGAGCGTGGATTTGGTCTTACACTCGGCAATGGTTTACGCCGCGTTTTATTGTCATCGCTTCGCGGCGCTGCGGTCACCGCAGTGCAGATCGATGGTGTTTTGCATGAATTTTCGTCCATTCCGGGCGTTCGTGAAGATGTGACTGACATCATCTTGAACATCAAGGAAATTGCCATCCGTATGGAAGGCGATGGTCCAAAGCGCATGGTTGTTCGCAAGGCTGGTCCCGGCGTTGTGACGGCTGGCGACATTCAGACTGTTGGCGATGTTGAGGTTTTGAACCCTGATCATGTTATCTGCACACTCGACGTTGGTGCCGAAATTCGCATGGAATTCACAGTTTCGACCGGTAAGGGTTATGTTCCTGCTGATCGCAATCGCTCGGAAGATGCGCCAATTGGCCTTATTCCAGTCGATAGCTTGTACTCACCCGTCAAAAAGGTGTCCTACAAAGTTGAGAACACCCGCGAGGGCCAGTATCTTGACTATGACAAGCTGACGATGACCATCGAAACCGACGGTTCTGTTTCCGGTGAAGATGCAGTGGCTTATGCCGCCCGTATCTTGCAGGATCAGCTGTCGATATTTGTGAACTTTGATGAGCCACAGAAGGAAGTTGCGGCAGATGTCGTTCCTGAATTGGCGTTCAACCCGGCACTCCTCAAGAAAGTGGACGAGTTGGAATTGTCTGTTCGCTCGGCAAACTGCTTGAAGAACGACAACATCGTTTATATTGGCGACCTTATCCAGAAGACCGAGGCAGAAATGCTGCGTACTCCGAACTTTGGCCGCAAGTCACTCAATGAAATCAAGGAAGTTCTCGCCTCCATGGGCCTGCATTTGGGCATGGAAGTGGCTGATTGGCCACCAGAGAACATTGATGATTTGGCCAAACGTTACGAAGATCAATATTAATAGGCAAAGCCTATTATAAACAATAAGTTGAAGGAGAAGGCTCATGCGCCACGGTAGTTCAGGCCGCAAGCTAAACCGGACAGCATCCCATCGTAAAGCCATGTTCGCGAACATGTCTGCATCGTTGATTGAACACGAGCAAATCGTGACGACCATCGAAAAGGCGAAGGAACTGCGTCCAATCGTAGAAAAGCTGATTACCCTCGGCAAGAAGGGTGACCTTCATGCGCGTCGTCAGGCGATTTCGCAAATCCGCGATGAAACGCAGGTTCGCAAGCTGTTTGCATCGCTCGCACCGCGCTATGCGGACCGTCATGGCGGCTATGTGCGCATCATGCGCGCTGGCTATCGCCACGGCGACAATGCAGCTTTGGCTGTTATTGAATTCGTTGACCGCGATACATCTGCCAAGGGCGCAGCCGATAAGGTTCGTGTTGAAGCAGAACGCGCTGCGGAAGCCGCAGCGGCTTAATTGTTTCCAATTTACGCTAAGCGAAGGGCTGGATTTATCCAGCCCTTTTGCATTTGAATTTTTTGCTCGCTTCCCTTTTTTGCCACAGTCAGCAAAGATGTTATCGGGGTTTCAATTGGGAGCCATGAGATGTCGATTCTGAAGCGTGTGATGCTTACAACTTTTGCAGTGTTCTTCGCTGGCGTGGCTCTTGCCGGAGATCGCACAGGCGAAATTCCGGGCAAATTGTTTGACCAGCTCATCGCTCCGCAAATTCAAAAGCAGGGCGCACCTGTGATCCCCGCAGACAATCGCGTTCCACTGGGGCGCGGTGAGATGCAGCTTTCTTTTGCGCCGCTTGTGAAGGTCACATCGCCGAGCGTCGTCAATGTTTATGCCGCGCGCCAGGTGCAGGGCGGGCAATCCATGTTTGGCGGCGACCCGTTTTTCGAGCAATTTTTCGGGCAAGATTTTTCCGGCCCGCCGCGTATGCAGCAATCGCTTGGCTCAGGTGTCATCGTTGACCCATCCGGTCTCATCGTCACCAATAATCATGTGATCGCCGATGCGGACGAAGTGAAGGTCGCGCTTGCCGACGGGCGCGAATATGACAGCATAGTGATACTCAAAGATGCGCGGGTTGATTTAGCCATATTGAAAATCAAACCAACCGCGCCGCTTCCCGCCATGCCGTTTGCGGATTCAGATCAAATCGAAGTCGGCGATTTGGTGCTGGCCATGGGCAATCCCTTTGGCGTCGGCCAAACCACCACCAGCGGCATTATTTCCGCGCTTGCCCGCAATCAAGTTGGCGTTTCTGACTTCGGCTCGTTCATCCAAACTGACGCCGCAATCAACCCCGGTAATTCTGGCGGCGCACTTATCAGCATGTCCGGCCAACTTATCGGAATCAACACTGCAATATTCTCCAAGTCCGGCGGCTCTGTCGGCATTGGCTTTGCCATCCCTTCAAACATGGTACGCACATTTGTCGATACTGCCAAGGGCGGCAGTACCCATTTTGACAGGCCTTATATTGGTGCGACTTTTGAAGCGGTCACATCAGATATCGCCGGCAGCTTGGGTATGGACCGGCCAACCGGCGTGCTGGTCAATGCGCTCGCGGGCGGCGGTCCGGCGGAAAAGGCTGGGCTGAAAGTGGGTGATGTCATCATGGCCATGGATAATGCTCCCATCCAGACACCGGATGATTTGAGCTACCGCCTGTCCACCAAGGGCATTGGCAAGATTGCACAGTTTGAAGTGATGAGCAAAGGCGCAATACGGCTCATTGGCATCCCCATGGTCAAGGCACCACAGGGTAATCAGGCGGACGATCAACTTATTACCGGGCAAAGCCCGCTGCGCGGTGCGACTTTGGCCAATCTTTCGCCTGATCTTGCCGATGAACTGCAACTGCCGTCAGACCGCACCGGCGTGGTCATCAAGTCCATCAAGGACGGCTCTACCGCGCAGCAAATTGGAATGGTAGTCGGCGACATTATCCTCGAACTAAACCGCGAGCCTGCCGCTGACGCCGCGCAAACCGCTGCTATTGCCCGCAAGCCGTCTAACGTCTGGCGCTTCAAAATTGATCGCGGCGGGCAAATCATCAGCCAAGTGTTCAGGTGAGCGCCAAGTGAGTGATTTATTCACAACGGACGCTTCTGATGTAGGCTATCGCCCGCTGGCGGATCGCCTGCGCCCCAAGGTCTTGTGTGACGTAACGGGGCAGGGCCATCTCACCGGGCCCGAGGGTGTACTGACGCGGATGATCGGCTCCGGCTCGCTCGGCTCAATGATTTTCTGGGGCCCGCCCGGAACGGGCAAGACCACAGTGGCGAGACTCTTGGCAGGCGAGACCGGAGTGGCGTTTGAGCAAATCTCCGCGATTTTCTCCGGCGTTGCTGACCTTAAAAAGATGTTTGAAATGGCGCGTTCGCGTCGCATGGGCGGGCGGCAAACATTGCTGTTTGTCGATGAAATCCATCGCTTCAACCGCGCCCAGCAGGATAGTTTTCTTCCCGTCATGGAGGATGGCACGATCATTTTGGTCGGAGCGACGACTGAAAACCCCTCGTTTGAGCTCAACGCCGCGCTGTTGTCCCGTTCGCGGGTGTTAACCTTTAACTCGCATAATGAAGCGAGCATTGCCACGTTGCTGGAGCGCGCGGAGGCCTTGGAGGGCAAAGCGTTGCCAGTCGATGACGACGCCCGCGCGATGCTCACCCGCATGGCCGATGGCGACGGCCGCGCAGCGCTCACGCTTGCTGAAGAGCTATGGCGGGCCGCCAAGCCGGATGAGCAGTTTGACACTGACGCCTTACAAACCATCGTGCAGCGCCGTGCGCCCGTCTATGACAAGGGGCAGGACGGGCACTATAATCTCATCTCCGCGCTGCATAAATCCGTACGCGGGTCAGACCCTGATGCGGCGCTTTATTATCTCTCGCGGATGCTGGATGCCGGTGAAAACCCGCTCTTCATCGGGCGGCGTTTGGTGCGCATGGCATCCGAGGATATCGGCCTTGCAGACCCGCAAGCGCTGGTCATCACGCTGGCGGCCAAAGATGCTTATGATTATCTCGGCTCGCCTGAGGGCGAGTTGGCCTTGGCACAGGCCTGCGTCTATCTCGCAACCGCACCGAAATCCAACGCCGTCTATACCGCCTTCAAGGCGGCCACCCGCGCCGCCAGGGAATTTGGCTCGCTCGTCCCGCCGCGCACAATTCTCAATGCGCCGACCAAATTGATGAAGGACGCGGGTTACGGCGAGGGCTATCTCTACGACCATGACCAACCCAACGCCTTTTCCGGCCAAGATTATTTCCCCGAAAAGCTAGGCCGCCAAACTTTTTACGATCCCCCGGATCGCGGCTTCGAGCGCGATATCCGCAAACGGCTGGATTATTGGGCGAAGTTAAGGACGAAACATGAACAATGATTGTATGAATGGCTATAAAGTATCAATAGTGGTGATTGTTCAGACCCATGTTGCGCTGCTATTTTCAATAAACATATTTGTTGGACCTCTCCCATGAACACCCCGCCCACATCTGTGATAAAAAACTCCACTTGTCCGCACGACTGCCCGTCAGTCTGCGGCCTTGAGGTGGAAATTCTTGATGGCAAAACTATCGGACGGGTGCGCGGCGCGAAGGATCACACTTATACCGCAGGCGTGATTTGCGCCAAAGTCGCCCGCTATGCCGAGCGCATTCATCACCCTGACCGCCTGCTCAAACCGCTCAAACGAACCGGCAAAAAAGGCGCGGCACAGTGGCAGGAAATTAGTTGGGATGAAGCGCTGGATACAGTTGCCGCCAAGTTCCTGGAGGCCGGGCGAGACTTCGGGTCTGAAAGCATCTGGCCTTATTTTTATGCGGGCACAATGGGCCTTGTGCAGCGCGACGGCATTGACCGCCTGCGCCACGCCAAAAAATATTCCAATATGTTTGACACATTTTGCACCAATATGGCCTGGACCGGATACGTCGCCGGAACCGGAAAATTGATGGGTGTGGACCCGCGCGAGATGGCAAAATCCGACTGCGTGGTTATATGGGGAACGAACGCCGTTTCCACGCAAATCAACGTCATGACCCACGCGATTAAAGCGCGCAAAGAGCGCGGCGCTAAGATTGTCGCCGTTGATATTTATGAAAACGACACCATCAAACAGGCGGACTTAGGCATAGTTCTGCGCCCCGGAACTGACGGCGCATTTGCAGCCGCCGTCATGCACATTCTGTTCCGTGACGGCTTGGCGGACCGCGATTATTTGGCCAAGTATAGCGATGATCCGGCAGGGCTGGAGGCGCATCTGGCGGATAAATCACCGCAGTGGGCCGCGCACATCACCGGCGTTTCAATCGCCGAAATCACCGCCTTTGCTCATCTCGTCGGCAACACCAAGCGGACTTTTTTCCGCCTCGGTTATGGCTTCGCCCGTCAGCGCAACGGCGCATCAAACATGCACGCCGCGCTGTGCGTCCCGACAGTTTGCGGCCACTGGCAGTACGAAGGCGGTGGCGCGTTTCACTCCAACTCAGGCATTTTGAAACTTTACACCGCCGAGCTCGAAGGCACCGGCATGGCCGACCCGAGCGTGCGCCATCTCGACCAATCCAAAATAGGCCGCATCCTAACGGGGGATAGCGAAGCGCTTTATAATGGTCCGCCGGTGAAGGCCATGCTCATCCAAAACACCAACCCTATGAACGTCGCGCCAGAGCAGCGTCTGATACGTGAAGGCATGGCGCGCGAGGATTTGTTCGTGGTCGTCCACGAGCAATTCATGACTGATACAGCCAAAATGGCCGATATTGTGCTGCCTGCCACGATGTTTCTCGAGCATGATGATGTCTATAAAGGCGGCGGCCACCAGCATATTTCACTCGGGCCGAAATTGATCGACGCGCCGGAAGGGCCGAAGCCTAATCATTTTGTGATTGAGGAACTCGCAAAACGCTTGGGTGTTAGCAACAAACCTGGCTTCGGCAAGACGGAAAGGGAGCTGATTGATACCATGCTATCCAAGGGGCGCGGCTTATCTTGGCGGGAGGTTGAGGAGCAAAAATGGGTGGATTTGCAGCCCGATTTTGAAACCTCGCACTACCTCAAGGGCTTCAACTGGCCGGACAAAAAGTTCCGCCTTAAGGCTGATTGGCTGAATGGTCCTTACTTAAATAAAACACCGAAAAGCATGGGGCCGCAGGGGCCATATGCATCTCTGCCAGCCTTCCCGGATTACTTCGACGCGAACGAAAATGCCGATATGCAGCACCCGTTCAAGCTCGCCACATCGCCCGCCAGAAGTTTCCTGAATTCTTCATTTCAAAACACACCAAGCTCCATTGCCAAGGAGCAGCGCCCGACCTTGAAAATCCATCCGGACGACGCGGCAACGCTAAACTTAATTGACAGCCAGCGGATTCAAATCGGCAACCATCGCGGCCAAGTCATTCTACACACAGAGTTTTTTGCCGGACTGCAAAGAGGCGTCGTTATCTCCGAAGGCCTCTGGCCTAACGACGCCTTTGAAGGCGGCGAAGGGATTAATACCCTGACGGGAGCAGATGCGGTCGCGCCTTATGGGGGGGCGGCGTTTCATGATATTAAAATTTGGGTGCGGGCGCTGTGAGCGTGAATAGCGTTACACGGTCACCACATCCGCCGAAAACCGCAACTCGCGCAGCGGCTTCACACGCCTCGTCGTCTCTGCATAAATAGGGTCGGCACGGTAGGCATTCAACGCGGCTTCGTTTTCGAATTCGGCATAGACCACCACGTCCACCACATCAGACAAGGGATCAGATTTAGAGTTCACCGACACTTCAAATTTCGACGAATGCTTAATCTCGCCGAGCCGCTTCAGCCCCTGATGGATAGCATCAATGTGAGCAGGGTCTTTGGCAGTGAAAAACACAATGTGGCGGATCATAAAGGCAAACTCGAAAGAAATTCAGTTCAAAATCAAAGGCTTAAAATCACTATCCATGGTAAACGTGCCGTCCGCAATAAGGCGCAAAGCCGCAGGATAGAGTTGGTGCTCGGCTGCCAAAACCCGTGCGGTTAATGTTTCCGGCGTATCGCCATCCAGCACAGGAACAATCGCTTGCGCAATTGCCGGACCTTCATCCATACCGGCAGTGACGAAATGCACGGTGCAGCCATGAGCTTTCACGCCCGCTTCAAGGGCGCGTTCATGAGTGTGGAGGCCCATGAAATCCGGCAAAAGGGAAGGGTGTATGTTGATCATTTTACCGCGCCACAGCTGCACAAACGCAGGCGTCATAAGCCGCATATAGCCCGCCAGCACCACGATATCCGGCTTCAGAGCCAGCAGCGCCTCGTGCATAGCCGCGTCATGCGCCTCACGGGAATCGTAGTCTTTGTTAGGAATGGCAATGGCGGGAATGCCAATATTTCGCGCAAAGTGCAAGCCTTTGGCATCCGCTTTGTTAGATAATACAGCAATGATTTCAGCAGGATAGGTGGCATCGACACAAGCCGCCACCAGCGCCTCCATATTGGACCCGCGACCGGAAATGAGCACCGCAACGCGCTTTTTGGCAATAGTCAAAGAGCCAGGTCCCCGCGATAGATCACGCGATCATCACAAGCCGGAATCAGTCTGCCAAGCGTGCAAACCGCTTCGCCATTGGCAACCAGACTGGCTAAAACCGCGTCCACATTTTCCGGCGCAACCACCACAATCATACCGATGCCGCAGTTGAATGTGCGCAGCATCTCGTTGCGGGCGACGCCGCCGGTGGCAGAGAGCCATGAGAAAACCGCAGGCACTTTAATGGCCGACAAGTTGATTTCCGCCGAACAATCATCAGGCAAAACGCGCGGGATATTGTCTGGAAATCCGCCACCGGTTATGTGGGCCAGCGCCTTGATTCCGTTGGTTTCTTTGATGGTTGCCAGTAGCGATTTCACATATATCCGCGTCGGCGTCAGCAACGCTTCGCCCAGCGTTTGGTCTTTAGCAAAGGGCGCACCGGCGTTCAGCGCCAAACCGGAGCGCTCAACAATGCGGCGCACCAAGGAAAAACCGTTGGAATGAACACCGGACGAGGCAAGGCCCAAAAGCACGTCGCCGGGTACGATATCTTTGGTGGGCAGCAGGTTGGCGCGTTCCGCAGCGCCCACGGCAAAGCCCGCTAAATCATAATCACCGTCGCGGTACATGCCGGGCATTTCCGCAGTTTCGCCGCCAATAAGCGCGCAACCAGCTTGGCGGCAACCTTCAGCGATGCCGCCGACAATGGCCGCGCCCTGATCGGAATTGAGCTTGCCGGTGGCGAAATAATCGAGGAAAAACAAAGGCTCCGCGCCTTGCACCACCAGATCATTGACGCACATGGCAACCAAATCAATGCCCACTGTTTCGTGCCGGCCCGCATCAATGGCGAGTTTCAACTTGGTGCCCACGCCATCATTTGCCGCGACCAAAACAGGGTCGGTAAACCCCGCCGCCTTCAAATCAAACAGCCCGCCAAACCCGCCAATCTCACCATCCGCGCCGGGGCGGCGGGTTGAGCGCACAATGGGTTTGATCTTCTCAACGAGCAGATTGCCCTCATCAATATCAACCCCGGCATCGCGGTAGGTCAGGCCGTTTGCAATAGTCATAATTATAATTCCTGTGGATGCGCAGGCAATGACACGATGCTTTTGTTGATGCAAGGCCGAGGGGTAAAAAGTTTGGGAAAAGCGGTGCGGCGTGAGTGTGGAATGGATACACAGGAAAATATGACATCTGCAGTGAAATGCAGGTTGAAAATGTTCGTTTTTGGTTGCACGAGAGGAAGAGAAATTCGGGGACATAGTAAGAGCAAAGCCTGGCGGCACTCGCCCGCTCTGTCGGTTTTGCCGGGACCTCTTCCCCGAGAGGACATAAGAGCATAAGCCATGACCATCCCAAACTACATCACCATCCTGCGCCTCATCCTCGTTCCGTTTGTCATCTGGTCCATGGCAACCGGCCAGATGATGCTGGCGCTGGTTGGCTTTGTTGTTGCGGGCGTTTCCGACGGGGTGGACGGGTTTATTGCGCGCAGGTTTAATATGCGCTCGGAGCTTGGCACATATTTGGACCCGATTGCCGATAAGCTGCTTTTGGTTTCGGTGTTTCTGGCACTGGCCTTTGTAGGGGCAATTCCCGTGTGGTTGGTGGTGCTGGTGGTGTCGCGCGACGCGATGATTGTCAGCGGCGTCATGTTATCCACCGTGATGGGCAATCCTGTGGAAATGCGCCCGCTGTTTGTTTCAAAGGCAAACACGGCGGCGCAAATCATTCTTGTTGCGGTTATTTTGGCGCATTTGGCATTTAAGACGGAGTGGGATTTTTTGAGGCGCCCGCTCATTGTGTCAGTGGCTATATTGACCGTGGCATCCGCAATGGCCTATCTCGTGACATGGTTGAGGCATATGGCGGATGATGACGAAAAAACCGGTTAAGGCTGAAATGGTTGTGAAAGTGTTGACGCCGCAAGTTGAGGCGAAGATTGCTGATGCGCAGGACGCAACCAGCCGGATGTTCAAGCGGCAGGTGTTTTTCTGGCTGGGCTCGCTTATAGCTTTCGGGTTTTTACTGTGGCTATTCAGCTCAATATTATTGCCCTTCGCGGTTGGCATGACGCTGGCCTATTTTCTTGACCCTGTTGCTGACAAGTTGGAGCGATTGGGCCTCAGCCGCATGTTGGCGACGCTCACGATACTGCTGTCGTTCATCGTAGTGTTTATCGCATTCGTTATGCTTGTTGTGCCGATATTGGCGACGCAGATAGTGGATTTCAGCATCAACGTCCCGTCTTACATCGCGCGGCTGCAAAGCCTTGCCACGGAGCAAAATCTGGCGTGGCTGCATGATAAGCTTGGCATTGATGCGGCGTCATTGCAAAAAAATATCGGCACAATATTGGGTAGCGCGACAACAATTGGCACAACGGTTTTGACCTCGCTGTGGACTTCAGCGGGCACGGTTATCAATGTTGCCAGCCTGTTCGTTATCACGCCGGTGGTGGCGTTTTACACGCTGCTGGATTGGGATAATATGGTGGCTAAGGTGGACAGTTGGGTGCCGCGCGATCATGTTGAAACCGTACGCAAAATTGGTGTGGATGTGAACACAGCCATCGCCGGGTTCATCCGTGGGCAAGGCCTGGTCTGCATCATTCTTGGCACAATGTACGCGACGGGGCTTATTCTGACAGGTCTGAATTTCGGGCTGCTCATTGGCATGGCAGCGGGCCTGATGTCCTTCATCCCGTATGTCGGCGCGATTATCGGGCTCACCTTGGCTCTGATTGTTGCTATTGTGCAGTTCTGGCCTGATTGGGTCATGCTGGCTGCTGTTGGTGCGGTTTTTGTTGTCGGGCAGTTTATCGAGGGCAACATATTGTCGCCAAAGCTCGTCGGCGAAAGCATCGGCCTGCATCCTGTTTGGCTGATGTTTTCGCTGTTTGCCTTCGGCTCGCTGTTCGGCTTTGTCGGGCTTTTGGTTGCCGTTCCGGCATCGGCGGCGATTGGCGTTCTTGTGCGCTTTGCGATTTCGCGCTACATGGCCTCGCCGCTTTACCACGGCCATGACGGGCATATTTTGTGAGCCGTGAACTGTTTGAGCCTCGCCAAATTCCACTGGATTTGGCTCACACCACAGGCCTTTCCCGTGATGAGCTGGTGGTCTCAAAATCCAACGCTGCGGCAGTGAGCATGATTGACGGCTGGCCGCAATGGCCTGCGAATTTCATGATTCTGGCAGGCCCGCCCGGCTCAGGCAAAAGCCATTTGGCCAGCATTTGGGCGGCAAGGGCAGGGGCACTGAGGATTACCGCTTGTGAGCTTCCGGATGCAACTGGCGCATTGTCAGCAGGGGCTAACGTATTGATTGATGGTATCGGCGAGATTGCGTTTGACGAGACAGGACTATTCCATCTTATCAACGCCATGAGGCAAGATGGTGGTTATCTGCTCATCACCACGCGCAGCTGGCCATCATCCTGGAAAATCGCGTTGCCCGATTTGCTCTCGCGTGTGAAGTCCGCGCCGACAATAGAAATCGCCGAGCCGGATGATCTGCTTCTATCCGGCGTTATCTTAAAACTCTTTGCAGACCGCCAGTTAATAGTCGAACCTAACGTGGTGAGTTATCTCGTCAGCCGCATTGAGCGCTCGCTTGATACAGCGCAAAGCGTGGTGGCACGGCTGGATAAGGCAGCACTTGAGAGCAAAAGCCGCATTACCAGACAATTGGCGGCGACCGTGCTGACAGAAATGGATCAAGGCCAGAAAACCTTCGACATGTGAGTGCCTGACCAAAAAATAAAAATGCACACAAGCAGCGTTTTACCGTTGCAGGTGTGCTACGAACCATGTATTCGAACCTCGGTTTGTAAAAACCACGGTACGGAGCGTAGCGCAGCCTGGTAGCGCACCTGATTTGGGATCAGGGGGTCGGAGGTTCGAATCCTCTCGCTCCGACCATTATTTTACAAGCCTTTGGGCCAAACCTTTCAGGCGGAGCGCTTTTATGTCGGCCAGAATTTACAGCCCCACAAGAACTGCAATGCAATCCGGCAAGGGAAACCTTGGACTTTGGCTACTTGAGTTTGACGCCAGTGCCCCGCGCACCGTCGAGCCGCTGATGGGCTATACATCCTCCTCGGATATGCTTAGCCAAGTGCACCTGAAGTTCGGTACCAGCGAAGAAGCCATTGCCTACGCCACCAGGCACGGCATCGCCTTTCGCGTGGAAGAGCCAAAAGAACCAAAGCGCCGTAGAGTTTCCTACACAGATAACTTCAAGTTCGACCGCCGCCAGCCTTGGACCCATTGAGGCTTAACAGCGCTCCGGTCCCTTAGCTCAGATGGATAGAGCGAGTGCCTTCTAAGCACTAGGTCGCTGGTTCGAATCCAGCAGGGATCGCCAGTTTCAATTAGTCAAAAGTGCGATTGGTAGAAAACCCTAGTGGATTGATTCCAACATTTGGAACCCCCGATTTCTGGCAGCGATGATTTCGTCTGGGTTTGCGCGCCATGTGAAGGGTTTGGCTTCGCTGT
>JAYVRA010000061.1:0-6477 GCA_043776635.1 Phyllobacteriaceae bacterium
CGGTGAACTCAATTCCTGTGCGCATAACCCTGAATCGCACATCCAGCAAAACAAGGGAATCCAAATCTGGACTCCTTCGTTGCGATCAATCCACTAGAGCGATTTTTCTGCGCTTCCGTTGCTCACGTAATTAAGTACACTCCGCATTATTTGCCCCGCCCATAAGCCCTGAGGGACTGGCGGGGTGGGGGGCCGATTCTCAAAAACTCACACTATTTGACTCAGCATAATGAATTTAGTGATCGCAAATATTGGCGGCTTTTCAGTTTAGAGTTTCATTACACTTTTCAGTTTAAGTAACCCCGAATAACGAAGGCGGGAACCTATGACTAAATCACAGAAAATATGGGCACTGAATATTGGGCTTATCGCGGTCATCGCGGCAATACTTTATGCCAACGGGCGTTTGCTGATTTGCAAATGCGGCTATGTGAAACTCTGGCACGGCGTGGTGTTCAGTTCGGAAAACTCACAGCATATTTCAGACTGGTATTCGCCCTCTCACATCATTCACGGCTTCCTGTTTTTCGGACTGATGTATCTGGCGGCGCACAAGCTGTCGCTTGGCCTTCGGCTGACACTCGCGATAGTAATTGAGGGAGCTTGGGAGATTTTTGAAAACTCGAGTTTCATTATCAATCGTTATCGCGAAGCGACAATTTCGCTGGATTATTTTGGCGATAGTGTTTTAAATTCCACGTGTGATATTTTGTTTATGGTGTCCGGATTTTTTCTGGCGTCCAAGCTGCCGGTTAAATGGATCATTGCTATTGCGATACTCTTCGAACTCGGCACGGGCTACATGATCCGTGATAATTTGACCTTGAACGTTTTGATGCTGGTTCATCCGTTTGATGCGGTAAAAGAATGGCAGTCCGCCGTCAGCGTTGCGCCATAATTTTTGCTTGCCAGCTATCAATGAATATGGCTATGTTTGGTTTATGAGCATTATGGCGACTTATCACGTATTTGTGGCTACCCTGATTTTGGGTTCGGTTGCTGTTGCGCGCGCTAAGACTTTGAAAGCGGCCCTACTCCTTCTTAGAAGCGGTCGTCGGGCTCTTTAACGGGAGCGTCCGGCGGCTGATGTGGCCCGGCTCCCTTTACAAATTCACACCTATTGGCCATTGAGATGGCAAGACTTACAGCGGGCAAGTGCGTTCACAAACGCCTCAGCCTATGGGACTGACAAAATGAGTATATCGACTATTCCGTACAAAGGCATGGCTGCTGCCGCGCAGAAATACCAAGCATACGGCCAGATCAACCTGCCAAACCGCGAGTGGCCTGCCAAGCAAATCACCAAAGCGCCTATTTGGTGCTCCGTGGATTTGCGAGATGGCAATCAGGCGCTGGTGCACCCGATGGGGCAGGAGCGCAAGGCGCGAATGTTTCATTTGCTGTTAGATATGGGTTTCAAAGAAATCGAAATCGGCTTTCCTTCCGCCTCGCAAACAGATTTTGACTTCGCCCGCTGGTGTATTGAAGAGGGCGGTGTGCCGTCTGACGTGTCGTTACAAGTGCTGGTGCAATGCCGTCCCGAACTCATCACCCGCACATTTGAATCGCTGAAGGGCGCGACCAATCCGATTGTGCATTTTTACAATTCCACATCCGAATTGCAGCGCCGCATTGTGTTTGGCAAGGATGTAAAAGGCATCAAGCAGATTGCCGTTGACGCCGCCGGGATGATTACGGAAATGGCCGATAAGGCGGGCGGCGGGTTCCGGTTTGAGTATTCGCCGGAGAGCTTTACCGGCACGGAACTGGAAGTGGCGCTGGAAATTTCCAATGCGGTGGCTGAGATCATTAAACCGACGAGCGACAACAAACTCATCTTGAATCTCCCTGCCACTGTCGAAATGTCCACGCCGAACATTTATGCGGACATGATTGAGTGGATGTGCCGCAATTTGGACAATCGCGAAAACCTGTTGATTTCGCTGCATCCGCACAATGATCGTGGCACTGGCATAGCCGCGAGCGAACTTGGCTTATTGGCTGGCGCGGACCGCGTGGAAGGCACGCTGTTTGGCAATGGCGAGCGCACGGGCAATGTGGATTTGGTAACGCTGGCGCTTAATATGATGACGCAGGGCGTGGACCCTGAGCTGGATTGCTCGGACATAAACCGCATCAAGGGAGTCTATGAGCATTGCAATCAGTTATTGATTGGCGAGCGGCATCCTTATGTTGGCGAATTGGTTTACACCGCTTTCTCGGGCTCGCATCAGGATGCGATTAACAAGGGCATGAAGGCCTCGAAAACCTCGAATAAAATGCTGTGGGAAGTGCCCTATTTGCCGATTGATCCGCAGGATGTCGGGCGCTCATACGAGGCGATTATCCGTATCAATTCGCAGTCCGGCAAGGGCGGTATCGCCTATATTATGCAGGAAGACTACGGCCTGAACCTGCCGCGCAATTTGCAGACTGAATTCCGCGATGACATTCAAAAAATCACTGATGCTGAGGGCACGGAGCTGCAATCCAAGCGCATTTATGATCGCTTTATGGAGCTTTATGTGGATCAAAGCGACGCGCGACTGAAGTTTGTCGATCATCATTCCTATCCGGACCCGGAGCATCACGGGCTGCGAATTATCGCGGCGGAAATTATGGATAAGGGCGAGGTGAAGCGGATTGAGGGCAAGGGCACAGGCCCGATTGACGGCTTTGTTCACGCGCTTTCTGTCTATCTCGGGTTTGATATTACGGTGGCAGATTATTCCGAGCATTCGTTGCAACACGGGTCTGACGCCTCAGCGATTTGTTACATGCAGGTGGAGCATCCGAATGGCAAGCTGTTTGGCGCTGGCGTGAACAAGAACATTGTGACGGCTTCGCTTGAGGCGATTGTTTCGGCAGCGAACCGGATTGTCGGCTGATATGAGTAACCGGCTTCATTGCATTGAGGCCGGTCATTCGTCCCAATCGACTGTTGTTTTGCTGCACGGGTTTGGCGCGGTTGCGTCTTGCTGGCGCGATGTAATTGCGGTGATTGAGGGCGAGGGGCATGTACTGGCTTTTGATCTGCCGGGCCATGGCGGGTCGCTGACTTACCCAAATGCTGGGTCGGGAAAAATTGCGGCGCAAGCTGTGATTGCTGAGTTGGACTTGCGCACGACCAGCAAGGTGCATTTGGTCGGCCACTCGATGGGCGGGGCAATTGCTTGCACGGTGGCGCTGGCGCGTCCGGATTTGGTGGCATCGCTGACATTGCTCAGCCCCGGCGGCTTCGGGACTGAGCTGAACGTGGCGCTGCTGCAAGATTACGCAGCGGCGCAAACGCACGATGAATTACTAACCGCCCTTGCGCCCATGGCTTCCACCGGTTCTGCCGTGCCGGTGCAAATGTTGCGTGATTTGGTAGCCATGCGGGCAGTGGCGGGTCAGCGGGATATGTTGGAATTCATTGCCAGCCGCATGGCGCGTGATGGAAAGCAAGGCGTTCTGCCATTGGCAGATTTGGCTGCGCTGCGCATTCCATGTGGATTATTGTGGGGAGAAGTAGATATTATTGTGCCCGTTTCTCAATGCCATGCCGCACCAAGTGAATTCAATAAAGTGATTTTGCCTGATGCCGGCCATATGTTGATTGAGGAAGCGCCTGCCGCTACAGCTGCCTCAATATTAAAATCGCTGCATATTTAAGCCCAAATTAACCATATTCAGGCCATCGTACTGACTCAAATTTCGGCCCTATTCCATCATGGGCCAGGCGGGAGACACACATGAGCTTTTTTAAGTTTGCACTAGCGGGTCTATGCTTTCTGTTGCCAAATTTCGCCAAGGCGGAGCCGATCGATGTGATCTTGGGTTTGGCGGCTGAGGATGCGCAGGCGATTGAATGGCGCGGCGTCACTGTCGATCTTAATAAACTAATGCCGTATTATGTATCATCCGGTGCGCAGACGGTTTTTATTGAGGGTAATCATTTGTCGCCCGCAGGCGCTGAGTTGGTCGCGGTGCTAAGTAATTCTCGCTTGGATGGTCTTGATTCAAGTGACTATGTGGCTAACGCATTTGGTGCGCTAAAGCGGCTCACGAGCGATGATGATGCTGCCGGGGCTGAACTTGCCTTGTCGCAGGCATTTTTAAAATTCGCCCGGGATTTGCACTCCGGTCGATCTACGCCATCAATGAATGCTACTGACATTGTTATTGAGCGTAAAACAATCGATCCCGTGAAATGGCTAACGTCAGTGCGTGCCAACGGCGTAAACGCTGTTGTTGTCGCGTTGCGTCCGCACCATGCTCAATATGAAAAGCTACGCCAGATGCTTTATAGCTATTATAGCTACGAGTCTCTTGGTGGTTGGGATGTGATATCCGCCGGCCCATCGCTGAAGCCGGGCATGATTAGCCCTCGTGTGGCGGAGCTTCGTGCCAGTCTTGCTGCGCGGGGTTATAAAAATCTTACAAGCAGTGATGCGTCTTCATTTGATGCCAAGCTGACTGATGGTGTACAGCGCTATCAGCGCGCCAGTGGTATAGAGCCTGATGCTGTTGTCGGCAAAGGTACGATTGCTATTCTCAATGTGCCTGTAGAGCAGCGAATCCGCCAAATTGTGGTGAATATGGAGCGCTGGCGCTGGCTGCCGAATGATCTTGGTGCACGCCATGTGCTGGTCAATCAAGCCGGTTTCGAGTTATTTTTGGTTGATCGAGGTAAGGTTGTTGATAACCGCCGTGTGATTGTGGGCAAACCGTTCCATCAAACGCCGATGTTCTCCGATAAAATTGGCTATTTGGAATTCAATCCGACTTGGACTGTGACGCCGGATATTGCATCGGCGGAATTTCTGCCGAAGCTGCAGAAAGACCCTGGCTATTTAGCGGCCAATGACTTTGTGCTTTACGCCAGCACCGCAGACAGTGCGCCAGAAATTGATCCTTATTCTGTTGATTGGAATAGTGTGACGGCTGCCAAATTTAAGTACCGCATTGTACAACAGCCCGGGGATAAAAATGCACTCGGTTATGTTAAGTTTATGTTCCCGAACAAGCGCAACATCTATTTGCACGATACACCTTCGCGTCAGTTGTTTGCCAGCACGGGTCGTGCGTTCTCACATGGCTGCATCCGTGTTCATGATGCACTTGGGTTCGCCGAAAAAATGATGGGGATAGATCAGGGCATGACGCGGGCAACGATTGATGCCATCGTCGCTAACGGCCAGTTGAAGCGTGTGCCGCTTAAGACGAAAATACCAATTCATCTCACCTATTTTACTGTGTGGATAGGCGATGATGGTGTGGTTCAATTCTTCCCGGATATTTACGGACGCGATCAACCAGTGGCAGACATTATTTATGGCCAGACTTAGGGTCTGGGCCAATTAATTTTGATGAAATGGCAGGCGAATGGCGAAACTATGCAAGGAAAACAGTGCACAACGGGCTTAAGGCCCGTTTAAACTGTTTGACGCCGCAGAGTGAAGTCAGTTGCCTGTTGGTGCCCAAATCGGGCGCTTTCCTGCGCCTTCGCTCCTGTGCCTTGATACTTGGCACTCACCAAAAATCACCTCGACCATTTCGTCAAAATTAACAGGTCCAGACCCTGGAGTATCGATAGCAAATGTATGTGCGGCTTTGCGTTAAAACGATGCGATAAATCAAAGGCTTAGAGCTACACGCCGATTTCATAGCGGCGACTGTAATTCTAAATCTCACTTATTTATGCTTGGCATAATCCTGTATTTTCCATTCGTATTCACGCTTCGTTCGTGTTAACACTTTATTCACCATAAGTTTTGGGAGTGTTGTGATGGCTGATTATGTTGATCGTTCGGGTGTCCGCAATAATGTTACGCGGTTAACTGACGCCATGCGGGATGTTCGTATTGTGGCGGCCGATAAAGCCGATGTCGTGGTGGATATGAAGGAAGTTGATCGCGCCCGTTTGGAAATTTTGGCGACAGATCTGAAGCCGGTGTTTGATGAAGTGCCGGTGGATAATGATGTTTTTGATTTTGTGATTTCATCAGGTTTGCAACCGCGCCTGTGGATTGATGCGACCGCCCATGTGATGATGGGCCGTGACCGGCGCACTTATCGCTTTGTGCGCGATACCCGTCTTGGTCGGGTGGTGATGGCAGAGTCCACCGATATGCGCCCGATCTCTGACCATGTGACGCGCTATGTTGCCGAGCGGCTGATTGAGCGCCAGCGCCTGATGGAGGGCGAGTGCGAGCCGCAACGTTCTGCTGATATTTCACAGGTGTCTGTTGCACCTGCTGTTGCTGTTGCTGCCGAAACCAAGATGTCGGGCTGGGGTGAATTCATTGCCGGGCTGCTGTGGTTTATCATTGGCGCGGTGACGGGTTGCGGCTTGCTGTTGGTTTTCCTGTCGCAAAAATTCCCGGATATTCTCAGCCACTAGTGGATTGATCGCAACGAAGGAGTCTGAATTTGGATTCCCTTGTTTTGCTGGATGTGCGATTCAGGGTTATGCGCACAGGAATTGAGTTCACC
>JAYVRA010000062.1:0-6275 GCA_043776635.1 Phyllobacteriaceae bacterium
TCACAGCGAAGCCAAACCCTTCACATGGCGCGCAAACCCAGACGAAATCATCGCTGCCAGAAATCGGGGGTTCCAAATGTTGGAATCAATCCACTAGCAAAAGCCCAAATGGAGCGTAAACTCACCAACCGGCGCACCAACTCGCGCCTGCCAGACCTCATAACCCTCGTCCTCTCCCGCCCCCTCATCACCTCATCAATGATCCAAGCCAGCCTCAAAGTCTCCAAACAAGGCGCTCTAACACTGCTAAACGATCTGGCCCTGCGCGAAATGACCGGCAGGGGGAGGTTCAGGGCATGGGGGGTGGTGTGAGTGTTGAGGGGCCGCGAGTTATCGTACGTTGACCAATGGGCCGGGGGCACCAAAAACCTTTGGATTCTATAGGGACTCACCACAATTTAATTGACAGGAACCATTTAAGACTAAAACCTATGGGCGTAGGGGTAATAAATGCATTACGCGCACTCGGTTTCAGGACAAGACAAGAAAGTATGGCAGGTTTTGTCAGATCATCTTTCGAGAGTTGCAGACCTTGCTGCTACTTTCGGCGAGCCGCTTGGCATAGCAAATGCTGTCCGGCTGGCGGGAATATTGCACGATCTGGGGAAGTACACTCCGGAATTTCAGGCGCGGTTAGACGGGTCAAAAATTGCTGCTGAACATGCGATTGACGGTGCTTGTCATGTGATGACGCTGGCGCAAACTGCCGATGATAAGATTGTAGCGGAGCTTATCGCTTATGCCATTGCGGGTCATCATGCCGGACTGGCGGACATGACAAACATGGACAACGCCGCCGCTACTTTATCTGACCGGACGCGTAAATATACGGGAGCAAGTCTTGATCCCGTTTGGATGGATGAAATCAAGCCCGACGCCACTGGGTTGCTGCCAGAATTCGATTGGCGCAAGATGGACAAATCCAAGCTCGCCTTTCAGTTTGCGTTCTTGGGCAGGATGATTTTTTCCTGCCTTGTTGACGCTGATTTTAAAGACACTGAGGAATTTTATAAAAAAACGGAAGGTCTGAATGCCAACCGTTCATGGCAATCTTTGCCTGAAATTCTCGCCGATATTTCGTCCCGCTACAACAGCTACATGAAACTCAAATCGACGAAGGGTACGAAGATTGGTAAACTTCGGGGTGAGATATTAGAGCACGTTCGCGACTGTTCCGGCATGACACCCGGTTTGTTCACACTGACCGTGCCGACTGGCGGCGGCAAAACGCTGGCGTCACTTGGCTTTGCGCTGGGCCACGCAAAAGCACACGGACATAGCCGGATTATCTATGCCATTCCCTTCACCTCGATCATTGACCAGACTGTGGATGTTTTCATAAAAGCCATTGGAAGTGACTTTATTCTCGAACACCATTCGGCAATCGACGAGGAGAAGTATGATCCGGCCAAGCCGCGATCTGCCAAAGACAAGCTGAAACTGGCGATGGAAGATTGGACCGTGCCGATTGTTGTGACGACCAATGTTCAGCTGTTTGAGAGCTTGTTTGCAGCCCGCGGTTCCAGAGCGCGCAAACTGCATAATATTGCAGGAAGCATCATCATTCTGGATGAGGCACAGACCTTGCCGCGCCATCTACTGGCCCCGAGTTGCGGGTTCTTGATGGCGCTGTGCACGGATAGCACTGTGATGGTATGAGCGCCACCTCTGCAACCTCACTGAGCCTCCACATGCCATTCAAGTTCAATGCGTCTCAGCGACATCGTATCGCGAAGGCCAAGTATCGCGTCACAAACTGGGCTGAATATGATCGTTGCTTGGTGCGTCGCGGCGACATCAGAGTGTGGCTGTCGCAAGAAGCGATTGCTGGTTGGTGCGCAGAGGGTCGCAATACGCTTGGTGGCCAGCGGCGGTTCTCAAATGTGGCGGTGGAAACGACGTTGATCCTGGGCGCTGTGTATCGGCTTCCGCTGCGCCAGAGCGAGGGCATTGTCCGCTCGCTGATCGAGCTTATGCGGCTCGACCTGATCGCCCCCGATCACACTACGCTTGCCCGCAGGTGGCGCACGGTCGATGTCTGCGAATATCGCTGGCCGCGCAAGGGACCGGTTGACATTGTCATTGACAGCACAGGCTTGAAATTCTTCGGTGCAGGCGAATGGGCGCGTAAGAAGCACGGCGAAACGCGTCGCTCTTAGCGCAAACTGCACATCATGGTCAATCCGGACGACAATGAAATCATTGCGCATGAACTAACCGACGACGACACGTCGGATGCGGCGATGATCGGTGGCCTCGTGGCCAATACCGGTGGCAACATCCGTAAAATCATTGCCGATGGCGCCTATGATGGCGAGCCAAACTATCAGGCCATCCAGGCGGTGCGACCAGCACGTTCGCCGCCGAGTAAGCCGTCGATCCCCGACAAAAGGGGCAGCCTCACGGCGGCAGCGAGAGGCATGCCATGCCGCCGAGATAGCGCTCCATGGCCGGATGGCCTGGCAACGGCGACATGGATACGGCAAACGCTCTCTCGTCGAAACCGCCATCTCCCGCATCAAAGGCATCAACGACGGACGCCTTACGCCCCGAACTTTCGGCGCTCAGCAAAACGAAGTCGCCATTCACATCAAGATCGCCAACCGCAACATCTAGGTCGCAAGACCAACGACCGAGCGCGTCCGCTGAACTGGCTACATAGTCAGGGATTTATCCGATAGCCTCGTTGCACCAGAGCCATCATCTTCTGGATCAATCAATTAGTCCTGACCCTGGAGTAAATCTCACTATAGCTTTGAACTACTCGCTTCAATTCAAATTTTCGGTCAATATTGTCACGCGCGGCAGCGTGGATTTCTGCCTTCTGCGTATCACTCAATGAAAGCGCCCTGCTCATTGCTGCAGCCAGCGAACTTGCATCGCGCGCTTTCACCAGCCAGCCTGTCGTCCCATGGATAACTGTCTCGCGGCTGCCGGGTTCATCGGTGGTGATCACGGGCTTGCCTATTGCGCCTGCCTCAAGCAGCGAGCGTGGAACGCCCTCTCTGTAGTAGGTTGGTAGAACAACAACATCTACTGCCGCCATTACCGACAGAATATCTGGGCGATTACCGATATATTTGACCGCAGCGCCGCCCGTCTGGATTTCAGTTTCCAAGACGGCTTGCGGACCTTCCAGTTCCAACGGGCCAGCCAAAAGGCATAGCACGGAACTATCAGCCGCATACAGTTGGCGGGCGGCGGCGACATATTCCATTACACCCTTCGATCGTATTAACCGAGACGGCAACAGCGCCACCTTTCGCCCCGCAATTCCTAGCGACCGTTTTACCTCATCCGGCGTCGGGCCTTGAGCAATTACATCGTCAATTTCTGCAATATTTATTCCTGAGCCTAACACTAATGCTGTATCTGCTTTTTCGACCAGTCCCCGTTCTAAATAGTACTGCTCGTCGTCTGGATTTTGAAATATTGTGCATGAAACATCGTGTTTAATCGACCGATGCATCCAGCCATAAATGTGCCGGAGTGCTGCAGCTTTGATACTACTGTCTGAAAACATATAGCCGAGACCGGTGATGGTGCGCACGCGCCGCTCAATACCGGCGCGTCGTCCTGCCATCATAGCATAGATAGCGGGTTTGGTGTCGAAAGCATGGATGATATCGGGACGACCAGCATTGAAAATATCCGTCAGCTGCCGAATAGACTTTAGATCGGAGAATGGCGAGAGATTTCTATTTAAGTCGTAACGATAGTAGTTAATCCCCACCTGATCAAAAGGTTTAGGGTCTTGGGTGCCGACCGCGCCGACACGAAAGCCGCTATCAGCGAGCCGCCTTAATAGAGGAATTCGACGGTGCACATCTTCGCCACCGACATGCCATAGCAAAGGTGGGTTATTCATTCCAGCGCCAATCACAACGGCAAACCAACAACACAGGAAATCTATTTCTTGGCAATGCGCAGTCGTAAAGCGATTGATTTAATAACAAAACGTGCTCCCCAATACCGAGCGTTAAAAATGGCACAAATACCGCTGCTGATCAACAAAATACGGGGATTTACTTCAATAGTCCGTGGCAAAAATAAATATACCATCTGTACCTTTCATTGCCGGCGATTAAATTTTAACCCGTCCATTATCTCACGCTCAAATAGGCAATCTGCAAGCCATGCTTCAAAAGACAATCGCTGAAAAAGTTCTAAAAATGAGCTTGATGTCCAAAACCATTGAGCGCTCCCGCACATATTTTTCGTAAAGCGCAATTTTTTGAGGCATGACAACTTCAATATAGGCCTTCTCATGATCAGGATATTTTGCCAAAATTCCCTCTTCATCTCGCATTTCTATTGAGGCAAAATCAGTTATTCCCGGGCGAACTGACAACATAACTTCGCGCTGCTGGGGCGTATAATACTCTATAAATCGCGGCACCTCTGGACGCGGACCGACCAATGACATGTCGCCCCGCAACACGTTGAATAATTGAGGAACCTCATCTATCTTAGAACGCCGCAAAACGCGTCCTATGCGCGTGACCCGGCTATCACCGCTGACGGTCACATGCGCGCCTTCCGCGTTCATTGTCATGGAGCGGAATTTATAGATCGTAAATGGTCTACCAAAAAGGCCAACGCGGGTCTGGCCGTAGATAACGGAACCCGCGCTATCGCATTTAATCGCGATAGCAATAATTGTCATGAGCGGCGCAAACAGTAAAAGCCCAAACGCCGAACACAAAATGTCAAACAGCCGCTTGCCCATTCTTTTAATTAAGATTCGCATTTGAATTGGTTATCGAAATCACCACATCAATGACCTCTTCCACTTCGGTATCTGTCATAGCTGAAAATATAGGCAAGGAAATTGTGGTATCGCCGTGATCGCTGGCAACAGGAAATGAGCGATCGTCTAGTTGATACAGCGCGTTCCAGTAAGTCATACGATGCAATGGCGTATAATGTACTGAATAGCCGATATTACGCGCCATAAGCCCCGCTTCAAAATCCCCGCGGCAGATATTCGCTCCCGAAGGTATACGGATGGGATAGAGGTGCCAAGAGTGCACCTCATTTGCAGGCGCATGAACAGGAAGACGGATCGGCAACTTCGCAAATGCAGCAGTGAAGCGTTCTGCCACCGCCTGACGACATACGCGCAGACTTTCGGCGCATCGAAGCTGCTCCCGTCCCAATGCGGCTGCGATGTCGGTTAGATTATACTTAAAGCCCGGCGCGATAACATCATAGCGCCACTGCGCGGAGTTGCCGTTAAAGCGGGCATAAGCGTCGCGATCCAGTCCATGGAGGCGCATCACGCGGCAACGCTTTGCTAACGCTGCGTCGCGGGTCACTATCATGCCGCCCTCACCTGTGGTGATAGTTTTGTTGGCATAAAAGCTGAAAATCGCTGCGGTCGTATCAAGTGAACCGACAAATCGCCCGCCTGAAGTAGCGGGAAAACTATGAGCGGCGTCTTCTATGACTTTGAGATTGTGGGCCTGCGCAATCCTTTGAATCGATGGCATGTCAGCTGCGAGACCAGCATAATGAACCACCATAATGGCCTTGGTTTTACTTGTGACAGCTTTTTCAATAGCTACCGGATCGATACACAATGTGTCGGCGTCCACATCCACGAAAACAACATCCGCTCCAAGATAGCGAACCACTTCGGCAGTTGCGGTGAAGGTTAGCGTTGGAACAATCACTTCGTCGCCGGGTCCAATACCAGCGGCTTCCAGCACTAGATGCATGCCAGCAGTGTTGGAATTGACGGCTATTGCCTCCACGCCTCCGCCGATATAGTCCGCGAACTCTTTCTCAAAGGAAAAAACTTCATTACCTGTGGTTAACCAGCCAGAACGTAATACCCGCACTACGGCTGCAATTTCCAATTCACTGATAGCCATTCTAAAAAACGGAACTGACAATGCTCATAACCCCATGCTTAGCGGTAATTCACTTTTAAAGAGACTTAAGATTGAAGTCTAGTGAGGTTAATAATTTAGCACTTGGATTTATCGCCGCCTCTGCCATTGCATCAAACGATGAATTCAAAGTCCGCAGCTGTAAAATGTGACCTTGCCCGCACGTCTTAATCCATATTGAAGTTAGCTCTGGCCCAACAAGTGAAGACCAGACAATGAAGCGCAGTCGATTTACGGAAGAACAGATTATCGGGATATTGAAGGAGCACGAAGCTGGAGTTTCGGTTTCGGAGCTATGCCGCAAACACGGCGTTAGCGATGCCAGCATTTATAAATGGAAAGCCAAGTTCGGCGGCATGGATGTTTCGGAGGCCAAGAGGC
>JAYVRA010000063.1:0-6230 GCA_043776635.1 Phyllobacteriaceae bacterium
GCGCAATCAGCGCCCATTCCTTGTGCGTCGTGTCACTTGCGTATCTGCCCCCGGTGCGGACATAGGGCGGGCGGGTGAGTGCGGTCCAGGCCATCGTGATCTCCGTTCAGTGTTACTACCGAACAGAATCACAACCTGCTGAATTCACTCAACCAGTTTCGGATCAGCCTCTTAGACGTGGCCGCAAATCTGCCACAAGTCGGTGCGCTGGAAGAAAGCCTGAAATGGGGCGAGCCAAGCTATACGCCCGTAAGGAAAAACACCGGCAGCTCCGTCCGCATCGCCGCCCGCAAAGATGGCCGCATGGCGCTGCACTTTATTTGCCACACGGGGTTAATTGAAGAGTTCCGCGAGCTTTACCCGCATCTTGAAATCGAGGGCAAGCGCGGAATTGTGATTGATGACAGCAAACCGTTACCATTGGAAGAGTTGATGCATTGTATCGGGTTGGCGCTGACTTATTTTGTGAAATAAAGCTGGCGGCACGTTTCCACGCCGCCAGCGCAGCTGTTATTTAGTCTTGGCAATCCACTCATTCATGAACTTGATTTCCGCTTCTTGAGCGGCAATCACGCTTTCTGCAAGTTTGCGCATTTCGGCGTCTTTGCCATATTGCAGTTCAATCTTGGCCATTTCAATTGCGCCCTGATGATGCTGCATCATGCCTTTGGCAAAGTCCACATCGGCATTTCCTGAAAACTCAATAGCCATACCCGCGTGCATATCGCCATTGGCTTTGGCAAACGCGAGCGATGAAACGCCTTGGTCGCCCTTGGGCTTGGACATATCCATGCCGCCCATTTTGCTCATGTCATGGTCCATTTTCATACCGCCCATTTTAGGCGCGGCGATGAAGCCCAGCGCAAGGCCGATAACCAGCGCAATCAGTGCCGTTAGAAGTGATTTGCTATTCATAAGTTTAGTCCTTTTTATAGGTAATTGTTTACGCCTCCGGATCTGCGAGCGCGCGTGTCAGTGTTCGAAAAATGAGACTGTCAGGCGCGGGGCGGCGGAAGGTCCGGCAGTAGCGATTTGCCATGCAGCTTGAGGGCAGCAATGGCCGCCACTGCTTGGCGAAACGCAATCCGTTCGGGCGGCGGCGCGGCAACAACGGGCGCGGCAAAGCAGGCGGCACACAAAACAAAATGCAACGTGGAAGGATCATGCGCAGGCGCATCACCATGTTTCATAGGTCCCATTGCGCTATGGTCAATGACCAGTGTCGAGGCCTGCCTAGTGTGATTGCCCCCATCCATCATCCGGCCCATGCCAAACGGCACGCCGGTAAGCGCAATGGCAAGTATGAAATAGAGGAGGGCGGCCAATGGTTTCATAAGTTAGCAATTAAGCCTTTCGTGAATGCGGTTCAAGAGGTGCTTTGCCTAAGCTCTGAATCTCAACCTTCCAAACCGAAGGCGGACGCATAGAAATTTTGAACTATCAACTGTTCACCGGCGGGAAGTTGACCCAAGACATTTATTACGCGGTTGGCATCAATGCTCGCTATTTTGGTTGGTCTTAGGGTCTGGACCTGTTAATTTTGATGAAATTGCAGGCGAATGGCGAAACTATGCAAGGAAAACAGTGCAGAACGGGCTTAAGGCCCGTTTAAACTGTTTGACGCCGCTGAGTGAAGTCAGTTGCCTGTTGGTGCCAAAATCGGGCGCTTTCCGGCGATTGCGTTGTAGCAAAAGCTTGAACTTGCAAAGACTTGCCACTCGAAGAGGCCGAAGGCAACATGCTCGCATTTCCCGGCGCCTTCGCTCCTGTGCCTTGACACTTGGCACTCACCAAAAATCACCTCGACCATTTCGTCAAAATTAACAGGTCCAGACCCCGGTACTGAGGGCGCTGGCAAGCCGCAATCTTGATAATTGGTTATGGAGATATCGCCATACCATATGTTATTTTTGGCACTTGTAATCATCGCTACCCAAACAAGATTGTGGCGCAAAAGAATATCCGGCCCGGATATGAACAGTGCCGGCCGGCGCTTCCCGGTTAATTGATCCGTATAGGAAAAGGGCACAACGACAATCGAATATCGGGCGGAACTCAGAACTTCATTCATGACCTATAGATTACCATAGGCTTCTTCGTCAGCCGCGCTTGCCCATTCTGTGAATACGGCAAAAGGGTTATCGTCAATCTGCATTTCTGCCTTCATAATCGTAACACCGCGCCCGGTTATTTCATAGCGAAGCCGGTTGCCGGGCTTAACTCCCAGTTTCTCGCGCACTTCACTGGGAATTACCGTCTGGCTCTTCGTTGTTATCTTTGAAAATGCAAAAGTCATAATTTCTTACCGTCTTACCGTCTTACAATGTGTGCCGTGAATTAGGCATAGTGAAGTGGGTTGCCCTTGCCGCCCCCGTCTCCTTCCGCTAGGAAGCGGCAAATTGTGAAGGCTCATACTCCCATGACCGATAAGCCCAAAAAACAGCAGAAACTCCGTGCCCGCAAGCCGCGCGGGTTTATTGACAGATCGGCCGATGATATCCGCGCGACGGATAAGATGATCGGCAAAATCCGCGAAGTTTATGAGCGTTACGGCTTTGATCCGGTGGAAACGCCAATGTTTGAATACACCGATGCGCTGGGTAAATTCCTCCCCGATAGCGACCGCCCGAACGAGGGCGTGTTCTCGCTTCAGGATGATGATGAACAGTGGATGAGCCTGCGCTATGATCTCACCGCGCCGCTGGCCCGCCATGTGGCGGAAAACATCAACGAAATTCAGTTGCCCTACCGCACCTATCGCCAAGGCTGGGTGTTCCGCAACGAAAAGCCCGGCCCGGGCCGCTTCCGCCAGTTCATGCAGTTCGACGCCGACACAGTCGGCGCACCCGGCGTTCAGGCCGACGCCGAAATGTGCATGATGATGGCCGATACCATGGAAGCGCTGGGAATAAAGCGCGGCGATTATGTCATTCGTGTGAATAACCGGAAGGTGCTCGATGGCGTGATGGAAGCCATTGGCGTCACCGATGCGGGCCAGAAGCTCGCGGTGCTTCGGGCGATTGATAAGCTGGATAAGTTTGGTGTGGAAGGCGTGCGGCTGTTGCTGGGGGCGGGGCGCAAGGACGAGAGTGGGGACTTTACCAAGGGTGCGGGGCTTAGCGCCCCGGACATCGATACTGTGGTTTCATACTTGCAATCAACCGTCCAGATGGAAGGAACCTCAGTTACGACACACTCGTCCTCAACTAATACTTCATTAAGCTATAATGACCGCTATCGGGCAGGCTACGCCGAACTTCAAGAAATGGGTGGTCAATTCCAAGCATGCGGCTACGGCCCCGACCGCATCCGCATCGACCCCTCTGTCGTCCGAGGCCTCGAATATTACACCGGCCCCGTCTACGAAGCCGAGCTCCTCTTCGATGTCACCAATGAAAAGGGCGAAAAAGTCCAGTTCGGCTCGGTCGGCGGCGGCGGGCGGTATGACGGGCTGGTGAAGCGCTTTACGGGGCAGGATGTGCCCGCTACCGGCTTTTCCATCGGAGTCTCGCGCCTGATGACCGCGCTGAAAAACCTCGGCAAGCTGGATGTCTCCGGTGTCATCGCGCCAGTGCTGGTAACAGTAATGGACAAGGATACGGAAAGCCTCGGCCGCTATCAAAAATTCACGCAAGACTTGCGCAACGCTGGCATCCGCGCAGAAATGTTTCAAGGCAACCCCAAAGAATTCCCGCGCCAACTCCGCTACGCCGACCGCCGCAACTGCCCCATCGCCATCATTCAAGGCGGTAATGAGCGGGCTGAGGGCAAGATCATCATTAAGGACTTGATCGAAGGCAAACTCATTGCTGCTACGATTACCGGTAATGCTGAGTGGAAAGAAGCCAAGGCTGGGGAAGTCGTGGTGGATGAAAAGGATTTGCTGGCGACAGTTGTGAAGATGTTGACCGCGCAGGCCGCGCGATGAGCGGCAGTCCCCCCTCTGTCACCTCCGGTGACACCTCCCCCCAAGGGTGGAGATTTAGTGCCAATCTCCACCCTTGGGAGGAGCTGTCGGCGCAGCTTATAGAGGGGGGTAATAAATGATCGCCCAACTCGCCGCCGCTCTCTTAACATCCCGTAACGCCATCCGCGCC
Source organism: Phyllobacteriaceae bacterium (assembly GCA_043776635.1). Classification (GTDB taxonomy): domain Bacteria; phylum Pseudomonadota; class Alphaproteobacteria; order Rhizobiales; family Rhizobiaceae; genus JANMEX01. The sequence continues at coordinate 4,098 of JAYVRA010000063.1, forward strand.
GATGTCGCCATTCTTCAGCCTGCTGATCCCTTCCTCGATATGGTAGGTGAAGACCTGCGCCGGAGAATCTTCCTCACCGAAAATGAGACCGGAACCTCACTTTGCCTGCGCCCGGATTTCACTATACCCGTCTGCCTCGATCATATCGCCAACAAAGCGCACACGCCGCAGCGCTATTGGTATTTGGGCGAAGTGTTCCGCCAGCGGCGCGATGGCAGCAACGAGTTTTATCAGGCGGGCATTGAAGACCTTGGCGATCCGGATACGGCGCGGGCTGATGCGCGCTCGCTGGCAGATGCGCATGCGCTGATTTCAGCGGCGCTTCCATCCGCCAAAATCCGCACCTCGCTGGGTGATCAAGCGGTGTTTGAAGCGGTGCTGGCATCGCTCGGCCTGCCGCGTGGCTGGCGGATGCGCTTGGCCAGAGCCTTTGGTGTCGAAGCGCAACTTAGTGCCGCTTTGCATGATTTGGGCCGCCCTGCGGAGCCTTCCTCAATCGATGAGGCAATCTCGGCGCTGGTCGTGGCGGGCAACGAAGCGGCGCTTGCCGCGCACGTTGATACCAAAATGAGTATCGCGGGCATCGCGCCTTCCGCCGCTCGCAGCCCGCTGGAAATCGCGCGGCGGATGATTGAAAAACATCAGCTTGCCAGTGCGCGCCTATCGCCCAAAGCGCTTGCCGCACTCACGGAGTTTCTCGCCATTCATGTGCCATTACGACATGCGCCAGCGGCGCTCTCGGCATTTGCCATCAAAGCCGGATTGGCACTGGATGAAGCGCTGGTGCGTTTCGGTGCGCGGGTGGAGGCTTGTGTCGCCGAGGGGCTGGATGTCAGCGCCATTTCTTATGACGCCGCTTTTGGCCGCCCGCTCGATTATTACACTGGCATGGTCTATGAACTTTTCATCGAAGGCCACGTCAAGCCGCTTGCTGGCGGCGGGCGCTATGACCGGATGCTCACCCTGCTCGGCGCACCAGCGCCCATTCCCGGCGTTGGCTTTTCCGCATGGCTCGAGCGCATTGAACAGGGGGCAGCCTCATGAGCATACGTCTCGGTCTGCCCTCCAAAGGCCGCCTCAAAGAGCAATCGTTGGAAGCGCTTGCCCGCTTCGGCATAAAGGTGCGCCAAAGCGAAGATGCGCGCAAATATAGCGCCGGTATTGAAGGGTTGCCGGGCGTCGATGTGGCGTTTTTATCGGCTTCAGAAATCGCCCGCGAGCTGGCCGCCGGCATCATTGATATGGGCGTGACAGGCGAAGATTTGTTGCGCGAAACAATTGCGGATTTTGACGCGCGGGTGGAAATCACCGCCCGTCTGGGCTTCGGCCACGCCGATGTTGTGGTGGCCGTGCCGGACAGCTGGATTGACGTTGTAACCATGGCGGATTTGGATGATGTCGCTGCAGAATTCCGCCAGCGCCACGGCCGCCGTCTGCGCATCGCCACCAAATATTGGCGGCTGACACAAAGCTTCTTCTCCGGCCAGCACGGCATCCAAGTCTATCGCATCGTCGAAAGTCTCGGCGCAACCGAAGGCGCGCCTGCTGCGGGGCAGGCGGATGTGATTGTCGATATCACCAGCACAGGGTCTACGCTGCACGCCAATCAATTACGCATTTTGGAAGACGGGGTGATGTTGAAATCGCAAGCGTGTCTAGCCATCGGCAAGCGCGAGCGGACGGATGAAGATGCGGCGCTGGTGGAAGCGGTGATTACGAAGTTTAGGGTTTGGACCTGTTAATTTTGGCAAAATGGCAGGCGAATGCCGAAACTATGCAAGGAAAACAGTGCAGTACGGGGCTAAGGCCCGTTCAAACTGTTTAACGCCGCAGAATGAAGCCAGTTGGCTGTTCGTGCCCAGATCGGGCGCTTTCCGGCGATTGCCCTGTCGCATTGACTTGAAGTCGCACAGGCTTGCCCCTCGAAGAGGCCGCAGGCAACATGCGCACATTTTCTGCGCCTTCGCTCCTGTGTCTTGGCACTTGGCACTCACCAAAAATCACCTCGACCATTTCGTCAAAATTATCAGGTCCGGAGGTAATCCCCCCTGAAATTAACGGTGTTCAAAAGTAGAATTTTCCCGGCATATTGAACGAGGAGATTTTTATGAAGACGAGCCGATTTAGCGAACC
>JAYVRA010000064.1:0-23496 GCA_043776635.1 Phyllobacteriaceae bacterium
GGTGAACTCAATTCCTGTGCGCATAACCCTGAATCGCACATCCAGCAAAACAAGGGAATCCAAATCTGGACTCCTTCGTTGCGATCAATCCACTAGTGAGCCGCCTTTGGATATGAAAAATGCGCGGCTTACTTCGACACGAAACAGCTGCCTCCAGAGGATTTGTATTGGGCGCACAAGGCGTTGGCGTCCTGTTTTGACCCTGCAGGTATACGGATACGGAACACTGTACCTTTACCTGCAACCTCTGCCTGCTGAATATTCACGCCTCGCCCGCCCAGAACTCCGCTGAATTTACGGCTCAGCGCCGCATAGGTGGCTTTGGCTGCATCGGCAGAGGGGGTGGAAGCGATTTGCATCACAAACGCTCCTGTGGCAACCGGTGACTGGTCCGCAACTGGCTGCTGCGAAGCAGCAAGCGCGGCAACCTGTGCATCAGTGACCACTTTTTTTCCGCCAGTTTTTCCAACAATTGTAACAGGTTGATCTGCTGGTCGTCCCTCAATAACAGGTGCAGTTCCAGAGCCTGCATCATCCTTTTTCGCAGCCACTCCGGTCGCAGGCGCCTTTATCTTCTTTGTCTTAACTACCTTGGTGGCATCAGCTATTTTTTCTTTAGGTGCTACAATTTCCACCTGCTTTTCAGCGGGAGCAATTACATCAGCCGCAGCATTATTCGCTACGGGTTTTTCCTCTGTCACAGCAGGCGCTTGTATGCCAGCTTTTGCAACTGGCTCAGGAGCAAAAGCCTTTGCCGGTTCAATAACCTTCTTAATTATAGCCGGTGCCAACGCAACAGATTTTTCTACAACAATAGGCTCCACAACAACCGGGGTTGCCGGACGTTCCACCAGTGTTCCGTCTGACTTTACTATAAATGTGCGCACTTTTTTAGGCGCGATGGCCGTGGCATCTGCGCTCGGTGGGGGTGCGTTTTCAGGATCAAGCGCCGGATCGACGCGATCCTCAGCCTTACCTTGCGTCGCAGCCGGATTTGCAGCAGGCTTGGGAACGTTAACCGGAGTTGCATCCACAGCCGGTGTCGCTATTTTTGCGACAACGGGGACATCAGCATTATCCGCATTGTCACCCTCGTCTACCGGGTCACTCGCAATAGCGGCAATATCTACCGGCTCCTCAGAGGCTGTAACCAATTGATTAGGTTTGGCGGGCATTTCTTGAGCGCCCGCCACTTTATCGTAAACGGCTTTATCCTGATCGGCCACAACCTTGCCGCCGGGAGTCTCCGGTGCCACTTTAACCGGCTGCGGATCAGCTTTTAGCAAAACAGGCCCGCCAGCAACAATAGTCGAACTTGTAGACTTCGAATAAGCGTAGTAGCCCGCTCCGCTCAGAACCAAGATGCCAGCAAGCGCTGCAACCAGCCGTGAACGGCTTCGAACAGGTTTCTGTTGGAATGACGCGGAACCGTTTGTTTCGTGATCGGAGTAAGCCTCAAATTCATCAATTTGGTCAAAATTTGATGGATTCATCTGATTTTGGGGGCTGTAATTATCGCTGCGTGCTGGAGCAGTGTAGCTTTGCCCGCTATTGTACCCACCAATTGAATGGTCCAAATCAACGGATAACTCATCGTTTAGTATTGTATCAAAGTCGGCGATTTCATCGCTTATCTGTGCAGGTAAAGTGGCTGATGTATAAACAGGCACCGCGCGCGCAACTACAAGCGGAGCCTGATCAACGCGGTAAGATGTTTCATAATCATCATGGTGATCTGCTGCGACCGCTATTTCCGGCTCAACATTAAACTCGAATTCCGGTATGTCAAAATTCTCTGTGGCAACAATTTGATCATCAGAGACAATCGCCGGCTCCACCACAGGCTCTGGCGCAGTCTCGGCTAACAAACGTTCGAAGTCTTCGGAAAAGTCGAAATCCAGCTCAGGTTCAGTGAGCAACGCTTCTGATTTCCATTGGTCAAACTCCGTTGCAGATGGAGTAATATTAGCCCGAGAGTAACCCGGTGGACTTTTTATAGCCAATTGCGGATCAATATTGGGTTCACTGGCTTTACCAATAGTGAAATTCTGCATTTGTGCGGCAGGGCTATTGCGAATTTGCTCAAGCACTGGATCTTCATCAGTCCCGGTTGCTTCAACTGATATTTCTGATTGATAATCCGGTGTATAAGCCGGTATATCCAGCTCCATGTTCTGCCAAGGGTCGGTTTCAAATTGGTCGTCTACTGACTCTATTGCAGCCTCATCATTTGCTTTTGCTTCAATAACTGGATCGTCCCAATACGAAGGCGATGTTGCATCATGTGGTTTTATCGCGGGATCAAAACTTACACCGGTTAACTCAGGCTCGGGATTATATTGCAGCTTACCTGCCTGCTCAGGAGCATCCGACAGCAGCGCTGCAAGCTCATCTTCAATGGATAGCTCAGGCACGGATTTATCAGCGATTTTTATAGACTGTTCAACAGTAAGTTGCGTAGTCTGTTGTGCTTCACTGTAAATATCATCTTCAGCATATTTATCGTCAAGGAGCAGATCAAGCTCTGCTTCACTATCGTTTAAATGTTCGAGATGGGGTTCATCCTGACGAGCGGATGACTCACTCATGATGCGTGAAAGCTGCATCAATGGATCCTCAGAATCGATTTCACGTTCCGGATTCCACTTGCGATCAACAATATTTGCCATGCTTCAGTTCCTACACAACGCATGCTGCCAGCGGCAGCAAAAAATGGGCCTACCAGCGTAATGTGGGCAAAAAGTGACAAAATCCCCGTGTTTTACCGCATTTCAGCGGGTGCGTCGGCCCCTATGATGGAGAGACCCGACACTAAACAATCGTGGACAGCCTGCACTAAGCCCAGTCTGGCAATGGTCAATTGTGTATTGTTAACCTTAACAAAGCGTAACTCCGGATTTTCCGTGCCTTTATTCCACTGGCCGTGGAAGCTGGAGGCCAGTTCGTAAAGGAAGAAAGCGACCCTGTGCGGCTCTCTGGCAAGGGCTGCACTTTCGATGAGGCGCGGGAATTCGGCGAGTTTACGGATAAGCGTCATCTCGGAATCGTCAGTCAAAAGCGCGGTATTTGCAGCCAGTACTAACCGGGCAGGCCGCTCCAGACCCATCAACTCTTTGGCCTGACGAAAAATGGAATGGCAACGGGCGGAGGCATATTGCACGTAGAACACCGGATTGTCCTTGGATTGCTCAGTCACTTTGGCGAAATCAAAATCTAAAGGCGCGTCGTTTTTCCGGTAGATCATCATGAAACGCACCGGATCGCGGCCGACTTCATCGACGACATCACGCAGCGTTACGAACTCGCCAGCGCGCTTCGACATACGCACAGGTTCGCCATCGCGGAACAATTTTACCAATTGAACCAGATAGATAGTGTTCTTGGCGGTGTTGTTGGAGACAGCCCGCGCCAGCGCTTCCATGCGCTTTACATAGCCGCCATGGTCGGCGCCGAGGACCAAAATCATCTCCTCAAAGCCACGGTCGAACTTGTCTTTGAAATAGGCCAAATCAGCGGCGAAATAGGTAAAGGTGCCGTCGGATTTGACCAGCGGGCGGTCGATGTCATCGCCAACATCGGTGGAGCGGAACAACACTTGCTCGCGGTCTTCCCAATCCTCCGGAACCTCGCCTTTCGGGGGGGGAAGTGTGCCGCGATATACATGACCTTTTAGCGTCAGATCATTGATAACGCTTCGAATTTTAGCCTCGCCGCTGGCATGAAGCGAGGCCTCGGAGAAGAATATATCATGATGCACATTGAGCGCGGCCAAGTCCTCTCGCACCAATTCCATCATGGCATCAATGGCACGCTGACGTATGATTGTAAGCGCCTCGTCTTGCGCCATGTCCCTGAGTTTGCTACCAAATTCGGCGGCGAGCGTTTGGCCCAATGGAACGAGATAATCGCCGGGGTAAAGGCCTGGCGGAATTTCGCCAATATCTTCGCCAAGCGCCTCGCGGTAGCGCAACATGACTGAGTTTGCCAACACGCCAATTTGTACACCGGCATCGTTGATGTAATATTCTTTGGTGACGTCAAAACCCGCAAACGTCATCAAATTTGCCAGCGCATCGCCGAATACTGCGCCGCGACAATGGCCGACGTGCATCGGTCCGGTCGGGTTGGCGGAGACATATTCAATGTCAAGTTTCCTCTTGCCGCCAATGGTAGAACGGCCATAATTGCCGTTTGAATTCAATATGTTGTAAAGGTGCACCTGCCAGTAAGCGTTGCTCAAACGGATGTTGATGAAGCCCGGACCGGCGACTTCCACGCTTGCCACATCTTTGTCAGAACGCAGTTTTTCAGCGATAATTTCCGCCAGCACGCGCGGGTTGGTGCTTACCGCTTTGGCCAAAACCATAGCGGCATTGCAGGCTAAATCTCCGTGGCTGGTATCGCGCGGGGGCTCAACTGCGACGCGGGACACATCCAAAGGCGAGCCGTCCACGGGGTTAAGGCCGAGGGCACCGAGGATGAATTCAATCCGTGCCGAAAAGTCTTGGAAAATATTCATGATAACGATGTGGTCCTGAATTTCATAAGGCGCTGGCTATCCCAAAACGGGGATGCGGTCAAACAATCGCTCATAGTCGCGGATGGCAAATTGGTCTGTCATACCCGCAATAAAATCTGCAACGGCGCGCGGGCGGGAAACGCCAAAAGACGATACGGTCGCGATACGGAAAGCGTGCGGAGTGGATATGAAGTCAGTGCGGAAGCTGTCCGGAAGCAGCTCGAAGTTCGCCACATAATGATCGAACAGGTTTTCAATCACAGCTCCCGCAGCTTCCATTTTAGCCATGACTAATTGATGGCGATAAAGATGCTCGAAGAGAAACTGTTTCAGCGCCGCTTCGTCAGCCTGCATCGCATCCGAAAACCCGATCATGGCACGGGTGGCGTGGCGCACATCAGCAGCACTTGCGGGCTGCAAAGCAGAGAGGCGGCGGCCGGTTTCGGAAATCACGTCCTCCACCATGGCTGTGATTTGACGACGGCCAAGCTCGGCAATTTTACGATGCTCATCGAGGTCGGGATAGGTCTCTTCAATGGTCTTGATGATTGGCCCCACCAGCGGAGCATCGCGCAACAGATCAAGCGTCAATATCCCTGCCCGCAAGCCATCGTCAATGTCATGTGTGTCATAGGCGATGTCGTCGGCAATCGCGGCGGCCTGGGCTTCCAGCGAGGCGAAGCTAACAAGGTCCAGCGGGAATGATTTATCAAAATCCAAAATGCTTTGCGGGACAGCGCCCTTGAGTGGCGAGCCGTCGGCTTTCAGCAATGGCCCGTTGTGCTTCACCAGCCCTTCCAGCGTTTCCCACGTCAGGTTCAGCCCGTCGAACTCCGCATAGCGGCGCTCCAGTTTGATGACGATGCGCAAGGACTGCGCATTATGGTCGAAGCCGCCGGCGCCTGCCATTTTCAAATCCAGCGCCCGCTCACCGGCATGACCGAAGGGCGTGTGACCAAAGTCATGCACCAGCGCAACGGCCTCGGCCAAATCCTCATCCAGACGGAACGCGCGGGCAATGGAGCGGGCAATCTGCGCCACCTCAATCGTATGTGTCAGCCGCGTGCGGTAATGGTCGCTCTCGTGGCTAATAAAGACTTGGGTTTTATGCTTAAGGCGGCGAAACGCCGAGGTGTGAATAATCCGGTCCCGATCACGCTGAAAGGGCGAGCGTGTCGGGCTTTCGCTTTGCGGAAATAAGCGCCCGCGCGAGGCATCCGGATGGCAGGCAAATGCCGCACGGGACTGATAGCCATAGCCGATGCCGTCAAAATTCTGGATCACACACATTTGCTCACATGATTGACATCACTCGCCATCATTCTTACCTATGACTAACGGCACAAACAACCTTGAACTGTTTGGATCCATGGAGACCAAAATGCACACGATCAGTGTTTCAGAGCGCGCCGCCAAGCGCATTAACCACATACTCGCCAAAGACACCGCCAAATCCGCCCTGCGCGTTTCTGTTGAAGGCGGGGGCTGTTCGGGCTTTTCTTATAAATTCGATTTGGTATCTGCCCAAGAGCCGGGCGACATCATCATAGCCAAGCAAGGCGCGACCGTTTTGATTGATGCCATGTCCGTTGAATATATGGACGGCTCGGAAATTGATTTTGTCGATAATCTGATGGGACAGAGTTTCCAGATAAAAAACCCGTTAGCAACAGCGAGCTGCGGGTGCGGGACGAGTTTTTCTCTTTAATGCGACCAATCGCTTCCTGTTTGAATTCACGGTGCTAAAGCAACGATCGCCTGTAGAGAATCGGCGCAATGCTCTAAATCCTTGTTTTACCGCATTGTTTTAACGCAAAACCGCACACACTTTTGCGAACAATGCTCTAGTGGTTTTATGGCAACGGGACTCACCACATGAAAATCGCGACGTGGAACATTAACGGCATAAAAGCGCGTATCGAAAATCTGCTGGAATGGCTTAAGGAAACTTCGCCGGATATTGCTTGTTTGCAGGAGATTAAGTCGGTTGATGCGGAGTTTCCGCGTTTGGAAATTGAGGCCCTGGGCTACCATGTGGAGACGCATGGGCAGAAGGGGTTTAATGGCGTTGCGCTGCTCTCCAAGGCCAGCCCTTTGGAAGTGATGCGCCGCCTGCCCGGCGATGAGGCGGATGAGCAATCGCGCTATATTGAAGGGGTTTTTGCACGTGGATCGGGCATTATCCGCGTTGGCGGGCTTTATTTGCCCAATGGCAATCCGCTGGGCACGGAAAAGTTTCCCTACAAGCTGGCGTGGATGGAGCGGCTGATTAAACATGCGGAAGACCGGCTGGCGCTGGAGGAGCCGTTTATTCTGGCGGGGGATTACAATGTGATTGCACACGGCATAGACTGCAAAGACCCGCGTGTCTGGGCGGGCGATGCGCTGTTTCAGCCTGAATCGCGGCAGGCATTCCGGCGGCTGGAGGCGCTGGGTTTCACCGATGCTATCCGCGCCACGACTGATGCGGCGCACGTCTATACGTTCTGGGATTATCAGGCGGGCGCATGGCAGAAGAACAATGGCATCCGCATTGACCATGTGATGCTCTCGCCGGAGGCCGCCAAGCTGTTCAAATCCGCGACGATTGAGGAGCATACGCGGGCGTGGGAACGCCCGTCAGACCATGTGCCGGTGGTGGTGGAAATAGCTGAATAGGCTTACTGGCCATCAAGTATTTGCTCAGACAGCACAATCGCAGTGCGGCGATCGGCCTCGCCGGAGAGCGCGAAGGCTTGCTCTTGCATGTCAGAAATCCAGCTGTGATCTTTTGTAGCGCTGCGGGCTAGTGCAGCTGTCATGCTGGCGAGGCCCCGCACTTTTTTACCATTTTGAAACAACATGTTGCCAAACATCGCTAATGCACCGGCATGGCCTTTTTCAGAGCTTAATTTGAACAGGTTGAACGCCTGTTTCACATCCGTCTGCCCGCCATCACCGGTCAAAAACATTTGACCAAGTTCAAACTGCGCCTGCGGGTCGCGGAAGCTCCATGCGGCTTGAGCATAAAGATCGCGCGCGGCAGCGGGGTCGGCGACGACTGGCGAGCCTGGAATCCCGCGATGGATGAAACCGGCCAGTGCTACAAGCGCACTGGAAACATAAGAACCATCCGGGGACACTGGATCTATATCTTGCTGCACTATTTTTTCGTAGATTTTGAAGGCCTCAAAATCATCCTCGGCGACGCCGTCGCCCTGCTCATACATACGCGCCAATTTCCATTGCGCACCGGCATGGCCTTTATCGGCGGCATATTTGTAGGCCTCAAAAGCGTCATTTTTATTGCCGTTTTTGTAAGACTTAAAACCAAATTTGAACAACGCGAACGGACTGGATTTTTCAGTCACTTCACCGGAAGTATCAAAACCATAGGCCACGTGGCCGCCTAATAAAAAGGCTGCAAATGCGATTACAACGGCTTGTTTGGTTTCTCGTTTCAACATCACACTATTTCTTATTGCCGTGCTCACTTAACGAATAATTTGGTATTACGGCTCTCATACAATGGCTTGAACTCCCTTTATGGCGGGAGATAGGCAAATTGTGCGCCTTTATTTCAGAGACCATACTATGCGCAAGAGTGTTGCTGAATCGTCACATTTTGCGACAGGAGTGCGAATATTTAGAGCGTGGTGTTTTCAAACGGAATCAGAATTCATGTGAACACGACACGCTCTAAAGTGCTTCTCGTTTTGGAGTAATCAAAACGGCACTCTAACTCTTTGTTTTCTCGCATTATTCTTAACCATAACGTGCTTCACGTTATTCAAAAATGCTCCAATAAAAAAAAGCCGGGCGCTAGGCCCGGCTTTGGTAGACGTATTTTTAGCTTACCACTTTGTTTTGTAAGAACCGCCGAAGGCATAAGCAATGCCTGACTTTATCACGGTGTTAATAGGACCATACTTGGTTTCAGATGCGCCAGCGATGTAAGTTACGCCAGCGCCGAGCTTGAGTTCGCCACCAAACTTGTCCTTTAACGCGCCACCGGCACCGATTGTCCAGGTGTCGCTGGCAGTGTCGAAGCCGGTGCCAGTTCCGCGATCCCATGTTAGAGACACCGCACCAGAGAAATTATCGCTAAACTTGTGGCCAACACCGGCGTTTACGGTCCAACCGTCGCGATAGAAATAGTTATTAGCCTTGGAACCACCAATCGCTGCTGATGTGAGTATCAGCTGCTTTGTGACGGACCAATCGGTCCACTTCACACTGCCAAATGCCAGCCAATCCGGCGCGATGCCTGATTGTGCCTTGAACTCAAAGCTCTGCGGAACATCGCCGGAACCGCTGGCCGGAAGGCTAATGTTCGCCGGTAAGATTATTGCAGTACCATTTGCGTTAATCTTGTAGCCCGAAACATACATCGCCTGAACACGAATTGCGAATTCCGGGATCTCATATGCGGCGCCTAAGCGGAATGTTGACTTTGTGTCGCTCAATGCAAAAACACGCGATCCGCCGCCGGCAACCAATTTGTATGAAATATTATTTTGGGCGATACCGCCTAACAACCATGCCTGCCCGGTAGATAGGTTCATCTTATAGCCACAGGTTAGAGCGAATTCATCAACTGCCAAGTTTTCAGATAATTTCGCCAAAGTCCCAAATGGTACGGCATAACTGGTGTCGCCGCCAAATGTTTGGGTGTAGGATCCTGCGCAACGCAGGTCGTCGTTGATGTTCAACTTCAAAGCCGCTGAAGGAATTACAAATGTATCGTATGCATTTTTGCCGACAAGTGAGCCGCCAAAAGGCGCAAAAGCCGCAACATACTTCCGGTTTGGTGCAATAATCGTAGCACCGGCGCGAATGTTGAAGTTGCCTTCTTCATAGATGATGTCAGTGTCGGCAGAGCCGCGTGCGAAGCCACCTGCATGAGCAGCGCTCAAAGCGCTGGCTGCGGTCAACAGTGCGAGTGTCGAAATCTTTAGAATATTGCGAGCCATTAAGGCGTCCCCCAACCAGATTGCACCAGTCCAAAAGTGCGTTGGATAAAGTGGTAACAGTTTTGAATCGGGACGCAATACTTTTTGTGGCGGCTCTGTGGCGAAAGCGTGGAGAATGTGGCGCAGGACAGGCGAAAATATAGATTTTGTTAATATTTCGGGACAAAACAGTCCGAAATCGCGTTGAAAACGCTACGTAAGATGCGTGTTCCAATTCAAGAATCGCGCCTGTTGCGAAAGTGCAACAGCAGCCACTTAAATGTTTCACAACCGCCCGCACTCCGGCAAAAAGGCTCAAATATGAGCATTTTCATCGGGTTGCGGGCGAATCTGTGTGGATGAAAGCGCTTACAATTCCGCCAATTTTGCCAGCGCCTGCGCGATCTTTTCGAGCTCAAGTGTTAGCTCGCCGTGGCGCTCGCGCTCGGCGGCGACGACCTCTTCTTTGGCGTTGGCCACGAAGCGCTCATTGCCCAGCTTTGCGTTGATCTTGTCCAAATCGGCTTGCACTTTGCCCTGCTCTCTGGTCAGACGCGCGCGCTCGGCGGTGAGATCAATCAGGCTGCCAAGCGGCAGGCAGATGGTGGCTTCGTTCAGCACAAGTTGGGCGGAATTTTTAGGAGTGTCGCCAGCGCGGGTGATTTCCGTCACGCGGGCGAGGCGCATAATGGACGCCTCGTTGCGGGTGAGTCGCGCTTTGGTCAATTCCCCTGCCCCGACCACGACGATGGGCGCTGTTGCGCCCGCCGGAACGTTCATTTCCGCGCGCACGGAGCGGATGCTGGTGACAAGATCAATCAGCCAGTTGATGTCGCCTGCGGCATCCACATCCTCAAACGCCGGCTTTGACCAGTCTGCATGGCAAAGCAGCGTGGCGCGAGGGTTGCCGTCACTGGTCGTCAGCGCCCACAGCTCTTCGGTCATGAACGGCATGAACGGGTGCAACAGGCGGTAGGTTTCATCCAGCACATAGGCGAGCGTCGCCTGCGCTTCTGCCTTGTCGGCCTCGTTGTCGCCCATGAAAACGGGTTTCAAGAGCTCGACATACCAATCGCAGAGCTGGTTCCAGACGAACTTATAGGCGGCGCTGGCGGCATCGTTGAAGCGGTAGGTTTCGATGCTTGTCGTTATGGCGTTTGCGGCGCGGGTCAGCTCGGTTAGAATCCAGCGGTTGAGGCCGCTTTTGGCTTTATCCGGCGTGAAGCTCGCATCCGCTGCCATGCCGTTCATTTGGGCAAAGCGCGTGGCGTTCCACAGCTTGGTGCCGAAATTGCGGTATCCGGCAATGCGCGTCGGGTCCAGCTTCACATCGCGGCCTTGCGCGGCCATGATCGCCAGCGTGAAGCGCAGCGCATCCGCGCCATACTCGTCGATAAGCTCCAACGGGTCGATGACGTTGCCCTTGGACTTCGACATTTTCTGCCCGTTTTTGTCGCGCACCAGCGCGTGGACATAGACGGTGTGGAACGGCTCGACGGGATTGCCGTGCTCGTCCTTCATGAAATGCAGCCCCATCATCATCATCCGGGCGACCCAGAAAAAGATGATGTCGAAGCCGGTGACGAGCACATCGGTCTGGTAATATTTGGCAAGTTCCGGGGTTTTGTTCGGCCAGCCGAGGGTGGAGAAGGGCCAGAGGGCGGAGGAGAACCATGTGTCGAGGACGTCCTCGTCCCGATGCACGGGCGCATGAGCGTCGTGAAATTCAATTTTGGGAATATTTTGCTTTGCAATAGCCCAATCTTCAGGCCGACGCCGGACATCCTGCGCCGTCTCAAAATTTCCAAATGCCTGCTGAAATCTTTCGGACGATATTCCACTTTCATGAACGTCAACGGATCGACCGTAGTAGACCAGCGCTTCTACTCCCACGTCCTCCCAATTCTTAGCAACGAACATCTTCGGTCCCGCTGCCGGCCTCATGAAATCTGGATCGGTGTTCACTCTTGGCCCATACCAAACCGGTATCTGATGTCCCCACCAGAGCTGCCGTGAAATGCACCAAGGCTGGATGTTTTCCATCCATTGGTAATAGGTCTTGTCCCAGTTTTCCGGCACGAGTTTGGTGCGGCCTTCGCGCACGGCGGCTATGGCGGGTTTGGCCAGTTCTTCGGCGTTGACGTACCATTGGTCGGTCAGCATCGGCTCGATGACGGTGCCGGAGCGGTCGCCGAAGGGCTGCATGATTTTCTTGTTTTCGACCGAGATCATAAGGCCGTCAGCGTCGATATCGGCGACGACGCGCTTGCGGGCTTCAAAGCGGTCGAGGCCGCGATATTCATCGGGAATGAGGTTGATCGCGTCAACCTTGTTGGCATCCGGCTGGCCGCCTTGCGCCACGATGGCGCGGGCTTGGGCTGCGGCATCGGCATACTTAAGGCCGTCAACGCGCATCGCGCCTTTGGTGTCCATCAGCCGGTACATCGGGATGTTGTTGCGCTTGGCGACGCCGTAGTCGTTTTGGTCATGAGCGCCGGTGATTTTCACTGCGCCGGAGCCGAAATCAGGGTCCGGATATTCGTCAGTAATGATCGGGATCAGGCGCCGGTGCTCTTTTGGGCCGACGGGGATTTCGCATAATTTGCCGATGATGGGCGCGTAGCGCTCATCTGACGGGTGGACCGCGACCGCGCCATCACCCAGCATGGTCTCGGGGCGCGTGGTGGCAATGGAGATGTAGTCGCGCGTTTCGCGCAACGTCAAATTGCCGTCGGCATCCTTCTCGACATATTCGTAAGTCTCGCCGCCTGCCAGCGGGTATTTGAAATGCCACATCTGGCCGTCAACTTCGCGGTTCTCGACTTCGAGATCGGAAATGGCGGTTTCAAATTTCGTGTCCCAGTTCACGAGGCGCTTGTCTTTGTAGATCAGGCGCGTCCCGTTTGGCAGGACAGTGTTATAAAGCTGCACGAAAACTTCGGTGACCGCATCGACCATCTGGTCGCCTGCTTGGCCATTGGTCCCCATGGTAAACTTTTCACGCGACCAATCGCATGATGCGCCGAGGCGTTTGAGCTGATTGAAAATCAGCCCGCCGGATTCGGCCTTCCACTCCCAGATTTTATCGACAAATTCCTGCCGCGTGAAATCCGTGCGTTTTTTGCCCAGCACGGACAGCTGGCGCTCGACCACCATTTGGGTGGCGATGCCGGCATGATCCATGCCCGGCTGCCAGAGCACATCGCGCCCGCGCATACGCTCAAAACGCACGAGAATATCCTGCAACGTGTTATTCAGCGCATGGCCCATGTGCAGCGAGCCGGTGACATTTGGCGGCGGGATGACGATGGCATAAGGGTCCGCGCCGGGCTTGGCGCCAGCGCCCGCCTTGAATGCGCCCGCATCATCCCAAATCCTGGCAATGCGCGGTTCAACTTCGGCGGCTTCAAATGATTTCTCAAGCATGACGGGTCTCAAATCTAATCGGGGTGTTTGGTGTGGTGTAAACCGGATGGGGCGGTCCAAGTCAACGAAATAGACATAAAATCGCCGCCAGCAAGGCTATGCGGCGGCGAGAGAGACGAGCATGGCAGGCTGTAGTTAGCGCGTGCCGCGTGAGACGCGCTCGATTTCTTCGCGCACGAGGCGCTCAACCATTGTTGGCAGGTTGTTATCCAGCCAGTCTTGCAGCATGGGACGGACCATTTCCTCAGTCATTTGCGCCACAGACGTGTTGCGCTCTTCGTGCAGAGCGACAGACAGATTCTCAAACGACTTGGCCACCTGACGGCTGGCTATTTCGGAGATGATCGGGCGAAGCTCTTGCGCGAACGGTGTCCCTTTGCGCTCCGGCTGCACTTCGTGGATGATGCGGGGCTGGAATACTTCCGGCTCAAATGACGGGCGCGGCGCATCGGGTGCGGTCACTTCGATCTGCGGCGTTGTGAAAATATCGGATTTGGCAAACTCGCGCTGGAAATCAGCAAAGTCGGCGCTGGCGGCTTCAACTTCCGGCTCAATAACCAGTTCCGGTTCTTTGTCCGTGTTACCGTCTTCGATTATCCGTCGAATTGATGCCAGAATCTCTTCCATTGAAGGTTCGCGGGAAAGGCTTGCTGCTTGAGTCATTTTTTACTGCCGCGTGTTGGCCTCTGAAGGGCGCTTAGAATCAACACATATTAGACCATCGCCGGACAGAATAGAATCCCGCCGGAGCATATGATTCGCGTGTTCAACAGATTTGATTTGAAAAGCCGGTGCTTACTTGCCGTCCGGCGTGCGCAGGCCAAACCATTTGTCCCTGACCGCAATGTAATGCTCTTCCGGATCTTGCACTTGAACACCAAGTCCAAGGCGCGAGACGCTCAGGCGACCGGTCGCGGAAAGCACAGCATAGCCGGCGACAACAACATCGCGCTGGGCTTGCACAAGGCTCAACTGCGCATCGACAACACTGCTTTGGGCATTGAGCACATCCAGCGTGGTGCGCTGTCCAACTTTACGCTCTTCACTAACACCATCCAGCGCAAGTTGGGCGGCGGCGACCACTTGCTTGTTGGCAGAAACCGAGGCTTGCGAGGCTTCCATCTGTGTCCAAGCCGATGTCACAGTTGCGCGAACGCTATCAATGGCAACATCAACATCAATGCGGGCTTGACCAAGACGTTCTTTTTGCTGGCGAACCTGTGCGGCAACTTTGCCACCTTGGTAGATCGGCACCGTGAGTTGCAGACCAACACTGGCTTTGTTGAATGTAGTTGAACCACTGTTAGGGCTTTGATAATTGCGCGATACACCCGCCTCAGCACCCAAAGTCGGCAGCAGTGCACCTTCGGCAATTTTCACACCAAAGTCCAAAGCATCAACAGCGTGCTTGCTGGCTGAAATCGCCGGATGTTCGGCCGCAGCTATTGACAATGCTTGTGCCAATGAGTGTGGCATTAATTTTCCGGCGCCGGATGCACCTTGTAAATCCTTCGGGTCTTCGCCTATAATTTTGCGATATATAGCAGCACTGGATTTTGCCTGCGCTTGTGCTGCGTTCAATCTGGCGATTGCGCCAGCGCGACCGGCGTCGGCCTGCGCCATATCAGTGCGCGTGCCCTCGCCGACATCAAAGCGGGCTTTGGCTGAGCGTACTTGCTCCACCAAAAAAGCTACGTTTTTCTTGCGCAACGCGGCAATCTGATTATCGCGTATTACGTCCATGTACGCGGACGCGGCATTAAAGAGAGTGTTTTGCTCTTCATTGCGCAAATTTTCACGCGATGCAAAAACTTGGCTCTCAGCGGAGGCAATGCCATTTTTCGTACGGAAACCATCGAAAATAGTTTGATTAATGGAAACACCAAACGAGCCGGTGGAAAATTGTGTGCCGTCTTGGGAGGCGTACCCGGCGTTTGCTGAACCTGTAATCGTCGGGCGGTACCCTGACTTGGCAATTGCCACGCCTTCATCATTCACGCGCACGCCTGCCCGGGCAGAATTAAGGCTGGAATTATTACTGTAGGCCTTGGCAAGCGCGCCATTTAGTGTTTCTGCAACTAAGAGGCTTGGAAGCGTCACAACGATGGATGCGCAGATCAGTGTGGTGGAAAAAAGTTTGCGAATAGCGGACACAACCAACCCCTTACGGAACAGCTTCATTGATTAGAAAATGCACTCAAAAAGCGACGTGACACAGTTGGGACACGGCGGCGACACTTACAAGTCACAAATAACGCAAGTCACAAATAACGCTATCGACAGTTCCCGTCCGGACTTGTTTCATTACAAGTTTTTAACAAACAAGAATGAACGTTCGCTCTTTATTATAGATTAAATTGGGGTGCAAGTTCAAAACCGGGAAGTGGCTTGACCGAAAGGTTGAATCCACGTCGTCCAGAGACGATTTGGCCGGTTTTGACGTATAAACGCGCCACGCCCGACAGGCCCTCGCCTTCAACTGCGACCAAACGACCACCATCGGTCAACTGATCGAACAGTGCTTTCGGCACTTGGCTGACGGCGCCTTCGATAACAATCACGTTGAAGGGACCCTTGGAGGCCGCGCCTGCTATGAGTGCGCCGGTGACAATTTCAACATTGGTGATGTTTGCGGCGGCGAGATTCGCCCTGGCTGTGTCCGCCAGCTCGCTATTGCTTTCTAGGGTGACAATTTTCGCACCAATTGTGGAGATAATCGCCGCGCCATAGCCGGTGGCAGACCCTATATCCAAAATACGGTCGGTTGATTGAATATCCGCCAATTGAATGAGCTTTGCCAGCGGCGATGGCTCCATCAGGTAGCGGCCCGGCGCAACGGCAATTTCCATATCGAGATAGGCGAGTTCGCGCTTGGCATCGCTGACATAGGATTCGCGTGGAATGGTGAGGAAAGCATCCAATACCGGATGGCTGGTTACGTCTGTTGTGCGTAATTGGCCATCGACCATCTTCACGCGGCGAGCCTGAAAATCGGATTGCGACATGTTCGCTTCACTCCAAATGACTTGTGTTCTTTGCCTTCTATGCCCCTTGCGGGCAAATGGTTCAAGAACTAGATTGCGCCGGACGCTGGAGGCCTCGCCCGGAATCGAACCGGGGTGCAAGGATTTGCAGTCCTCTGCGTAACCACTCCGCCACGAGGCCTCATTTTGCCCGTCGCAATCATTGGCCTGTTACCAGAGCGATACACGGGCGGCAAGCGTTTGGATGCGATTAAGTAATGTATTTTACGTGATTATGGTTCGCGCGCCTGCTTGCGGCGGCCCCACCACAGCGTAACTTTTCGTCTTTGACGGCGCACAACGGGAATATCTTGGCTAAGCACGAATAACCCCAAAGGAATCATCCAAAATCCGAGAATTGGCAGGAAACCTAAAATGCCCCCGATTACCAGCGCAACGCCGAGGGAAATTCTAAGGCCCCGCGATTGCGGCAGGTCAAAGTCACGGCCGAACACGCTTATTTTGCGGCGTTCTGGTTTGTGGTGTTCGTTTTGGCGGTTCGTCAAAGCTGGATTCCTTACGTGGTCAGGCCTTTTATGGTAATTTTTGACGGGTTTTCCAAGTGGCGGGCCGGCAAATTATGATTTTTGGATTTTAGGCTTAGTTTGTGGTTTTAAGATTTGGCAAATTTTAAGGCTTGGCAAACGGGAAAAGCATTGCTAATGGCACGACGCGCTAAGCGCATGGTCTTCCTCGATAGCTCAGCGGTAGAGCAATCGACTGTTAATCGATCGGTCGCAAGTTCGAATCTTGCTCGGGGAGCCACTTTCTTCCAAATTAGATTTTTACAATCTTAGATAAAAATTCCCGAGATGATAGCAATCCGCTTGCCCGTTCCCTTCGTAAGGCTAAAGTTAGCCTTAAGGTAAGGGATTTAGTGCTATGAATGTGTCAAGCGCGGCCGAAAAGCCGGTAATCATATGGTTTCGCAACGATTTACGCGTGAGTGATAATCTGGCATTGTGCGCGGCAGGCGATGCGCCAGTAATTTGCCTGTATGTCCACGATGAGGAGAACCCGGTGCGTCCGCTTGGCGGCGCCCAGCGCTGGTGGCTGAATCATTCGCTGGTGGCGCTGAACTCGTCGCTGGGGGCGTTGGGAGCACGTTTGGTGCTGCGGCGCGGTGCCGTTAATGCAGTGCTTAGTGATATAATTGCTGAAACCGGCGCAACAACAGTGGTGTGGAACCGGCGTTATGATCCGGCGGCTGTTGTCGTTGATACAGAAATCAAATTTACACTAAAGGCAAATGGAGTGGCGGTTCAGTCCTTTGATGGACAGCTTTTACACGAGCCGACACGCGTTCAAACACTAGGCGGCACACCGTTTAAAGTCTATTCGCCGTTCTGGCGGGCGCTGAATGCGGGGCCGGAGCCACGCGAACCGGTTGCCGCGCCCTTGAAACTAAATGACGGTTCGGCGCGTTTGGCTCAGGAACGGCTTGAGGATTGGAACCTTTTGCCGACACATCCAAATTGGGCAGGTGGAATGCAAGACGAATGGACACCCGGCGAGGCTGGTGCGCATGAACGGCTCGAGATTTTTCTCGACGGACCAGTGCGCGGCTATGCGGACGGCCGCAACATTCCAGGTGAAGCCAGCACGTCTAAACTCTCGCCGCATTTAGCATTCGGGGAAATCACACCGTTTCAAATTTGGCACGCCTCGCGCAGTGTGAAAGATGCACCGGCGCGTGATGTTGAGGTGTTTCGCAAGGAAGTGGCATGGCGCGAATTTGCGTATCATTTGCTGTTCTTTTTTCCCAAACTTGCGACTGATAATTTTAATTCGTCATTCGATGCGTTCCCTTGGGGTGCAACCGATGCGGCCAAACTAAAGGCGTGGCAGACCGGCCAGACGGGCTATCCAATCGTGGATGCGGGAATGCGCGAGCTGTGGCAAACGGGGTGGATGCATAACCGCGTGCGCATGATTGTTGCATCGTTCCTTATTAAACACTTGATGATTGACTGGCGCGAGGGCGAGCGTTGGTTTTGGGATACGCTGGTGGACGCATGCCCCGCAAACAATGCCGCAAGCTGGCAATGGGTGGCGGGGTCCGGCGCTGATGCCGCGCCCTATTACCGGATTTTCAATCCGATTTTGCAAGGCGAAAAATTTGACGCGGATGGTGCATACGTGAAGCGCTTTGTGCCGGAACTGAAAAATGTGCCGCTGAAATTTCTGCACCATCCATGGGACGCGCCGCGCGAGATTCTAGATGCCGTTGGCGTGCGTCTAGGCACACATTATCCGTCACCCGTTGTTGATCACTTCTTTGCACGGGACCGTGCTTTGGAAGCCTATAAAGAAACAAGAGGTGCTGCGTGACTATGACGGTCAGACACACCGGCGGCAAGCGCATCGCGGTCATCGGCTCCGGCATTTCCGGCGCGTCGGCGGCGTGGGCATTGTCGAGAGATAATCATGTCACGCTTTATGAGGCCGCACCAAAAGCGGGCGGGCATACGGCGACTGTCAGCATTAATTATGATGGAACAGACATTGCTGTTGACACCGGGTTCATCGTTTATAACGAACACAACTATCCAAACCTGACGGCGCTCTTTTTGCACTTGCAAGTGAAAACGCAGGCCTCGGATATGGGCTTTGCGATGTCGCTTGATGATGGCAAATTGGAATGGTCCGGCACGTCTTATGCCTCGCTGTTTGCACAAAAAAGCAATCTGGTTTCGCCGTCATTCCTATGGATGCTGCGCGAGGTTTTACGCTTTAACAAGGAGTGTTTAGTGGATCGCGATGCCGGGGTCCTGCAGGGCAAATCCATTGGCGAGTATCTGGCATTACGCAAGTTTTCCGGCACCTTGCGTGATGATTATTTAATCCCGATGGCTGCGGCCATTTGGTCCACACCACGGGTAAAAATGCTGGACTTTCCGGCGGATGCTTTTGTTTCGTTTTTCGAAAACCATCGCCTCATTCATAACGAGCGGCCAAACTGGCGCACGGTAAGTGGTGGAAGCCAAAACTACTTGCACAAGCTGCTTTCCAGCATCAGCGGCGGCGTGCGATTGGACAGTGCGGTGCGCACGATTTTCCGCTCCAATAATCAGGCCTACATCACTGATGCGAACGGCGCGACCGAGGCATATGATGCTGTGATATTGGCCTGCCACTCCGATCAAGCCTTGCGCATTTTGACCGATGCCAGCGCGGATGAACGTGCTATATTATCAGCGATTCATTACCGCCCCAACCGCGTTATTTTGCACCGCGATGCCTCGCTGATGCCAAAGCGCAAGGCGGCGTGGTCGGCGTGGAATTACCTGCGCGCATCCAATAGTGGCGCTGAGCCGGAAGTCGCTGTGACCTATTGGATGAATAAATTGCAAGGCATCGATGATGCCAAGCCTCTGTTCATCACGCTCAATCCACCGCGCGAACCGAAGACTGGAGCTGTGTTTGGCGAATGGGCTTATGAGCATCCGCAATTTGATGCGGCGGCGCTTGATGCGCAGCAAAAATTATCATCAATTCAAGGACATAATCATACTTATTTTGCGGGTGCCTGGACCGGATACGGCTTCCATGAAGATGGATTGCGCTCCGGCTTAGAGGTCGCAGTGAAATTGGGTGCAGCCGTGCCATTTGATGTGGCATCGTCGCGCATCAAGCGCTTTGTGGAGTTCGCGACATGACGCAGGCTTCGCTGACATCAAAAACTGCTGCGACGTTGTACACCGGCACGGTTATGCATGCCCGCTTGCAGCCGTTTGGCCATCGCTTTGAGTACAAGGTTTTCTCGCTGCTGCTGGATATTGACCGGCTGGATGAGGCCGATAAGGCATCAAAGTTTTTCTCGATCAACAAACGCAACGTCGCTTCATTCTACGAGGCGGACCACATCGATGTACGGGTATCGGAACCCGCAGAAGGCATCCGAGCCTATGTTGACACGCTATATGAAAGCGCCGGAATTAAGCACCCTGCCCGCGTGGAATTGCTAGCTTATCCGCGCATGTTCGGCCATGCGTTTAACCCGATTTCGCTTTATTACGGTTATGATACCAGCGGCGGTTTGACCGCCATGATCTACGAAGTGCGCAACACTTTCGGCGAGCGCCACACCTATGTTTGCGCTGTTGAACAAGGCGAATTAACTGACGCCGGCCTTCGCCAATCGCGCACAAAATTATTCCATGTCTCGCCGTTTATCGGCATGAAAGCCCGCTATGATTTTAGGTTAATACCTCCATCCGAAACCCTAAATTTCCGGATTATGGAGCATGATGAAAACGGGCCGTTACTGTCCGCAACATTTCACGCCAACGCCGAACCACTCACCAATAAAGCGCTTGGTTTAGCGCTTACCCGCATCCCGTTTTTAGGCCTGAAAATAGTAGGTGGAATTCATTTCGAGGCCCTTCGCTTATGGCTGAAGGGCGCTAAATTCCATAGAAGTCCAAAACCGCCGGTAGCCTTTAGTATCACTGATACGCCATCGCAGATGGCAGGAGAGTAGCATGACTGTACAAGACCATAGTGTGTTTCTGAAAACCAGCGACGCCATTCATGTGACGCATGAAAACTTGAAAGCAATCGTGCGCGGGCTACCTGCCAAAGCTAAAATCGCGCTGTCGGCAGCGGTCGGATTGCCGAAAGGCTCGCTGGTAATCCGTACACCTGAGGGCCGTGTCCTGAAGGTCGGCGGACGGGCTGCGGGACCTGATGCCGAGGTGCATTTGCACAATTGGAACCTGCCGAAACGCGCTTTTTCGGAGGCCACAATAGGTGTTGCCGAAAGCTATATGGATGGAGACTGGTCGAGCCCTGATGTGACGACTTTTCTCGAATTATTCCTCGTTAACGAAGACATGGGCAATCGCATGGCGGGCGGCGCGAGCTGGCTTTTGAGCGCGTTCAATCGCATCCGCCATTGGCTGAATGAGAACAGCAGGTCCGGCTCCAAGCGCAATATTTCGGCGCATTATGATCTTGGAAACAAATTTTATGATGAGTGGCTGGACCCCAGCATGACGTACTCATCTGCGCTGTTTGCAGAGGGCGTGAACGATTTGGAAGCGGCACAGACCGCTAAATACCGTGCTTTACTCAAAGATTTGGGCGCGAAAAAGGGCGACCATATTTTGGAAGTCGGCTGCGGATGGGGTGGATTTGCACAATATGCCGCGCAGGCACTTGGCTGCAAAGTGACAGGGTTGACCATCAGCCAAGAGCAGTTTGATTATGCCACCGCGCGCATGAAAAAGGCGGGTGTCTGCGAACTCGTCGATATTAAATTTCAAGACTACCGAGACGAGGTTGGCAGCTATGATCACATCGCATCCATAGAAATGTTTGAGGCGGTTGGTGAGAAATATTGGGCGTCTTACTACGGGATGCTTAAGCGCTGCCTGAAGCCGGGCGGGCGCTCAGGCATTCAAGTTATCACCATCAACGCCTCTGCGTTCGAGACCTATCGCAGGAACCCCGATTTCATTCAGCGCTATGTGTTTCCAGGTGGAATGTTACCAACGCCGCAGCATTTGGTTGACCTTGGCGCGGTGCAAAATCTGGATCTGATTAACACCCGCATTTTTGGCCAGGACTATGCCCGCACGCTGGCGGACTGGCGGGTTCGTTTCCGGGATGCGTGGCCGCGCGTGGCGAAGCTTGGCTTTGATGACCGCTTCAAAAAACTCTGGGAATTTTATCTGTACTATTGCGAGGCAGGGTTTCGCTCGGAATATATTGACGTGCGGCAGGTGACCTATCAGGGCTAGTGGCAACTTTGCTCGAGAAACGACGTTTTTCTGACCTTCAAAAAACCCAATCTGGCTCTATACTAAATTCAATTCCGGTAGCATTCTCAGTTAGTCGCACATTCGATTCAGCCGGATAAATTTGCGAATACACCGGATAAATTTGTAAAGGTCTTGCCCAGTGAACGTCCATGCGCCAAAAAATGACTATGCTCACATTGTTGAGGCCGATAAGGCCCATGTCTGGCATCATTTGCAACAGCATAAGAAATTTGAGACGATTGATCCGCTGATCATCATCGAAGGCAAGGGCATGCGCGTTTGGAACCAAGCGGGGCGCGAGCATTTGGATGCGGTTTCCGGCGGCGTTTGGACTGTGAACGTCGGCTATGGCCGCGTCAAAATTGCAGATGCCGTGCGCGACCAGCTTGTCAAGCTCAACTATTTCGCCGGAGCTATGGGTACGATTCCCGGCGCTAATTTTGCCAAGATGTTGATTGATAAAATGCCCGGCATGAGCCGTGTTTATTATTCAAACTCCGGCTCCGAGGCCAATGAAAAGGCCTATAAAATAGTGCGCCAAATCGCGCACAATAAATACGGTGGCAAGAAACATAAGATCCTGTACCGCGACCGCGATTATCACGGCACGACCATTTCCGCGCTTTCATCCGGAGGCCAGCAGGAGCGGCGTATGCAATATGGCCCGTTCACGCCGGGCTTCGTGGAAGTGCCGCATATGCTGGAATACCGCTCGCAGTGGGGCGATGTTGAGGACTATGGCGTGCGAGCAGCGAACGCCATCGAAGACGTGATTTTGCGCGAGGGTGCGGACACTGTTGGCGGCTTGATTTTGGAGCCGGTTGTGGCTGGCGGTGGTGTCATCGTGCCTCCAAAGGGCTATTTCGAGCGCGTTCAAGAAATCTGCAAGAAGTACGAAATCCTGCTCATTATTGACGAAGTAGTCTGCGGCGTGGGCCGCACCGGCACATGGTTTGGCTATCAACAGTTTGGCGTGCAACCGGATATTGTGACCATGGCCAAGGGCGTGGCATCCGGCTATGCGGCGATTTCTTGCACGGTGACGACTGAGGCTGTTTTCAATGAATTTAAGGCTGATCCCACTGATCCAATGAGCTATTTCCGCGATATTTCCACTTTCGGAGGCTGCACGGGCGGTCCAGCAGCGGCGATTGCCAATATGGAAATTATCGAAGAGGAAGGCCTGCTCGGCAATGTCAATAAGATGGGTGACTATCTGATGGGCAAGCTGCAGGATTTGCAGGGCAAGCACGAAGTCATCGGCGACGTGCGCGGCATGGGACTGTTCCAAGGTTTGGAACTGGTTTCCAACCGCGAGACCAAAGAGCCATTGCCGGAAGCGCTGGTGCAAGCCATCGTCGGCGATTGTATGGCAAACTCCGCTGTTATCATCGGCGCCACGAACCGCTCGATTGGCGGGTTCAACAATACTCTTTGTTTGAGCCCCGCTTACATCGCCGGCAAGAGCGATATTGATGAGATCGTGACTGCGATTGACGGGGCGATTACGCGGAAAATGGCGGCGGTTTAGGCAGCTGCTCTAACATATCAGAAAGAATTGAGCGGGCGGAAGTTTCGTTTAATCAAGACTTTAGGTTTGAACAAGGGTTTTGGGGGTTGAGCAAGAGTTTTTGAGTTAAAATCACCCACGAAATTCGCAGCGCCTCTCAGCCTTCCCCCTTGGCAGTTAAGGTGTCGACGGTAGTCGACAGACGGAGGTGGTGGTGGTGGTGAAGATGCTATGACGGTGTTAAACCGCTGATATAATTATTCGTTTTTTTGTCACACGTTAGGAATAGTCCTGCTTCCTGGTCCACCCTCACGGCTCTGGA
>JAYVRA010000065.1:0-23370 GCA_043776635.1 Phyllobacteriaceae bacterium
CGAGGCCGTCACTACACTTTCGCGGGGTGGAGCAGCCCGGTAGCTCGTCAGGCTCATAACCTGAAGGTCACAGGTTCAAATCCTGTCCCCGCAACCAAACCTTCAATCATCATCAGAAATCACCCCCGCATAGACTTCGGAATTACCTGCCAAAAGCCAGCTCCTCAAGCCCAAGCAACCTCAACATCATCCCCGATAGTTCAAATCTGCCAAAACCCAACCAGATTTACAGCCGAAAGGAACCCCACTGAAATGATTTTGTTGTACATACAAAGGGCTTTGAAAGATTGGATTATTTAAAGTGCCTCATTTGGTTTATTTCACCCGATTGCGAAGCCACAATTGAGTGGCTATAATCTGTTTCATGTCAGATTTTTCCTCACGCGCCCCGATGCTTGCCCGCCTTTCAGCGCTGGCCAACCCGACCAAGTTTTTGGCTTTTTCGGTCATGGTTCTGCCGTGGCTGGCGGCTTTGTCGACGCTGGTTTTGGTAGTCGGCTTTTACATGAGCTTTACGGCTCCTGAAGATTATCAACAGGGCATCACGGTTCGCATTATGTATGTGCATGTGCCGTTTGCCTGGCTGTCGATGATGTGCTGGACGGTTATGAGCGCCGCGGCGCTTGGCACTCTTGTATGGCGTCATCCGCTGGCGGATGTGGCGGCCAAGACGGCGGCACCGATTGGCGCGGCGTTCACTTTTTTGGCGCTGGTGACGGGTTCGCTCTGGGGCAAGCCGATGTGGGGCACCTATTGGGTGTGGGATGCGCGGCTGACCTCGATGTTCATTTTGTTTCTGATGTATCTTGGCGTCATCGCGCTTTCCCGCGCCATGGAGGAGCCGACGCAATCCGCGCGCGCTGTGGCGATTATGGTGTTGGTGGGCGCTATCAACATTCCGATTATCAAGTTTTCAGTGAACTGGTGGAACACGCTGCACCAACCGGCGGCCGTGTTCCGCATGGGCGGGCCGACGATTGATCCGTCGCTTTTGTGGCCGTTGTTAGTCATGGCGATCGGGTTCACGCTACTGTTTTTTACTTTGCATGTTGTCGCCATGCAAAACGAGATTTGGCAGCGCCGGATTGTGGCGATGCGGCGTCTGGCTGCGAAAGGTGCGACTTGATGGAAGCGCATAATTCAGGCTTTGTTGCAGCCTCTTATGGCGTGTCATTTTTCGTACTGGCGCTACTGATTGGCGCGCTGCTGTTGCAGCGCCGCGCCCGGTTGAATGAACTGGCACGGCTGGAAGCGGCTGGTATTAAGCGGCGATCTGATGTCTGAAAAACCCAAAGTTAAATGGGCGGCATTTCTGCCAATCATCCTGTTTGCCGCGCTGGCAGGTGTGTTCGCGTTTCAGCTTCACGCGGGCAAGAACAGCGCCGATTTGCCCTCAGCCCTGATAGGCAAAGCCGCTCCGCTGACTGACCTGCCGCCGTTGGATGCGGCATCAACAGGCCTCAAAAGCGCAGACTTTATCGGGCGCGTCACAGTGCTCAATGTCTTCGCCTCATGGTGCGTGCCGTGCCGCGAGGAGCACCCGACTTTGCTGGAACTGGCCAAAGACAAGCGCTTCACGCTGGCGGGCCTGAACTACAAAGACAGGCCGGATAACGCGCTTCGCTTTTTGGGCGATATGGGTAACCCTTACGCCGTTATCGGCACGGATATCTCAGGCCGCGCAGGCATAGACTGGGGCGTTTACGGTGTTCCGGAAACCTATGTCATCGGAAAAGACGGCGCGATTTTGTACAAACATGTAGGGCCGCTGGATGCAGATGCGGTGAAGACGAAGATTTTGCCGGTGGTGGATGGGGCGCTGCGTTAAGACTTCGGCGTTTCCACGCTGTGTTTCATAATCAGTGGCATTTGGCTTATAGTGAAGAGCAGGGTTATCGGCATTGTGCCCCAGACTTTGAAGGCCACCCAATTATCAGTCGAGACATTGCGCCAGATGACTTCGTTCATGACGGCCAGAGCCAGAAAGAAGATGCCCCAGCGCAGCGTCAGCTTTTTCCAGCCACCGGCGTCCAGCTTAAAGGCACTGCCGAAGACATGACCCAGCAGCGATTTGCCAAAATACAGGCCGCCCAGCAGCACGATACCGAATAGAGAATTGACGATTGTAGGCTTCATTTTGATGAAGGTTTCATCCTGTAAATAAAGCGTGAGCGAGCCGAAAACCAGCACCACCGCGCCGGAGACCAATGGCATAATCGGCAGCGTTTTGGTCAAAATATACGAGACGATGAGCGCCACAGCAGTGGCGACCATGAACAGCAGCGTGGCGATAAACAGCGGCCCGCCGATGCTGGCCAGTGCCGGAATTTTTGTTGCCAGCCACGCGCCTTTGGAATTGGCGAAGAAGAACACGATGAGCGGCCCAAGTTCGAGCGCGAGTTTGAGCATCGGGTTGATTTCAGCCTGGCCCTTTGTGCTGGAATTTTGAGAGTAAGGTACTTGGTCTTCGTTCATTAGTTGCTCCCCGCAATGGCGCTTGCAAACTCTTGTGCTGAGAATGGTTCAAGGTCTGCGACCTGCTCACCGACGCCGATGAAATAGACCGGCAATTTATGTTTGGCGGCGATGCCGACGAGGATGCCGCCGCGTGCGGTGCCGTCCAGTTTGGTCATGACAAGGCCGTTGACGCCCGCGACATTTTTGAAAATCTCGACTTGGTTGAGCGCGTTCTGGCCCGTGGTGGCGTCCAGCGTTTGCAAGACCGTGTGCGGCGCATCAGGGTCCAGCTTGCCGAGAACGCGCACGATTTTCGCCAGTTCATCCATCAATTCGGTGCGGTTTTGCAGGCGTCCGGCGGTGTCGATAATCAGCACATCCGCGCCTGCCGCTTTGGCCTTTTCAAAGGCGTCATATGCCAGCCCTGCCGCATCCGCGCCGATTTTGGTGGAGACGACGGGTGAGCCGGTGCGCTGGCCCCAAATGTGCAACTGTTCGATGGCTGCGGCGCGGAATGTATCCGCGGCGGCCAGCCAGACATTGAGATTTGCCGCGCGAAGTTTCGCAGATAGCTTGCCGATCGTCGTGGTTTTGCCCGTTCCATTAACGCCAACGACGAGGATGACATGCGGCTTGTGGCTCAAATCAAGCTCCAAAGGCTTGGCAACGGGTCCGAGCACTTTTTCGATTTCCGTGCGCATAATAGTACGCACTTCTTCGTCCGAAACATCCTTGCCATAACGGCCGGACGACAGGGCATCGGTGATGCGGATAGCGGTTTCCATGCCAAGATCGGCGCGGATAAGCACGTCTTCGAGTTCTTGCAGCGTGTCTTCATCAAGCTTGCGCTTGGTGAAAATGCCAGTGATGGACGAGGATAATTCACGCGATGAGCGCGACAGCCCGCGCGACAGGCGCTGGAACCATGAGAGTTTGACCTCAGGTTCCGGCTCAGGGATGATATCTTCGACCTTGCCGATAAAGACTTTTGTGTTGCTGATTGTGACGGGAATATTAGCAACGACCAGCGGCTCTTCAACCGGCTCGCCAGTTTCGCCCGCAAAGCCGCCGTCTGAGCCTGTGACCTCTTCCACTGGTTCAGATTCAGTGGTTTCAATTTCCGCAACAACTGGTTCTCCAACCAAATTTTGCGCAGCATCAGGCTCATCTGCGATGGGTTCCGGTGTTTCCGGTTCGGATTTGATGATTGGCTCGGCAACTGGTTTTGGCTTTTTGGTAACAGGCTTTGGTGCCTCAGATTTCACCTTTTTATGCACTGGTTCAGCGGTCGGTCCGGGTTCGATGACCGGTAATTCCACATGCGCAATTTCGGCTTTTGGCGGCTCATAAGAATGAGCGGCTTCAACCCCGACTACGACTTCTACCAAAGCTTCCGGCGCGGGCAGCGCTGGCACTTCCTCTGGGGCTACTTCCGCCTCTTTCTTTCCGAAAGAGAAGATCTTTTTGATGAAACCGAAAGCCATAAATCAGGCAGCCTTTCTTGGGTTCACCACACCGGTGAGCATCGTGCTGTCATGCCCTGTAATTTCTACTTCCACAAGAGAGCCATGATCCGGACTGTGCAATTTCACCAGTGTAAACCCTTCAGTGCGGCCATTGCCGGAACGCTCGATCAGCGCAGTTTGCTTCGTGCCGACCAGCTTATCTAAATGCTTGGTATAGGCCTCGTCGCCCTTGGCGCAAAGCTGTGCGGCGCGAACCTTGGCGATTATGCGGTCCACTTGCGGCATCTTTGCGGCGGGCGTTCTCTCGCTCGGTGAAAAAGGAAAGACGTGTAAATTGGTCAGGCCGCACTCATCTACAATTTTCACCGAGTTTTCAAACATCCCATCAGTCCCGGTCGGGAAGCCGACGATGATGTCCGCACCGGACACCACATCAGGGCGGCTGGTGCGGACATCATTGCAAAAGCGAATTGAATCATCACGCAAATGGCGGCGCTTCATGCGCTTTAAGATCATGTCATCGCCGTACTGCAGCGAGAGATGCAAATGCGGCTTCAGGCGGGGTTCGGACTGAATGGTGTCAATTAGCGCCTCGCCGGTCTTGATGCTATCAATAGACGGGAGGTGCAGGCGCTCCAACTGCGGCACGCTTTTTAAAATGCTTTGGACGGGTTTGCCGGGCGATGGTACGCCCGGAAGATCGGGACCATAGGAAGTCAAATCAATACCGGACAGCACGACTTCGCGGTAGCCATTGTCTGAAAGCCTCTTAATCTGGTCCACCACTGCGCCCATCGGCACGGAGCGGGAATTGCCGCGCCCGAAGGGGATGATGCAAAATGTGCAGCGATGCTCGCAGCCGTTTTGAACTTGCACAAAAGCGCGGACATGGCCCTCGACGGCATCGACCATGTGGGAGGCGGTTTCGCGCACGCTCATAATATCGTTGACGCGGGTCTTTTCAAAGTCATTGACGCTAAAGTCCGGCAGGGCGCGGTAGGAATGGCTTTGTAACTTTTCCTCATTGCCCGGCACCAAATCCACCTCCGGCATCCCGGCAAATTTGGCGGAATCTGTTTGCGCCGCACAGCCGGTTACGATGATGCGGGCGTGCGGGTTTTCGCGCCGCGCACGGCGGATGGCCTGGCGCACAGCCTCGCCGGTTACAGCGCAGGTGTTGACGATTATCACGCCGCCTTCCAGCGTGTCCAATCCCGCCAATTTTGCCTCGCGCTTGATGACTTGCGACTCGTACGTGTTGAGGCGGCAGTCAAATGTCAGGACTTCAAGCCTGCTCACGCGGCGTCCTCTGTGAGTATAATATGAGCGCCGGTTTCAGGGTCGAATTTTCCGGCAAATTCCCATTCGGCGGGGCCTGTCATCATAACGTGATCGTCGTCGCGCCATTCGATTTGTAAGGGTCCGCCGGGAACCGTGACAGTGACACTGCGCCCCGTTCGCCGCGTGCGGGCGGCGGAAACTGCGGTCGCGCAGGCGGCGGAACCGCAGGCCAGTGTTAAGCCAGCGCCGCGCTCCCATGTCCGGATGGTAATGGTTTCCCGGGACGTAACTTGCGCGATAGTGATATTGGCGCGTTCGGGAAACAGCGGGTGGTTTTCTAAGAGTGGTCCGAAACGGTCGAGATCGTATGACCAGACATCTTTGTCGACCCAGAAAATTGCGTGTGGATTGCCCATGTTGGCGACAGATGGCGAGTGCATAACGGGCGCACCGAGCGGGCCTATTTCGAGTTCTATCGCCCTGGTATCTTGAAACACTTCCGATAGCGGAATTTGGTCCCACGCAAAGCGCGGCGTGCCCATATCCACGGAAATGAGACCATCCGGATGCTCTTGTGCCGTTAAAATTCCGGCGATGGTTTCAAAGGTGAATGATGTGCGACCGGTCTCGGAGCTAAGCGCTTGCACCACGCAGCGCGTACCGTTGCCGCAGGCCTGCGCCAGCGTACCATCGCAATTGATGATTTCGATATAGGCGTCTGTGCCTTCGGTCTTGGGGTCGTAAATCGCCATTAACTGGTCAAAGCCGGTCAAAGGATCTGCGTTCATCGCAATCGCCGCCGCAGCCGTTACCCGACCAGCCGCGCCGCGCACATCAGCAACAATGATCTTGTTGCCGAGCCCGTTCATTTTGGCGAAGTTGATCGATAGGGTCATAAAGTTATTCCAAAACAAAGCGCAGAAGTATTAGACTAAACTCTGCCAATCACGAGCCGCGTGCATGAGACGGATGATTTCAATCCCATTTTCTACATGTTGATAGAGTATCATATAATTCCCGACGGGAAATGTTTTAAGGCCATCCTTAAAATCATCCCCTGCAATACCCAGCTTGCAATATCCAGGGTCTGGACCTGTTAATTTTGACGAAATGGTCGAGGTGATTTTTGGTGAGTGCCAGGAGCGAGGGCGCAGCAAATGCTAGCATTTTTAGGCTTTTGCGACAACGCAATCGCCCAAAAGCGCCCGATCTTGGCACCAACAGCCAACTGGCTTCACTCTGCGGCGTCAAACATTTTGAACGGGCCTTTACCCGTTCTGCACTGTTTTCCTTGCATAGTTTCGCCATTCGCCTGCCATTTCGTCAAAATTAACAGGTGCAGACCCTAGAGCAGGTCTTGCCATTTACGTGCACCGTGAACCACACGGATGATCTCAATGCCTGCTTTGATCTCACGATATAAAATCAAATAGCTTCCAAATGAAATCATGCGGATGTTTCGCCTGACTGAGCCTATGGAAACACCCATTTTAGGCATATCAACAAGATGTTCGCATTTTTGCTGTATCGAATCGATCCAACTCATAGCCGCCCGATAATTATCTTGCGCGATGTAGCTTGAGATTTCCTCAACAACAATTTCAGCTAGTGGGCTATAGTGAAATGTCATTGCGTATTATACTGGGCCAGATTCGCACGTATTCTGCCAAGCGCTTCTTTGCCATCCACCATAGGCCCGCTGGCTATACCCTCGTCCCACAGGCGGCCCAGCTCATCCATGGCTCTCGCCCGCTCGTCACGACGGGTACGCCATTGGCGCAGTGCGTCCCGCATCACTTCGCTGGCAGAGGCATATTCGCCGGATTCGACGGCTTTGCGCATGTCTGCTGCCATTTCCGGCGTTAGGGCTACACTGATTTTTTCGACATTGGCCATGGTAAAACTCCTTGTGTCTATGGTGGGCAAGTTTCCTACCATAGACAAGGATAGTTTTTAAGCGGCTTTCTTTGCTTTCGGCGCGATCAACCCCTTGGCGATCAACAGTTCCGCAATCTGTACAGCGTTAAGCGCTGCGCCCTTGCGCAAATTGTCGGAGACAACCCAGATATTCAGGCCGTTTTCCACCGTGGCATCTTCGCGGATGCGCGAGATGTAAGTTGCGTCTTCACCGGCGCAATCGATTGGCGTGGCGTAGCCGCCGTTTTCGAGCTTGTCGACCACCAGGCAGCCTGGCGCGTTGCGCAGGATTTCGCGGGCTTCATCAGCGGAAAGTGGATTTTCAAACTCAATATTGATGGCTTCGGAATGGCCGATGAACACTGGCACACGCACGCAGGTGGCGGTGACTTTGATCTTCGGGTCGAGCATCTTCTTGGTCTCGGCGACCATCTTCCACTCTTCTTTTGTATAGCCGTCTTCCATGAACACATCGATGTGCGGGATGACATTGAAGGCGATGCGCTTGGTGAACTTCTTGGCTTCGATGCTGTCGGCCACGAACACGGCTCGTGTCTGCGTGAACAGTTCGTCCATGCCTTCCTTGCCGGCGCCCGAAACGGATTGATATGTCGAAACCACAATGCGGGTGATCTTGGCGGCATCATGCAATGGCTTCAAGGCCACCAGCATCTGCGCTGTTGAGCAATTCGGGTTGGCAATGATGTTGCGCTTGGTGAATTGCGTGATGTGCTCCGGATTTACTTCAGGAACGATCAAAGGCACGGCAGCATCGTAGCGCCATGCGGATGAGTTGTCGATGACGATGCAGCCCTGCGCGCCGATCTTTGGCGACCATTCCTTGGAGATGTTGCCACCGGCGGACATTAAGCAAATGTCGGTGCCGGAGAAATCATATTGCTCCAGTACTTTGCACTTCAGGAGCTTGTCACCGAACGACACTTCTGTTCCGAGCGAGCGGCGGGACGCCAGTGCAACCACTTCGGAAACCGGAAAGCCGCGCTCTTCTAAAATGTTCAGCATTTCGCGTCCGACATTACCCGTCGCGCCGACGATTGCTACCTTGAAACCTGCACTATTCATTTTGAAATTCCTGTTTGGCTCCCCTGATGTCTAAACCTGTCCAGCGGTCCCCCGCCAGCCCGGGAGAGTTTCGGGTAAGCAAAGGTAATTAAACCTGTTTGGTGGTTTTTTTGGCGGTGGTCAGTTTGGAAACCGGAAATACGCGGGCGAGCGCACCGGCTGTAGCCGCTGTGTTCGACGCTGATATGGCGAGGCCAAAATGGCTCATCAAACTGTTTCCTTCACTGTCCGCCGCTGCTTAGTTGGTTTTTCTGAAGAGTCAAGCATTTGGCGGTTCTGGCATGTCGTTAGACTAAAGTCACAAGCCCATTGGCTGGCTGCCAATGTGCGCTCTTGTCTGCCACACTTTGATCCAGAGGTGTCATGCCGCAAGCTCCGGGAGGATATGGCGGCGCAGCTACATATGTTGCGGAACATTCGCCTGCCGGAAAGCGCGGGTTCTATACCTCGTGGATTCAAGCTTTGCTGTTGCAAACCAATATTTCGAGGGACGCTTTTGCCGCACGGGTATGTCGCTGCCATACCATATTGGCAAAGGTTGGTTCGGTAGCCTGTTGCCAGCCATCGTGTTCGCGATGAGTGCCGCCAAGGGCGATATTTACTACGGCTTTTGGTATCCGGTCATTATAGCGGCAATTACTTTGGTCATAGGTTTGCTGTTTGTGAAAGATACTAAGAAAGACACTGAGCTGAAAGATATGGACTGACATCTTCAAATTGGCCTGTCTCACTGACCAGTTTGTATCGCCCGGTATGAACCATCATGCCGGGCTTTATTTTGTCAAAATGTCGGATAGAGTAAAACCCATGAAAACACTTTATGCCATTAGTTCATTATTTCTTCTGATGATGAGCGGCATCGCGGTAGCTGACAATCAACGCCAACTGGATGGTGCAGAGATTATTGCTACATTTACGGGCATGAGCATGGTCGGCAATTATGCTGACGGTGTAAAGTTTACCGAGACCTATCATCCGAATGGCTCAATAGACTACCATGACGACAATATGAGCGCTGATGGTCATTGGTATGAGCGCCACGGCCTATTTTGTACTTTTTATACAAACGTAAGTGGCGCATGTTTTGCCGTTATAAAAACCGGCGCGAACTGTTATGAATATTATATCCGCGAGGAAGAAGACGGCACGGTTAGTCCACAAGCCGAAAAATGGAATTCTGTCGGCTGGGACAAATCAAAACCATCGTCATGTGATTTATCAGATAAGGTTTCGTGAATTGCAGAAGTATTTCTGCTTTCTCGCACAATATTTTCCGGGGATTTGTGCCTTACCGGAGATTTATTCAACTCACTGCAAAACTCCGTAGAGCGCTCGACGCTGATATAGAATCGGCTTGGCGCTCTAACCTTTTGTTTGAGCGTCACTTTTCTCCAAAAACCGCACATCTCTAAAAACATTATGCACTTTCTGGCGCGCTGCTCTAATTCCACGCAAACGCAATTTTGCGTAAATGGCGGCCTTCGAATGTTTCGGTGCCTTCCGCAATATCCTTGCCGCCTATCGCCTCATAGAAGCCAATCGCGCGGCTATTGTCTTCCAGCGCCCACACAACAAGACCTTTGAGACCAAAGTCCGCTACGCGAGCCTTGGCGGCATAAAACAGGCGGCTGCCGAAGCCTAAGCCCTGATATTCAGGGCGCATATAAAGTTCAAAAATCTCGCCCTGCTGCTCAAGCACACGTGTGCGGTTGCGCCCCAGCGTGGTGTAACCGGCGATCTTGCCGCCGATTTCGGCCACCAGAATAGAATTTGATGCCCCAAGCGCTTTTGTCCACCAGTACGGTCCGCGCCGCGCGATCATGCCATTCAACGTTTTGTGCGGAATAATACCGCGATAGGCGTTGTCCCACGCCGCCTCATGAATTGAGGCGATGGCGCCGGCATCGAAGGGTGCCGCAGGGCGAATGTCAAAAGCAAGCTTGGTCATAATTTGTTAACCATAGTCACCGGTAAGATTCGCGCAAGCACCAGCGCAAAAATATTTGTAACATTTTCTCATATTGGCACAGGTGCAAGGGATGGGTTTAATCCGTCGTTAAACCATGCGTCTGCCCTTGATAGCGTCTGCCAAGAGCTTACTTGAGCCTCCTCACCACTGAAGGGACAATTCATATGAGCGCGACCATCTCCCACCCGATTACCGCCAAATGGGCGGCAAAACATCCGGACAGACTGCAACTCTACTCTCTGCCAACGCCTAATGGCGTGAAAATATCTATTGCACTCGAAGAAATTGGCCTGCCTTACGAGGCGCATTCCGTCAACTTCGGCACAAACGACCAAATGACGCCGGAGTTTTTATCCTTAAATCCCAACAACAAAATCCCTGCGATCATTGACCCCGATGGGCCTGATGGCAAACCGTTATCGCTGTTCGAATCCGGGGCTATTCTGGTGTATCTCGCTGAAAAGACCGGCAAGCTCATTCCGGCTGATGCGGCAGGACGTTATGAAACACTGCAATGGGTAATGTTTCAAATGGGCGGCATTGGTCCGATGTTCGGACAGCTTGGTTTCTTTCATAAATTTGCCGGCAAGGATTTTGAAGATAAGCGCCCGCGCGACCGCTATGTCAGCGAAGTGACGCGTTTGCTTGGTGTTTTGGACAAGCATTTGGACGGAAAAGCATGGATGACAGGTGATCTATACACCATCGCCGATATCGCCATTTTCCCGTGGATACGCGCCCTTGTGGGCTTCTACGCAGCCGGGAATTTGGTTGGCTATGATAAGTTCAAAAATGTTGACCGCGTGTTGCAGGCATTTGTCGCGCGTCCTGCGGTGATAAGGGGCTTGGCCATTCCGGCATAAATTATCCAAAAAAAACCGCCGGAACGCTCCGGCGGGTTTTGAATTTCAATGCCCTAATTGATTAAGCCACTTTGGCCTTATCAGCGCGCTTGCGATCATTTGGATCGAGATGGATTTTGCGAAGGCGGATGCACTTGGGCGTGACTTCCATCAACTCATCGTCTTGAATCCACGCTAAAGCGCGTTCCAGTGTCATGCGGATCGGGGTTGTCAGGCGAACGGCTTCGTCCTTGTTGACGGAGCGAATGTTGGTGAGCTTCTTGCCTTTAAGAACGTTGACTTCCAAATCATTATCACGGCTATGGATGCCGATAATCATGCCTTGGTAAACCTTTTCGCCCGGCTCGATAATCATTGGACCGCGATCTTCCAAGTTCCACATCGCGAACGCTACGGCCTCGCCACTATCATTTGAAATCAGAACGCCGTTTGAACGGCCGGCAATATCGCCCTTGTATGGCTGATAGGCGTGGAACAGGCGGTTCATAATCGCCGTGCCGCGCGTGTCTGTCAACAATTCGGACTGGTAGCCGATCAGGCCGCGTGTCGGTGCGTAGAATACCATGCGCGAGCGATTGCCGCCGGAAGGACGAAGTTCGACCATTTCGGCTTTGCGTTCGGACATTTTCTGCACAACAACGCCCGAATATTCTTCATCAACGTCGATAACAACTTCTTCAACCGGCTCCAGCAATTCACCGGTCGCTTCGTCCTTCTTAACGACAACACGCGGACGCGACACGGCCATTTCGAAGCCTTCGCGGCGCATGGTTTCAATGAGAACTGCCAGCTGCAACTCACCGCGACCGGAAACGAAGAACGAATCCTTGTCTACAGATTCTTCAATCAAAAGCGCTACATTGCCTTCAGCTTCGCGCATCAGGCGGTCACGGATAACGCGGCTGGTCACTTTATCGCCTTCGGTGCCAGCGAGCGGGCTGTCATTGACGATGAAGGACATGGTCACTGTCGGCGGGTCAATAGGCTGTGCCTTCATGGGCGTCGTTACTTCCATCGCGCAGAAAGTATCGGCGACTGTGCCCTTTGAAAGCCCGGCAATGGCGACGATATCGCCGGCAAAGCCTTCTTCAATGGCCGTGCGCTCAATGCCACGGAACGCGAGGATTTTCGACACGCGGCCTTGCTCGATGAGCTTGCCGTCCTGGCCTATAACCTTGAACTGCTGTGTTGGCTTGATCGAGCCGGAATGAATGCGGCCTGTGATAATGCGGCCAAGGAAAGGGTTGGCCTCTAAAATCGTGCCAATCATCGTGAACGGGCCGGGCGCAACCGTTGGTTCTGGAACATGCGAAAGCACCAGCTCAAACAGCGCTTTCATGCCTTCATCCTGACGGCCGTCTTGTGTGGCCGACATCCAGCCATTGCGGCCTGAACCATAAAGCAGCGGAAAATCCAGCTGCTCGTCTGTCGCGTCCAGCATGGCAAACAGGTCGAAAACTTCGTTCACAACTTCGGTGATGCGCGCATCCGGACGGTCAACTTTGTTGATCGCAACGATCGGCTTGAGGCCCAGCTTCAACGCCTTGCTGACCACGAATTTAGTCTGTGGCATCGGGCCTTCGGCAGCATCCACCAAAACGATAACGCCGTCCACCATCGACAAAATACGCTCAACTTCGCCGCCGAAGTCGGCATGGCCCGGCGTATCCACAATGTTAATGCGGGTGTTGTGCCATTCAACGGAGGTGGCTTTCGCCAAAATCGTAATACCGCGCTCTTTTTCAAGCTCGTTGGAATCCATAACGCGCTCAGCCACGCGCTGGTTGTCGCGGAAAGCACCGGACTGCTGGAGAAGCTTATCAACCAAAGTCGTTTTGCCATGGTCAACGTGCGCGATAATCGCGATATTGCGGATTTTCATCTGGTCACTCGGGAGGTTAGTGGGGCCAAGCCTACTGCTATGCCGTTTTCAGTTGGCGGCCTCATACAGGAGAATTGTGTCAAACGGAAGGGGGGGCAATTACTTGGTTATTTCTCCGGAGATTACTGACTTGACCACAAAATAAAAACACCCGTCAACAGGCTGACAGGTGCCAGACCCTAATGTGAGGGTGGGAAGTTAATGGCTACCCATAAATCTCGACATCGGCATAATTTTCCGGTGCATAGCGCGGGCCGTTGGCAAAGCCCACAGGGAGGACTTTCTCGATGCGGGCCATCTCCTCGGTGGTCAGCTTCATGCTGCCAGCCTTGGCAAGCTCGCGGGTATGTTCAACGGACCGTGTGCCGGGAATCGGGATATTGTGATCGCCTTTGGCCAGCGTCCATGCGACGGCAAGTGTTGAAGTCGCGTGGCCCATATCGCGGGCCAGCGCTTGGAAGCGTTTCAGCCACGGTAAGTTCAACGAATAGTCAGGCTCAATAAAGCGAGGGTTTATTTTGCGGAAATCTGTTGGCGCGAACGTTTGCGGGTCTGGAATACTGTCCGTCAACACACCGCGCCCGACGGGCGAGAAGGCAACGAAGGCCGCGCCGAGATCCTCGCAGGTTTGCAACAGGCCAAGCTCGGGCTGGCGGGTCCAGAGCGAATATTCATTCTGCACGGCCAGGACCGGATGAACCACATGGGCGCGGCGCAGGGACGCAGGGGAAATTTCGGAGAAACCAATACCACCGATTTTGCCTTCTTCAACAAAGCGAGCCATCGTGCCTGCGACTTCCTCGATAGGAATAGTTTTGTCACGGCGGTGGATATAATAGAGGTCAACATAGTCCACGCCTAAACGTTTCAGCGAACCTTCAAGGCATTCGCGCATGTAGCCAAGCGAATTATCATAGCCGCGCGTCGGGCTGGTCATGATGCCGCCCTTGGTGGCGATGGTGAATTTTTTTGAAGGATTGGCTTTGAGGAACGTGCCGATCATGGTTTCGGAAAGCCCGTCTCCATAGATTTTAGCTGTGTCCAAATGGGTGATGCCGAGCTCGTGCGCGGTGTGCAAAACCGCGTCTGCCTCGCCCTCATTGGAGTTGCCATAAGCACCGGCAAAGCTCATGCAGCCGAGCGCAACCGCGCCGATTTTTGGTCCGTATTTTCCTAAGTGTCGCTGTTGCATGGGGCTGTCCTTTGGTATGACTGTCAGGGTCCGGGCCTGTTAATTTTGACGAAATGGTCGAGGTGATTTTCGGCGATTGCGTTGTCGCAAAAGCCGGAAAGCGCCCGGTTTGGGCATCAACAAGCAACTGACTTCACTCTGCGGCGTCAAACAGTTTGAACGGTCCCCAGCCCGTTCTGCACTGTTTTCTTTGCATAGTTTCGCCATTCGCCTGCCATTTCATCAAAATTAACAGGTCCAGACCCTAAATTGCGGCAATAGACGCGTTGGCTAAGATGCACGCATTTTGATCGTCTTGATAGACGTAAGCAATATCATAATGTTTGGAGGCCGACATTTGCTGACAACGCGCTCAACGATTTCGGCCATCGCCAGAAATGGTATTTTACCCGCAATAAACGCTTTCAGCTGTTCCGGGTTAAGGCCAAACAAATGCTTGGCCTCAATCATTTCCAGCGCTTTGTTGAACATCGAAGCGCTGTCGATGGAAATTTTGAGGCCCATCGACCAATTGGGATGCGCCCGTGCAGTTTCGACTGTCACTGCTTTCATTTGCTCAAGGGTCCAGTTGCGGAACGGGCCACCGGAAGCTGTCAAAATCACGCGCTCGAGGGCTTTTTTATCTTCATTACCCGGCATTTGGAAAATTGCATTGTGTTTTGAATCCACTGGCAGCAGTTTTCCACCGGACTGGTGGATGGCATCCAGAAACAATGTGCCTGCGGAAACCAGACATTCCTTGTTGGCCAGCGCAATGGTGCCGCCGTTCTTGGCGGCTGCCAGCGTCGGCTCCAAGCCCGCCATGCCGACGATGGCCGCCATGGTGATATCGGCGATTTTGGCATTCACCGCGCGGGCTTGCTTGGCCATCAGCGTGGTGTTGGCGGAGCCGGTAACGGCGGTAACTTCAAACGCATCGCGCCCGCCCGAATGGCGGATGACATCCAGCGTGTTGACGCCGGTGGAGCCGAGAATGCTGATGCCGCGTGGTTGAGTCACTTATTGCCTGCCATGTGTTGTGCAAAACATTTCAATAAATTTTCATTCGCGCAAGCAGTTAAAGGCTTGCCAACAAAAAACGGCGGGATTTTTCCCGCCGCTTTGGAAATATCAAACAGGCAAATATTACTCAGCTGCGGTTTCTGCTTCCGGGGCAGCTTCGGCTGGAGCTTCTGCAGCGGCCTTGGCGGCGGCGGCGGCTTCTGCGGCAGCAGCCTTTTCAGCTTCTGCAGCGGCAATTTTTGCGACCTTTTCAGCTTCGATGGCGGCAGCGGCGTCGTTGGCTTTCTTTTCAGCCATGGCAATACGTTCCTTGGCCTTTGTGCCAAGCTCTGCCTTTGTCGGGTTGTTGCGGGCGTCGCGTGTGGCGTGTCCGGCTTCGGCAAGGAAGCGCAATACGCGATCTGTCGGCTGTGCGCCCTTGGCAATCCATTCTTTTGCCTTGTCGCCATCAATGGCTACGCGGCCTGCATCACCCTTGGCGAGCATTGGATCCCACTTGCCGAGTGTTTCGATAAAACGACCATCGCGCGGGGCGCGGGCATCAGCAACAACGATGTGGTAGTAAGGACGCTTCTTGGAGCCAGCGCGGGCGAGGCGGATTTTAAGAGACATGGTATTTTCCTTTATATGATCTTTTATGCGTTGGATTTCGTCGCGGCTGTTTCAGCCTTGATTTGTTCGTGGTGGCGGATGACCTCGCGGATGATGAAGTTCAAAAACTTCTCCGCAAAATCGGGGTCAAGATGAGCATCGTGCGCGAGTTGGCGCAGGCGCTCTATCTGGATTTTTTCACGCGCGGGGTCCGCTGGTGGCAGGCCATGCGCGGCTTTCAAAATGCCGACTTCCTTAGTGCGCGCAAAGCGCTCCGCCAGCATGTGAATGAGGGCTGCATCAATGTTGTCGATTGAGGCGCGGAGCGTAGCGAGGGTGTTTGCGGTGTCAGTGCTCATAGCATCACTTCTTCCTCGGCAGGCCGGGAAGGCTGCCTGGACCAGGTAATTTTGGACCGCCCAAACCCGGCAATTTAGGAATTCCACCGCCCATCATACTGCCAAGACCGGCAGCTTCGGCTTGTTTCTTCAAGGCTTCCAGTTGTTTGGGGTCCATATTGCCAAGGTCAGGCATTCCGCCCATACCGCCGCCGCCCATCATGCCGCCCAAACCACCACCAAGCCCCATTTTATTGGCAAGGCCGCCCATCATGGACTTCATCATGCCGCCTTTGCCGCCCTTCATGGCTTTCATCATGTCGGCCATTTGGCGGTGCATTTTGAGCAGCTTATTGATTTCGGCGGCATCCGTGCCGGAGCCTTTGGCAATGCGCTGTTTGCGCGAATGCTTGAGCATATCCGGATTGGCGCGTTCGGCCTTGGTCATGGAGGAGACAATGGCAATCTGGCGATCGAACATTTTATCGTTAAGACCGGCAGACGCCATCTGATCTTTCATCTTGCCCATACCGGGCATCATGCTCATCATGCCGCCCATGCCGCCCATTTTTTTCATCTGGCGCAGTTGGTCGGCAAGATCATCGAGATCAAACTTGCCTTCCTGCATTTTCTTCGCCATGGCGGCGGCTTTTTCGTGGTCGATGTTTTCAGCGGCCTTTTCGACCAGTGAAATAATATCGCCCATGCCCAAAATACGGTCTGCAATGCGCTTGGGATAAAACTCTTCCAGCGCATCCATCTTTTCGCCGACGCCGATAAGTTTAATCGGCTTGCCGGTAACAGCACGCATCGAAAGCGCCGCGCCGCCACGGCCATCGCCGTCCATGCGGGTGAGCACAATACCGGTGATGCCGACGCGCTCATTAAAGCTGGTGGCAAGGTTTACGGCGTCCTGGCCCGTGAGGCTGTCAGCAACGAGCAGGATTTCATGCGGGTTGGCGCGGGATTTAATCTCCGCCATTTCCATCATCAGAGGCTCGTCAATATGGGTGCGGCCCGCGGTATCCAGAATGATAACATCAAACGCGCCGAGCTTGGCAGCTTGAACGGCACGGGCAGCAATATCCACCGGCGATTGGCCGGCAATGACCGGAAGCGTGGCAACGCCAGTCTGTTCACCGAGCTGGCGCAATTGTTCCTGAGCGGCGGGGCGGCGG
Source organism: Phyllobacteriaceae bacterium (assembly GCA_043776635.1). Classification (GTDB taxonomy): domain Bacteria; phylum Pseudomonadota; class Alphaproteobacteria; order Rhizobiales; family Rhizobiaceae; genus JANMEX01. The sequence continues at coordinate 17,220 of JAYVRA010000065.1, forward strand.
GTATCAAGCGATGCCATCAGCACTTTTTTGCGCTGACGCTCAGTGAGACGCTTGGCAAGTTTGGCCGAAGTTGTGGTTTTACCGGAGCCTTGCAGACCCACCATCATAATGACAACGGGCGCTGGCGCATTCAAATCAACGCCGACACCTTCGGTGCCAAGTAGCTCTACCAGCTCATCATGAACCAGCTTAACGACCATTTGGCCGGGTTTGATGCTTTTGAGTATCTCAGTGCCGACAGCTTTGCTGCGCACTTTATCAGTGAATGAACGCACCACGTCCAGCGCGACATCGGCCTCAAGCAGCGCACGGCGCACTTCGCGCATGGCGGCAGAAACATCGGCCTCCGAAAGCGCACCGCGTCCGGTGAGGCTGTTGAGGATCGAGCCAAGACGCTCTTGCAATGATTCAAACATTCAAATTTCCTATGCCTTTGGCGGGTTCGCCAAAGGTGGTGTTCGTATCCATTAAAAGCAAAGACATAAGCAAAACATCACCCGGGGGCGCGCCGCGCTGCCGGATGTTGCCCTCCCACATCATTTTCACCTTGTGAAAACGCATGGGTCGGATGCTCGAAGACTAAACTTCTTGCGAATTTCCGGCCTTAAACAGGATTGTTGATTTCTTGTCAAGTTTTCGCCATCAGTTGCTGCCATGGCGCGACTGGTGACAAACACTAGTTTCATTGGCATTGTGTCGCAGGGCTGCGAATCACCCATTTTGGAGATAAAAACATGGCGCGAGCGCGCGGGATAATCTTAGCGGCAGTTGCTGCAATCACAGTTTTTGGCGCGGGCTATGCGCAGGCCGCTTCTTGCAGCAGCACCGGCGGGGCATTTGAAGCTTGGAAGGGCGAATTTGCAGCTGAAGCCAAGGCTAATGGCGTCGGGGCAAAAGGTTTATCAGCATTTGCCGGTACGAGCTATGCAACGAAAACCATCAATGCAGACCGCAACCAAAAGAGTTTCAAGCTTTCCTTGGATGCGTTCATGAAAAAGCGCGGCGGCCCCGCCATTGCCTCGCGCGGCAAGGCAATGAAGAATGCCAATGCCGCACTGTTTGCCGGCATTGAAAAGCGCTTTGGCGTTCCTGCCGGTCCGATCATTGCCATTTGGGGTATGGAAACCGGTTTTGGCTCCTATATGGGCGACCAAAACACGCTTTCTGCGGTTTCGACACTTGCTTATGATTGCCGGCGCACCGAGTTTTTCACCGATCAGCTTTACGCAGCGCTGAAATTGGTGGATCGCGGTGTCATTTCCGGCTCATCGCGCGGTGCCATGCACGGCGAAATCGGCCAGACACAATTTTTGCCAAAGAACGTTTTCACTTACGGTGCAGATGGCGATGGAAATGGCCATATTGATATGGTTGGCTCAAAGGCGGACGCGCTGGCCTCAACAGCTAACTTCCTCAAAGGCCATGGCTGGTCACGCGGCGGCGGCTATCAGCCGGGCGAAGGTAATTTCGGAGCCATTCAAGGCTGGAATGCTGCTAGCGTTTATCAGCAAGCAATTGCCATTATAGGCGCGCAGATTGACGGCGGCTGATCTCTACAACGGATTGTAGAGATAGAAGGCCGGAGCATACCGGCCTTTTTCGTATATGGCGCTCACCGTATCGGTTCATGAACAGTCACCAGCTTGGTTCCATCAGGAAACGTCGCCTCGACCTGCACATCGTGGATCATTTCGGCGATGCCATCCATCACTTGGGAACGGGTTATGACATGGGCGCCAGCCTCCATCAGGTCTGCCACGCTGCGCCCGTCGCGTGCGCCTTCGACGACGAAATCGGAAATCAGCGCAATTGCTTCGGGATGGTTCAATTTCACGCCGCGTTCGAGCCGCCGCCGCGCTACCATCGCAGCCATGGAAATCAGGAGCTTGTCTTTTTCGCGGGGTGTTAAGTGCATTTATGTTTCCTGACGCTTGTTTGGCAAAAGTGGCCGCCGGTTTTGCGTTAAAAACAAGCGTCTATTTTAAAGTGTCCATGATTGTGGCAGTGCTGCCTCAAAATTAAGCAGGCTGATAAGCGGTATCAGCCGTTTCCGTAAAGTATAAGTGTCCTTTGCCGTGATTCTTGCAAGGAGCTTGCCATTCCAAAACGAAGCGCCGCCTTGGTCGCCGATGATGTCCCGCGCCGCTTCAAGCAGGCCTTCCGCTCGTGGCGAAATTAGCAGCAGCGTGGCGAAACTTCCCGCGCCACGTAGAACGGAAGTCTTGTCTGCCACGTCAGAAATATCCGGCCCGATTTTGAAATCCTCGGCATGAATTAGCCGCCCGCTCTGGCTAATGCGCCAGCGATCTTGAAATAGTCCGGTAATGCGGTTCTCGCCCATCGCCAGCCGCCCCAGAGCCACTGGTTCGACAATCAGCACCTGCGCACCCGCCGCCAAATCCACGGTGAGACTTCGTGTAAGCTGCGACTTATCAAACAGAATGCTCTCCTGCGGCAACCACGCCAGCTTGGCATTCGCGCCAACAGTAATGTGCGTTGTCACTTTAGCAGTGCCGCCGCTTGACGCATAGATTTTCTCGCAGGCCTGTGTGGTGAATGTTGCGGCGCATTGCGCGGCCACGTCGAACCGCCAGCTCATTTCATCGCCGCCGGTCAGCCCCCCGGCAGTGTTAATCAGCACCGCTTCAAAATTGCCGTCGCCGCGTTTGGGTATCCGCAGTTTCGCCGCACCGGATTCGTGCATCCGGTCAAGCCGTGTCTGGCCAGCCCCAAGTTTCACCGCCAGCCTGCCAAGTCCCTTGGCCCGCTGCATGGTGATGTGATTTGGTTGGAACATCATATTCATGGAATTAATTTAGTCAGCCTAATTTTGAAGTCAAAGAGCTATTTGCCCAGTTCCACAGATCGCGCCCGCGCCGCCTCCACAGCCTCGCTCACCAAAGCTTGCAAGCGCCCGCCGCACATCAGCACGTTCAGCGCCGCCTGCGTCGTGCCGTTCGGGCTGGTCACTTGCTCGCGCAATTTGGTCGGCGTGTCATGACTGGCAGCGGCGAGTGCGCCTGCGCCCATGATGGTTTGCATCGCGAGCTTGCCTGCAATTTCTTCCGGCAAGCCGGCATCCACCCCGGCCTGCGTCAGGCACTCAATAAAGTGAAACACATAAGCCGGGCCGGAACCGGAAACCGCTGTTACCGCGTCCATCAAATTTTCATCGTCAACTTTTGCGACAAGGCCGGAGCAGGACAAGAGCGAGACCACGAAAGTTTCGAGGTCTGCGGTCACTTTATCATTGTTGAAATAGACCAGCATCCCTTTGCCGATGCTCGATGGTGTGTTGGGCATACACCGAACGATTTCCGTATCATCTGCGAGCGCTTGGCGCATCGTCAGCGCATTGATCCCGGCCGCCACTGAGAGGAAAGCCGCGCCGTACGCGGCGATTTTTTTATAGTCTTGCAAAACCGCAGCCATCACCTGCGGTTTGACAGCAAGAACCACCAAATACGGAGTGAACCCGGCAGGCAAATCCACAACGCTGCTTACCGCATGTGCGCCAAGACCAGTTGCCCGCGTGCGCAAATCAGCGTTGGGTTCAACGACATACACATCGTGAGGCGCGAGCACTTTACCATCAATCCAGCCCTGCAACATGGCAAAACCCATATTGCCTGCACCGGCCAAAACCACTTTATTTGTCATCTGAAAACCCCCGGGTGTGGACTACACCTTTGAAGGCACAACAAACCGCGCCGTCAAGCGCAAACCGAAGGCGGCCATAACAAACATCAGCCAGACCGGATCGGCGCGGCGGAAGAAAAAGCTTTCTAAACAGGCATTTAGCGCTGAAAATGCGAAAATCATCATAAACATGTCCGCCAGCCGGATATTTTCCCGCACTTTGATGCATTTGGCATAATCGATGACAGGGATCAAAATCATGGTGGTCAGCGCCAGGAAAAGCGCTGGAACTCCCATGGTCAAAGCAATGTCAACATAGCCATTGTGGCCGTGAATGACGCCGTGCACATCCCACGTCGCCTCAAAATCTTTCTCGCCATAATAGACCGCCGGCGAGTACCAAAAGCTGTCAAACCCGAAGCCTATCCAAGGGTGATCGTAGATATTTTTTAGCGCGAATTTCCAAATTTCAACTCGCCCGGTGAACGTCGCGCCAGGCGAAATAATCTCACGTAGATTGCCAAGCGAGCTGAACACAACTGTGCCAACGGTGCCAAGAATTGTTGTCAAAATCGCAATGAAAACAGTGATGGAGGCGAGCCTCCGCAAGCCGAAAAAGCCCGGAACCATCACCAAAAGTATCACCAAAGGCACCAATCCGGCGGATGTTTTGGAGCCGGTATTGGCCACGAATATCAGGCCCGCCACAGCCACAATGCCGCCTAAAACCCGCGCCCCGCGCCGGAATGCATAGATGCCCATAAATGAAATTCCGGCAAACACGGGCCCTGCAATATTTTTGTGCGAGTATATTCCGCGCCAAAGTCCGGCATGTTCCGGCTCGGATGAAAAGGCATTATGCATGGCAATATCCGGCGCAACAATCAGGCCTGCATAGGACATGGCGAGCACACAAACTGAAGCCGTCATCAACACTTGCTGGTAGCCATCCGCGCCCGACGGCAGCACCAAAACAGCCAACATCGCTAAGATGCAAATAAGGGTGAAGGCAAGGGCTTTGTAGGCAGAAGCGGTATCAAGGGCATGACTTGCGGAAAAGAAGGCGCACGCAAAAAGCATGATCCACCAAGGACTTAGCAGTGATTTGACAACTTTACGGTCCACAAGAGAGAGGAGTGCGAACAGCGATAAAATGCCGACACTTCCGAAGCCAATTTGGTTGACGACATCGCCGGTCGCTTCCAAAGCGTTACCGGATTGCCCAACATTAAAGGGCCGGAACGAGACTAGAAGTATCGTAAAAAATATTGTTGCTGCAATGGTTTGCAGCCGCGCTAAGAGCGCCGGGTCAATATAGTCGAGCGACCACCGTTCAGTTCTTCTCGGCGTGACGATATTGTTCATTGGAATATCCAAATTCGCCCAGTACGCGGCCCAAACCAATATAGACAGGGTAAGTGCCTATCATCAGCGAGCCGGTCTGTATCATTCGTTTTATGCCACGAAATGGCGAAACTGCCAAAAGTGCCACGCTTTTGGCAAATGTGCGGGCTCGGCCAAACGGCTGATTTGCCCGTTGACGCCGCTCAACCAGCGTTGAAATCACACCATTACGCAGTGAGCGCGCGCGCAGCCAGTCGCTTTCTGTCCGGCGTGAGGGGATTGTTTCATGCACCGGAGCATCATTGCACCACGCCACTTTGAAACCCTTGCGCACGGAGCGGTCAATTAAATCCGCATCACCGCCGCCCATAAAATTATAGCGCAATTCAAAGAACGGATTGCCCATTTCGTCCATCAGTCTATGGCTCACCAGCAAATTTCCCGACGAATAAACGATCGGCACAGGTCCGGTTTGAGAATAGTGCGGCGTGAAAACCGGGTGTTTTTCAAAGGCTTGCAGCTTAGGCGTATCAAACACCGGCAATTGCGGCCCGCCGACAATGTCCGTTCCAAACTTCTCCGCCGTCGCGCACATGTCCTCAATCCAATTGGGGCACGCGACTTCATCATCGTCGATTACGATGAGATATTTGAAATTCGGATATTTCTTTTGCGCTGTGAACCAGCCGGCGTTGTAGGCATTGCAGTTGCCACGGGCATGAGCGATTAGCAGCGTGCCAGTAACTTTGCCAGCTTCAAACAAGGCTTGGCAGGCACCAATACCTTGTAGACCATCGTCATCATTATCCATAACGATAATCGCGTATTTGCGCTTAGTCGTCTGATTTATAACGGAATTCAACGTTTTGATAATATGCCCGGGGCGCTTGTATGTCGGAATTGTAATCACGACCTCAATCTCATCATGAGTAAGGCCGGGGGATTCGGCGACGATAGAAATGGTATCAGTGAGCCGAATCATTACATTTAGTCCTGCTAATTTAACAGAGTTACTTTCACCCAGAGCATTCAAAGTATCATTTAAGTCTTTAATTTTCGTGACTGAACGGCTCACTAGTGGATTGATTCCAACATTTGGAACCCCCGATTTCTGGCAGCGATGATTTCGTCTGGGTTTGCGCGCCATGTGAAGGGTTTGGCTTCGCTG
>JAYVRA010000066.1:0-61039 GCA_043776635.1 Phyllobacteriaceae bacterium
TACACGTTCAACCGTTTGTTGACCGGGGCCAGCTTTGACGAGGTCGACGCCCGCACCCGAAAGGCACTTGCCGACAAGGGTTTTGGCATTCTGACCGAAATTGACGTGCAGGCAACGCTGAAGAAAAAGCTGGATGTCGAGATGACGCCCTATCTGATCCTGGGGGCGTGCAATCCTAACATGGCCTATCAGGCCATCGGGATAGAGCCGCGCGTTGGCGCAATGCTGCCTTGCAATGTGATCTTGCGGGCCGTTGACGGCGGGGTGGAGGTCAGCGCCATCGACCCGGTCGCATCGATGCAGGCCATCGACAACCCGGATCTGCACGCCGTCGCGGGACAAGTGCGCGACCTGTTGGCGAAGGCGGTTGCGGCGATCTGATGGGCTGGTTAACGCACGCATTCCGGTGACAGTGCAGTTAATTGCGCGACCGGACAGGCTGAACTGGCGTCCTCGTAAGCTGCGGGCGCAATTAAGTGCACTGTCACCGGAATGAAATTGCACCGAAATCACTCCAAGACTTTGATTCATGCACAATAGATGTGCTTTTGTGATTATTGCAATTGAAATTTATAGCGCATACTCCGCCTGTCAAACTGAAGGAACTTCCCATGAAAACTTACGGACATTTTATCGGCGGCAAGCATGTTGCCGGCACATCCGGCCGAACGGCAGACGTATTTATGCCGATGACCGGCGAAGTGCAGGCCAAGGTTTCGCTGGCGTCTCAGGCTGAAGTGCGCGGTGCAATCGAGAATGCCAAGGTAGCTCATGCTGGCTGGTCGGCGACCAATCCGCAGCGCCGTGCCCGTGTTTTGATGAAGTTTCTCGAACTGGTCCATGGCGAATATGATGAACTGGCGCTGCTGCTCGCCAAGGAGCATGGTAAGACCGTTCCTGATGCCAAGGGCGATATTCAGCGCGGCCTTGAAGTGGTGGAGTTCTGCATCGGCTCGCCGCATTTGCTCAAAGGCGAATTCACCGATGGTGCAGGTCCGAACATTGATGTGTATTCGCTGCGTCAGTCGCTTGGCGTTGTTGCGGGCATAACGCCGTTCAATTTTCCGGCCATGATACCGCTTTGGAAAATTGCTCCCGCGCTGGCGTGCGGCAATACTTATGTGTTGAAACCATCAGAGCGTGACCCCGGCGTGCCGATGCGCATTGCTGAATTGTTCATTGAGGCTGGACTTCCGGCTGGCGTTCTTAACGTCGTCAATGGCGATAAGGAAGCCGTAGATGCCATTCTTGATGACCGCGATATTAAGGCCATTGGTTTTGTCGGCTCTACACCGATTGCGCATTATATCTACTCGCGTGGCTGCGCTACCGGCAAGCGCGTGCAGTGCTTTGGCGGCGCAAAGAACCATATGATTATCATGCCGGATGCCGACATGGACCAGACCGTCGATGCGTTGATCGGTGCGGGCTATGGTTCAGCTGGCGAGCGCTGTATGGCGATTTCGGTGGCTGTTCCCGTCGGCGAAGATACTGCCAACCGCTTGATGGCCAAGCTCACACCGCGCGTGGAGAGCTTGAAGGTCGGCCCGTCCACTGATCCATCGGCGGACTTCGGACCTCTGGTCACCAAGGCACATTTGGACAAGGTCAAAGGCTATGTCGATATTGGCATTGCCGAGGGCGCGGACCTCATTGTCGATGGTCGCGGTTTCTCCATGCAGGGCTATGAAAACGGTTACTATATGGGCGGCTGTCTGTTCGATAATGTGACGACAGACATGCGCATCTATAAAGAAGAAATCTTCGGGCCGGTGCTGGCCGTTGTCCGCGCCAAAACTTATGAAGAAGCGCTGCAAATGACCAATGACCATGAATATGGCAACGGCACAGCGATATTCACTAGAGACGGCGACGCTGCCCGCGACTTCGCCTCCCGCGTACAAGTCGGCATGGTCGGCATCAACGTTCCGATACCGGTGCCAATAGCCTATTACACATTCGGCGGCTGGAAAGGTTCAGGCTTCGGCGATTTAAACCAGCACGGCCCGGATGCGTTTAAGTTTTATACGAAGACGAAGACGGTGACGAGCAGGTGGCCGAGCGGAATTAAAGATGGCGCGGAGTTTGTTATTCCGACCATGAAGTAGAAAGCGAATATGCTCAGGTCTCCCGCAATTTCAGGAAACAGGGACACCATCACACGGCGCTTTTGCTTCGACAAATAAAAAATGCCGGAGTACTCCCCGGCATTTTGTCTTCCCCAAATTTCAGGCTTGAGGCTGCGGTTCCATTTCAGGCTCGCCGCCCTTGCGGGGTTTTGCCTTGCCTGCGCCGGCTTTTGGCACAGTTGTGCCGCGAACGGGGGTATTGGTATCGTCATCATCGCGCTTGGGCTGGATGCCTTCGAGCATCCCGCGCAACTCATCTCCGGTCAGCGTTTCATACTCAAGTAGCGCTTCGGCAATCATAACAAACTGCTTCTTGTTCTTGGTAATCAGGCGGCGGGCTTCGCTTTCGCCTTTTTCGATAAGCAGGCGCACTTCTTCGTCAATCAGCTTGGCAGTCTCGTCCGACATGTTGGTGGACTGCGAAACCGAATGGCCGAGGAACACTTCCTGGTCATTGGCGCGGTAGCGCACACGGCCGAGCTTTTCAGACATGCCCCATTCCATCACCATGGAGCGGGCAAGGCTGGTTGCCATCTGAATATCACCGCTGGCACCAGTCGTCACTTTGTCTGGACCGAAGGTAATAATTTCTGCCTCGCGTCCACCGAACAACATGATGAGCCGCGAAATTGCCTTCTCATAAGTCAGGTTATAACGATCGGATTCCGGTAGCGTCATTACCATGCCGAGCGCACGGCCACGGGGAATAATCGTTGCCTTGTGAATAGGGTCGATGGTCTTATTCAAGAGCAGCGCAATGATCGCGTGACCGGCTTCGTGGTAAGCGGTATTTTTCTTCTCATCCGCCGTCATCGCCAATGACTTGCGCTCCGCACCCATCATCACCTTATCTTTGGCATCTTCAAATTCGCTCATGGTCACCAGACGGCGATTGCGACGCGCAGCAAGCAAGGCTGCCTCGTTCACCAGGTTCATCAAATCCGCGCCGGAGAAACCGGGCGTGCCACGGGCGATAATTTTCAAATCCACATTCGGCGCGATGAGAACATTACGCACATGAACCTTGAGGATTTTCTCGCGGCCATTCACATCCGGGTTCGACACAACAACCTGACGGTCAAAGCGGCCCGGGCGCAAAAGCGCGGGGTCCAGCACGTCGGGACGATTGGTGGCAGCAATCAGGATGATGCCTTCGTTGGCTTCAAAGCCGTCCATCTCAACCAGCAACTGGTTTAACGTCTGCTCGCGCTCATCATTGCCGCCGCCCACGCCCGCACCACGATGGCGACCGACTGCGTCAATTTCATCGATAAAGATGATACAGGGCGCATTTTTCTTCGCCTGTTCAAACATATCGCGCACGCGGCTCGCGCCGACGCCCACGAACATTTCAACAAAATCCGAACCGGAAATTGTGAAGAACGGCACGCCGGCTTCGCCGGCAACGGCACGTGCAATCAGCGTCTTACCAGTGCCGGGAGGGCCAACGAGCAACACACCGCGCGGAATTTTCGCGCCCAGCTTTTGGAACTTTGCCGGCTCGCGCAGGAATTCAACAATCTCTTCCAAATCAGATTTGGCCTCGTCAACACCGGCCACATCGGCAAAAGTCACTTTGCCATGGCCTTCCGTGAGCAGCTTGGCTTTGGATTTACCAAAGCTCATCGCGCCGCGACCGCCACCCTGCATCTGGCGCATAAAGAAAATCCAGACGCCAAGAATAATCACCATTGGCAACCAGGAGATCAAAAGGCTTACAAGCGAGTTGGAGCCATCCGAAAGCGGATGCGCGGAAATCACAACATTTTTGGCCTCAAGACGCTTCACCAGATCAGTATCACCGGGTGAATAGGTGGAAAAACCGGTTCCGTTATCATTGTAAGTACCAATGATCCGCTCGCCTGCAATATCGACCCTCTTGACCTTGCCCGAATCTACATCATCCAAGAACTTCGAATATTCGATATCAGCAGTCGCCACGTGCTGATTGGGGCTCTGGAACAGGTTAAACAAAGCGACAAGCAAAAGCGCGATGATCGCCCAAAGAGCAAAATTACGGTAGTTCGGGTTCATACCAGTTTCCAGTGCAAAAAGAGGCCAAGAGCTTAGGACCGAGAATTATAGATAAGATAGGTGCGAATAGCGGCGTTGCCAAGGCTTAGGAGCCGCCCTGCGTCAATTCTTGCCATCAAAGTGAATCGGTGTGCGAGGCAGTGCCGGTAAACCAATCATTTTCGTTAAGGCCTGCGCCATTTCGAAGTCAAAAAGCGGTACCAAATCAGGCCACGGGTTAAGAAGCCGGCGAACGGGTGCTGCTGATTCTAGCATGGGATGAGTGCTGCTGGCATGAGCAAGAAGCGAGGGAGGGATGGTGATATTCGCTGTCACTGCGTCATTGCGGGGCCGCGTAGAGGAACCCGGAGTAAAGAGCGCCACATTCGAAGGTGGGGTAAACACAGTGGTCATTACAGAAGGAAAAGCATCCTCGACAGGTTCATCACTATTTGCACCCTCAGCGCTCTTGATTCCAGGTTCCGCAACGCGGCCCCGGAATGACGACACAATGGGGAACCCGGCCACAGCCCGATAAAACCCGTCAAATTGCGCCCGCTTTGCCGTCTCCAACAATTCACGCTTTTCCCGCAGCATAAACACGCCATTCTTGCGGACATCAATCAACGCCCCGCTTGCCGTCATTCGCAGCGGCGCTTTGCGTGTCCCTGATTTGAAATCAGCCAACCCTTGAATGATGGCCTCGCCACTTGCCTCATCCGCTATCCATCCCGCTCCACCGGCAAAGGCAATCAGCACCGTCAGCGTGTGAATAGCCAACGGCTCGCCACAAATTTCAGGCTCGACAAAAATCAACCCCCGCGTCACCTCACGCGCAAACCGCTTGATTAACTTCGCCGCGCCATGGCTGGTTTCAAAACGCTTGGCCGCAGCCTCGCGTTGAACAACCCCAAGCGCGGTCTCATCCGGCAAGCTCTGCCGCACCGCCACCCGCTCATATTTCTCATCAGTGTTGGAAGGGTCATTAATCCAGCCAATGCCTCTGCCTTTAAGATAACCACGCAACGCTGCCCGCCGTGCGTTCAACAAAGGCCGCACAAACCAGACCGGTGCTCCATCATGCAAATCATTAAACGCTAATGTACAAGGCGCGATTCCGGCTAACCCCGCATTGCCCATCGACCTGCCGCGCGCCATGCGCATCGCCACGGTTTCAATCTGGTCATCAAAAGTATGACCGGTAAAAACCAGCCCCGCGCCTGCCTGTATCGCTGCCTCACTCAGCAACGCATACCGCGCATCCCTCGCCGCTGCTTGAAGTCCGGAGCCCGGTTTTGCACCCGACCAGTTGCCCGTAACATGTTCCATCCCATTTCGTGCGCACAGCGCACTCACCTCGTGCGCTTCTCGACCGCTTTCCGAACGCAGTCCGTGGTCAATTGTAATAGCAATTATGCGCGGCGAGACGGGCAGCGTTTTAAAACGATCTTGCAGCAAAAATAACAGCGCCGTTGAATCACTCCCGCCCGAAATGGCAACCGCAACCGCTTTCGTTTCGTCAAAATCAAAGCCGCCAAAAATCTCATTCAGCGGCAAATCAGACATGGATTTTAGCAGCCTGCCTTGGCTTGCTCTTCCGAAACACGGCCCAATAATGCTGGTCCGGCTTTTGGATATTTTTTCAATACTTGCGCAAATGTCGCGCATGCCACATCCTTATTGTCCAGCGCTGCCAACGACACACCTAACTTAAATAACATATCCGGGGCTTTTTTAGATTTTGGAAATGCCTTTTGTGCAGCGAGTAAAACCTCGGCGGCCTCACGGTGACGATCTTGCGAGGCGAGCGATTCGCCTAGCCAGTAGCGGGCATCAGCAGTTTGCGGGTCGGCCGGGAATTTTTCAATATGCAGACGGAAACCAGATTCTGCTTCGGAATATTCTCCTGCCAAAACATGTTCATACGCGGTTTTATAGAGTTCTCCCGGATTGCTTTGACCGCTAAGTGATGCGGTATCAGTTGTGCCGGATGGTGCTTCAACAATAGTGTCCGAAACCGGATTGCCACTGGCATCGAATGTTACCGTTCCCAAATTCTTAGGTTGTTTGCCGCTTTTAGTTACCACAAGCTGGCTATTGCTAAGCGAGGGATCAGCTGCAGGAACTTCAGCATTTTGGTCGCTGGCAATCGCATCTCCAACAGGATCAGCCGCTTGTGGTTCAGCTGGAACGGCGGCCACATCGCTTTTCCCTGGCTTTTGCTTCACACTGCCTTGTTTGGATTTCTCAAGTTCTTGGAAGCGGAACTCGTTATCCTCCTGCGTTTTACGCACTTGTTCTTGCATTTGTAGAATTTGAAACGTTAATTCCTCTACTTTGCCATTCAGCAGACGGATTTGCTCGTCCAGTTGTTGATTACTCTGCGCTTGTGCTAAAAGTATAACGTTACCCTTGACCACATTAGCGTGAGGAACCGGAATAAACCGGTCCTGCGTTACCTCGACTCCAAGCCCCGGAAGGCGTGTCGAATTATCCAATCCGTTTGCTGAACTGTAGGCTGCGCTGCTTACAAATAGGATAGATGCAGCAACTAGAGTTTTGAAAGGCATTTGCTTTTCCCGTAATTCTCAAGGATGCCCTGTGGCGCCTGAAACATCGTTGTTTTTATCTTTACTATAAAGTTAGTCCAAATTTTGTTAAAGACTTACAGCAAACAGGCCGCTATCTTTCCACCGGTGTAGCATTCCTACCAATCTATCCTGTTCACTGCAAAAAACATAAAGAAAAAGCGGTCAAATCGACCGCTTCCTCTTGCTCAATGACAGGTCGGACGGTTTAGCTTCCTGCGCCGCCAAGTAGCGTTACCGCGCGGCGGTTTTGGCTCCAACATGAAATGTCGTCGCAAACAGCAACCGGGCGTTCCTTGCCGTAGGAAATTGTTTTCATGCGGGTAGCGGGAACGCCATTGGCTGCCAAGAAGTCGCGTGTTGCAGCAGCGCGGCGTGCGCCAAGGGCAATGTTATACTCGCGGGTGCCGCGCTCGTCCGCATGGCCTTCAACGGTAATGGCATAGTTAGGATATTGCTGCAGCCACTGCGCTTGCTTGCCAAGCGTTGCCTGCGCATCGGCGCGAATTACAGATGAATCTGTGTCAAAGAAAATGCGATCGCCAACATTTACAGTGAAATCTTGCGTGGAACCGGGTGCGCCACCGGCACCTTTAGCGCCATTGAGACCAAGATCACCGGCATTGTTTGGCAGGTTCTTCTTTGTGGCGCAGCCGGAAACGGCGAGAATAGCGACCAGCGCGATGGCAATCGGGCTACGGGTCATGGATGCAAAACGGCTCATGCCGGTACTCCTTGCAATTTAAATGTTTCGTTGGTCATTCAGTAACCACATCTGGGTTAACTCAGCGCCAATAAACATAGTTAATAGTTTCTGAATGCACGTTCACCGCCCCTTGACCTTGGAATACGGCCAAAAGGCGGCCAATACTATGTTACTCAAGAATAGGCGACCAAGCCGGGTCTGAAGCGCCGCCCGGTGTTTTGATCTGTTGCTCATTATATCCCGTCAAATCAATGGAATAAATGCCCGGCTCACCGCCTTGGTTGGTGCGATAAAACGCTAAAACGCGGCCATTTGGTGCCCAAGTTGGGCCTTCCATCAGATAGCCCGTTGTCAAAAGACGTTCACCCGAACCATCCGGTTTCATCACACCAATAGAGAACTGCCCGCCGGATTGCTTGGTGAAAGCAATATAATCCCCGCGCGGCGACCATACTGGAGTCGAGTATGAACCATCGCCAAATGAAATGCGCTGCGGCTCGGAACCGCCCGCACCCATCAGGTAAATCTGCTGCTTACCGCCACGGTCGGATTCAAACGTAATCTGGCTGCCATCCGGAGAATAGGAAGCGGAAGTGTCGATTGCAGCCGAGTTTGTCAGGCGTGTCACGCTGCGGCTGCGCAAATCCATTGTGTAAAGATTTGCCGAGCCATTATCCTGCAACAGGCTCAAGATAACTTTCTGACCATCCGGCGAAAAGCGCGGCGCAATGGTGATGCCGGGGAAATTACCGACCTTTTCGCGCTGGCCAGTCTCAAGCTGCAACAAATAGATTGAGGGCACATCACCATCGAAAGACATATAAGTCACTTCCTGATGGTTAGGCGAAAAGCGCGGCGTCAGCACCAAATCCTTGCCGGACGTCAGCGCACGAACATTCGCTCCGTCTTGGTCCATAATCGCCAATTTCTTGATGCGCTTCGTCTTCGGGCCCGACTCGGAAACGAACACGATGCGCGTATCGAAATAACCATCTTCGCCCGTCAGGCGCTTATAGATCGCATCAGCAATCATGTGTGCGATACGACGCTGGTTGCTGGCGTCAGCGACAAACTGCTGACCTTCCAACTGCTCGCCAGCGAATGTATCCCAAAGCCGAAATTCAGCATGAATCTTGCCGCCATCATTGGAAACCTTGCCCGTCACCAACGCCTGCGCGTTAATGACCTTCCAATCATCAAAACGCGGCGCGACATCGGGATTGGTGATTTTTTCGATAAAAGCACCCTTATCAATCGGCGCAAATAGACCTGATCGTTTCAAGTCCGCTGCAACAATACCGGAAATCTGCGGGCCTAGTTCACCGGAGAGAAAGTCAGTAATCGCAATCGGGAGCGGTTCGGCATTGGGCTTGCCAAGCTCGATCGAAACCAACGCATAGGCCGGTTGTGCCACGAAAGCCACCGCCGCTGTGAATGCAAAAACCGCAACGGCGATGTTTTTAATCAGTTTTTTCATTGTACCTTGACCTCTCAACGTCAGTTATTCTCGTTCATTTCAATTCATTCGGACAAATACATGTCCCGATAGTTTGTCATTCAGCATTATTGATCCAACTTGCTGAGATCAAAACTGACCTCGACCTCGGACCAAGCGTCAAATTTGTCAGCCGGTAGATTATAAGGCTGGCACTTCAAAACTGCCCGGCGAAGCGCTTCAGCTGCGGCAACTTCAGCACCTGAACCTCCGCCGTTGGACGTGATTTTAGCGCCGCCATCCACTTCGCCTGATTGATTTAAGTTAAACTTCACCTTCACAACCGACGCGCCAACGTCGTTAATGCCGGGCGTTGAATTGAAACAGCCTTGAATTTTGCCGCGCAACGCATCCATTTCGCTTAGGGAAAGCTTGGAGCCGCCTGTGGTTTTCTTGCCGCCCAGTGCCGCTTGATCGGTGGACCGTTTTGCGCCACCCGTAGCACCTGTGTCTTTGTTCAGCAGCGCCTTGGCGATATCATCGTTGAGCTTATTTTCCTCAGCTTTTGCGGCAGCAGCGGCCTTCTTCGCCTCAGCTTTTGCCGTCTTTGCGGAAGCGGTTTTCGCAGCTTTCGCTTCTGCGTCAGCTGTTGCTTTGGCCTCCGCCGCCGCAGCATCTATGGCTGCCTGAGCCGCCGCAGCGGCTTTTGCATCTTCAGAGGCCTTAGCGTCAGTTGTTGCTTTGGCCTCTGCTTTGGCGTCTGCCTTAGCTTTATCGGCCTCAGCCTTGGCAGCCTTAGCTACGGCAGCTTTTTCTTCGAGAGCTTTTGTATCCACTTCAGCCTTTAACAAAGCCTCAGCTTCTATTTTCGCAGCAGCTTCGGCTTTGGCTTCAGCTTTTGCCGCAGCATCAGCAGCTTGCGCTTCAGCGGTCTTCGCAGCTTTGGCATCCGCAGCTTTTGCCGCAGCAGCCTTGGTTTGCGCCGCCGTCGCATCTGCCTTGGCGGCGGCCTGCTCTTTGGCAATAGCATCAGCAACAGGATCAACCTTCGGGTCTTGCGTCTTAGTCTCTTCAGGCTTTACAACGGGCATTTCCTGCGGCTTTGGCGGCGCGGCGGCCTCAACGGGCTTTGGCTTATCAGCAGGCTTCGGCGGCGTCGGCAAGTCCGTTTCATTATCGCCAACATTCTTGGCATCGGGCAGCTTTGCCGGCTTGGTCGTCGGCTTCGGCGCAGCTTTTTCAGCCTTGGGCGCTTTTTCATGGCCCTGTTGAATTTGTGTCTCTTCCGTTATCATCGTCACGGCTACAGTCTCTCCGCCCGTCTCAAGCTTTTTTGTTGATGACAGAGACACCAAACCTAAAATTAACAGGATGATGTGGAAAATTGTGGAGGTGGCAACCGGACCCTTCATTGGCAATCAGCCACCCTGTTCCGGCAGGCTGACAAGCCCAAGATTTTTGTATCCAGACGCTGAAATTTTAGCCATCACCTTGGCAACAGTGCCATAATCCGCAGATTTATCACCACGAATGAAAATGCGTTCTTCATAGCCTTGGGTCGCAATGGCCTTCAGCTTCGGCTCAAGCTCTTCCAGTGTAATCGGCGTTTCCTGTATGAAAATCTCGCCGGTCGCATTAATCGAGACGGTAATCGGCTGCGTATCAACATTAAGCGATTTCGCCTGCGTATCCGGCAGAGTGACCGGCACACCAACGGTCATAAGCGGCGCTGCAACCATGAAAATAATCAGCAAAACGAGCATCACGTCCACCATTGGTGTCACGTTGATTTCGCTCATCACGCCGCCGCGCCCGCGTCCGCGCCGCCGGCCTTTTCGCCCTTGGTTACCACCGGAAGATGACATGCCCATGCGTTTAGTCCTTCACTCGTCTCATTAGACTCACGCCTGCTTACCAATCTTCTCGTCAATTTGACGCGAAAGTATGGCAGAGAATTCATCGGCGAAGCCTTCCAAACGCGAGCCGATTTTGGCAACATCTGAGTTGAGTTTATTGTAAGCGATAACCGCAGGAATGGCCGCGACAAGACCAATGGCTGTTGCCAGCAGCGCTTCAGCGATACCGGGAGCAACCACGGCAAGATTAGTGTTTTTGGAAGCGGCAATCGCCATGAACGAAGTCATGATACCGATAACCGTGCCGAACAGCCCGACAAACGGACCAGCTGAACCAATGGTGGCCAGCGAGGTTAACCGGCTTTCCAGCACTTCCATTTCGCGCGTAAGCGCCACATCCATGGATTTTTCAATGCGCATTTGCAGCGCAATCGGTGTGCGTGCACCGCGCTCAAAGCTCTTCTTCCATTCACGCATCGCGGCCACAAAAATCGAACCCATGCCAATCGTGTTGCGGTCCGCCAGTGTGCGATACAATTCTTCCAGCGATTGACCCGACCAGAACACTTGCTCAAACCGATCCAGCGCCGCGCGCATTTTGCGGTAGAGAATGGTCTTTTCGATGATCAGCGCCCATGTCCAAATCGACGCGCCGAGCAACAGGATCATCACCAATTTGACGATCCAACCTGCTGATGCAAACAAGCCCCATAGCGACATATTTACTTCAGGTGCGGCCAATGCGACTTGTTCCATTTATACCCTCAAATCCAAACGCCCGGCGAATTACCGGGCGGTTTTGATAGTGTCGGTTTGCGGTTTTGACCCGGACCGACGTTAACCCTAATGCCCGGCACGGCTATTTGCGCAAAATTTGGTGAAAGGAAGGCGGGGAAACACCCGCGCCAGCCATTCACCGCCATTCATGGCTGGTTATGGTTAAGGATGGGTTATTTTATTCAAATTCCAAGCAAGTGAATGATTTTAAAGTGGCTGAAATGCGGATCTCCACGCAGCCGGAAACCGGCGTGGCCGCCCCTCGCCATTGACGAGCGCAGCCTCAACCTTTGCCAAGCAGAGCAGTTTTCCTTCGCAAAAAATCTCTTGCCCCATCAAGATCCGCGCGCCGGAAATTTCCAATGTCCGCGTTTCAATGGTCAAAATATCATCGATTTTAGCGGGAGCCTTATAGTCAATTTCTATGCGCCGGATGATCCAGACCAGCTTTTCTGACTTGAGACTCGAATGCGCGCCCGCCCCCAGCTCCGTATGCGAAACACCGCTGACACGCAGGAAGTCTGTGCGGCCCCGTTCAAAAAAATGCAAATAACGGGCGTGATAAACCACACCGGTGAAATCTGTGTCTTCATAATAGACCCGCTGTTTTAAACGGTGACCAAATTCCGTCAGCCCGCCCGCCAATTCCTGATTTTCACCATGTTCGTGCATTCACGTTTCCCAAAATCGCAGCACACTCTATATGCGTCATCAGATAGTTGTTTGAAAGCGCCAACACGATGAAAATTCTCCGCCTTGCTGCCATTCTGGCGCTTGTCGCCATTCCGGCAGCTGAGGCCGCCATATTCAAACCCAAGCGCGGCATTTCGTTGGATATCTGGATGACGTGGCCGCAAGAGGGTGTGTGGGATCAGGAAAGTGCGATTTTTCCGTTTCCAGAATGGCACAAAACAGTCGCCGCACCGGAATTGGCGGCGCTTAAAAAGGCAGGATTTGATACCGTGCGTATGCCGGTTGATCCCGCAATATTCCTATCTGATAAGTCGGCGGAATTCCATGACCGGCTTTATGATGATGTACTTTCATCAGTAAAGTTGATTGAGGCGGGAGGACTGAGAGTCATCGTCGATTTGCACTGGATACCTGGCGGTGGCAACCGCTCTATCGGCACAGATCAAGTGCTCAAAGACGATGCTCTGTTCGAAAACTATCTGGAATTTGCCCGCCGCATCGCCAAGTCTATCGCCCATGAAAACCCCGAAAATGTAGCACTGGAAGTTTTCAATGAGCCAACAATCGATTGCGATAGCGATGGCACAAGCGACTGGCCAGCCAAGTTAAAACAAGTCTTCGCCGCCACCCGCGCATCCGCGCCGGATCTCACGCTAATCCTCTCCGGCGCATGCTGGGGCGGCGCGGAAGGGTTGGCCAAGCTCGAACCTAAAGACTATCCCGATGATAATTTGATCTGGTCATTCCACTCGTACGACCCGTTTATCATCACTCACCAAGGCGCTTCATGGACAGGTGATTTTATGCCCTATGTGTATGGTTTACCCTTCCCAATCTATGACACGCCAAAGCTAAAACTTGACAAAATTCTGGACACAATAAGGGAGCGCATCAAGAAAGATGCGCCAGCTTCCAAAGTCTCCGGCCACCTTGCTTATCTCGACGAGCAGATTGCACTGATCGCCACTAAAGAAGGCCAAGAAGCGGAAATGGAGCGCCCTTTTGGCATTGTTTCTGACTGGGCGGCCAAAAACAATATTGACCCCTCAACCATCATGCTCGGCGAATTCGGTATCATCCGGCAGGAATATCAAAACCCGGTCATCATCCCCGGCACCGTCCGCGCCGCTTATTACAAAGCACAAATGCTGCGTGCCGAGCGTCATGGTTTCGCATGGTCCCTATGGAGCTATGGCGGCCCGTTTGGTGTGGTCGAAGAGTTTGACGGTCGAAAATCCGGGACTGATGTGATTGATACTGTGAGGGAGTTGCCGCACTAAATCAGTCTGTTATGCAAAAAGATTGCGCCACGTGCGCCATGTCTTTAAGATGCTATCTTTGTGAACAGGTTCAATGTCTGTCATGCGTCTTGTCACGATTCTCACGATCCTCATGCTTGGCTTCGCGCTTGAGGCGTGCGCAACCAAGCCTACAGTAGGACTGGGTGTAATTGCGGATGCGGCTGATGCGACGACTGAGCGTGTGTTTCTTGCCACAATGCGCGCGCCCTCGCCGGATAAGCAAACAATGTTCGGCGCGGAGCGCTCAAACAATTTGCACTTTGCCGATTTCAATATCTCGATCCCTAAATACCGTATTGACGGGAGCATAGAATTCCCGACGGCTAAACCCGATTTGAAAAAGCAATTTGCCATGACCGCCGCCACTTTGACAGATGACGAGGCGATACTAACGGCCCGCCTTCGTGCCTCGCTTAACACACTGCCGCCGGAGCAACGCAATATTTTCATTTTTATCCATGGCTACAATGTCAGTTTCGCCGAAGGTCTGTTTGAACAGGCACAGCTGCGCCATGATTTTGATATTCGTGGCATTTCGCTGCATTTTTCATGGCCATCGGCCGCCAAGACAGCGCTTTATCTTTATGACCGCGACAGTGTGGAATATTCCCGCGATGGCTTGATGAAAACACTAAGAATTGCTGCCGCCGCCAAACCTAAGTCTATCATACTGCTCGCCCATTCAATGGGCACGCTCCTGACCATGGAAACCTTGCGCTCGCTTTCGTTGGAAGGTGACAACGCACTGGTCAGCATGATCGACCCGCTGGTTTTGGCCGCACCCGATATAGACACAGATGTATTTCGCACTCAATTGGCATCACTTACCACGAGGCCAAAAAGCATCGTCGTGCTGGTTTCGGAAGAAGATAAAGCCTTGCGCATTTCAGGCGAGCTGCGCGGCGGCAAGTCCCGCGTTGGTGCCGGCGCCAACAAGGACGAGTTGGTGGCGCAAGGTCTCATCGTACTTGATTTGGCGAGCGTTCGCGCCAAGGGCGATGGCCTCAGCCATTCCACCTTTGCCAATTCACCGGCATTCATCGCTATGGTGCGAAGCGAAAATCTTCGTAAGGGCAAACGGCAAAAAAGTGGTGATTTAATCGGCCAAACGCTTGGCGTCGGCGGTGACTTGTTGTCATCGATTGTCTATTTGCCGGCGAAGTTGGTTGGGGCGCGGTAGGCCTCACTCATCCTCAAATAGCAGCGCCGTCTGTGCTGCATCGCGCGGTGGCTCCATGCCCAGATGCTTCCAGGCATTTGCGGCAAGCACACGCCCGCGCGGGGTTCGCTGCAAGAAACCCTGCTGGATAAGGTAGGGCTCAATAATATCTTCAATCGCATCGCGCGGCTCGGAAAGGCCGGCAGCGATGGTTTCAACACCTACCGGCCCTCCGCCAAAATTTTGCGCGATCATATTCAAATAACGCCGGTCAAGCTGGTCGAGACCCATGGAATCCACTTCCAGCCGGATAAGCGCCTCGTCGGCCACTTTGCGGGTGATTTTATCATCACCGCCGACAACGGCAAAATCGCGCACGCGACGTAGCAAACGCCCTGCAATACGCGGGGTGCCGCGCGAGCGTTTGGCGATTTCCAGCGCCCCGCCATCATCAATGGGAGCGCCCAAAATGCGCGCGCCGCGCCGGACAATGAGTTCCAATTCCTCAACAGTGTAGAAGTTCAAGCGCACCGGAATGCCGAACCTATCGCGCAGCGGATTGGTCAAAAGACCCAGCCGCGTGGTTGCCGCCACAAGCGTAAACTTCGCCAGATCAATCTTCACCGAACGTGCCGCCGGACCCTCGCCAATGATCAAATCAAGCTGATAATCCTCCATCGCCGGATAGAGAATTTCCTCCACCGCTGGTGAAAGCCGGTGAATTTCATCAATGAACAACACATCGTTTTCTTCGAGGTTTGTTAGCAGCGCCGCCAGATCGCCAGCTTTGGCAATCACCGGACCGGAGGTCGAGCGAAAGTTTACACCCAATTCCTTGGCCATAATCTGCGCCATCGTGGTCTTGCCAAGGCCCGGCGGCCCAACAAACAACACATGGTCCAGTGCCTCGCCGCGCGACTTGGCCGCCTCGATGAAAACCTTTAAATTCTCCCGCGCCGCCTTCTGCCCGACAAATTCGGCGAGCGACTGCGGACGAAGCGTCATATCCGCGTCCTCGCCGCGTTTTTCCGGTGTGATGAGGCGCGGGGCTTCGCTCATCGCGCCAGTTCCTTCAGCCCAAGCCTAATCAGCTTGGCACTATCGGGTGTCTCACCTGCCACTTTCAGCGCGGCCGCAACCGCATTGGCGGCAATATCGCGCGAATAGCCAAGATTGGTCAGCGCTGAAACAGCGTCCATCACTGGAATCGGCGCAACGCCTTCGCCCAGCTCTTGCTTCAACCCGATTGTGCCGGAGGCAGAGCCTGCATAGGCCGGCGCTTTATTCTTAAGCTCGGTTACAATCCGCTCGGCAACCTTTTTGCCAACACCGGGCGCGCGCGAAACCATCTCAATGTCCCGAAGCGCGATTGCATTCGCCAAATCTGGCGCGGTGAGCGTCGATAAAACTGCCAGCGCCACTTTTGCGCCCACTCCCTGAACACTTTGCAGCAGCTTGAACCAATCGCGCTCCAGCGTGGTTTTGAACCCGAACAGGCGCAGCATGTCCTCGCGCACATAAGTCTCGATATAAAGCACCACCGCCTCGCCCGCGCCCGGCAAATTACCCAACGTGCGCATTGAGCAGAACGCCACATAGCAAACGCCATGTACATCAATGACCACATGGTCTTCGGCAATTTCGTCAACCGTACCTTTGAGTTTTCCGATCATGCCAGCGCCAGCCTTCTCAGTGCAATTGCACCGCGATTATGCGCGTGGCATATCGCAATCGCCAGTGCGTCCGCCGCATCCGGTCCTGTAAATATCGCTTTGGGCATCAGCACTTTCACCATCATTTGAATTTGAGCCTTATCGCCATGGCCAACTCCGATAACGGACTTTTTGACAGCATTCGGCGCATATTCTGCCACTTGCAGCCCGGCTTTGGCTGGAACCAGCATAGCAATACCGCGCGCTTGGCCAAGCTTCAAGGTTGCTGCCGCATCCTTGTTTACAAAGGTGGCTTCTACGGCGGCCTCATCGGGCATATAGTCATGAATAACAGCAGCCAGTCCGTCATGAAGCTGGCATAGCCGCGAGGCCATATCCGCCTTGTCGTCAGACATTACAGTTCCCGAAGCCACAAAATGCAATGAGTTGCCAATCGATTCAAGTATCCCCCAGCCCATGCGGCGCAGGCCCGGATCAATGCCAATAATACGAATCGCTGATGCCACCATATGTCCCCCGCTAGGAATGACTTATATCAATTGCCAACAGTGAACAAACAGAAAACAAATAATCGATTGTTTGGATTTACCGGCCGCCAAACGCTGCCTTTAGCAGGTCCATCTGATCGACAACGGGATTGCGACGCACATCACCTTCAGCAGTAATCTGCTTTTTGGGATAAACTTCTTCATCCAACCGTTTAACAAGTGCTTGGAGCAACAGCGAACGATCGACGATACTTAGGAATTTCAGCGGCAATTCTTCCCAGCTTTGTGTAACGCGCGAGGCGGATGGCGTTTCAAGCTGAACTTTAGACTTTTCTTCCGCCACTTGCGCCATAGACATTTCGCCATTGTTGGCGGCGCGCTGAAGCAAAAGCCAAGAGGCTACCTGCATGAGGCGCGTTGTCAGGCGCATTGATTCTGCGGCATAAAGCGTGGCCGCAACGCGCGACATCTTTTTGGCATCAATGCGACCATCACCATCGAGGTAGGCCGCTGCTTCTTCCACCAGTTTCATTCCATCCGAATAAAGCGGCTTAAACTTGTCCGATGCAACGCGCCGGTCTGCCAGACGAACTGTGTTAGTGGGAATTGATTCCAAATTATTCATATCGCGCCTTACGCATCATTTTTAACAAAAAACCCCGCCGCCCGTGCGACGGATACTGCAATTATCAAACCATTTTTACAAGTAAGCTTTGGAATCCAGTATCATGGTGAGAATGCCGCTATTCAGGCTTGTGCGCAACAATATACTTAAGGAAAGGTTAACGGGAACAGTGAGTGAAAAGAGCAGCTGCGCCTGATTGAGAGTATGTCGTGTTCAAGTGAATTCAAAAGTACCGGAATTCACCGGGGTTTCCTGATCAAACTCCGGTTCCATTTAAATACGGCACGACCTGACATAAAAAAAGAGCCGCAAAGCGGCTCTCAAGAGTTTAACAGGGAGGCGTCAGTCTGGAGGAACATGCCCAACCGGAATGAATCGAGAAACTCGATAAACACAGTTAACGCACGTAAACCTTAATGGAGCGTAAATGCGGTTCATAAAAATGGAGATTTCTGTTGTTCCACGCAGAATACCCGCCAGAAATCCTGGCCCTGTTCAAGCGCGCGGCAATCAACTATTGCACATCTCAATAAAATCACATCGAGAGGGCGCATCGCCCAATTATGATCATTTTCTTTCGCTTAATGCGCACTATTAAATTTTGAGGTTCACTTTGTCCAAATTAGCCGCCCGCTGCCGTCTTGTGCTTATCGCCTCACCTGCGGGCGCAAATCCGGCCACTATTGAGACCGTCACGAAAGCCATGTCGGGCGGTGATATTGCCTCGGTCTTGCTCGCCAAATTCGATGCCAGCGAAGACGCTTTCCGTGATTGGTGCGAAAAAGCCGTCCCCATAATACAAGCTGCCAATGCAGCGGCTATAATCGTTGATGACACCCAAGGCGCGGGCCGCGCCAAGGCTGACGGCATTCATATTTCCAGCGGTCAGGACGCTCTTGCCGAAGCAATATCCAAATTCCAACACCGCATGATTGTCGGCGTCGGCGAAGCCAACTCCCGGCATGTCGCCTTAGAAGCCGGTGAGCTACAGCCGGATTATCTTTTTATTGGCAAGCTGGACGGCGATAACCAGCCCGAGCCAAACCCGCGCTCACTGGAACTTGCCGGATGGTGGGCCGGCATGATTGAAATCCCGTGCATTTCAATGGGGGGCAACGTCGCCGAAAGCGTCATTACTGTGGCTCAAACCGGTGCGGAATTTGTTGGACTTAATGCGGCTGTGTTTAGCAAAGGTCTGGACCCCGCAGCACAAGTTGCAAAGATCAACGCCCTGCTTGATGAGTACGCACCGGAACTCACTGAGGCTGCGCGTGAAAAGTAAGTTACTCATCGCATTTACCCTGATTATCGGCAGTGCAAATTTCGCGCTCGCAACTGGCGAAGCCCCTGCGCTTGATCCCAACCGCTTCGGGGCCAAGGTCGAAGATGATGCCTTCGGCGCTTATCAGCGCGGCCTTTACCGCACAGCGCTCGATCTTGCATTAGTTCGCGCCAAAGAGGGCGATGCCGCCGCACAAACACTTGCCGCAGAGATTTATTCGCGCGGTCTTGGCGTTCCACTCAACCCGAAAGAGGCGACACGCCTTTATGGATTAGCTGCCGGACAAGGCGTCGTGGAAGCGCAATTCCAAATGGCGCTCATACTTATTGACGGTAAATATGTTCCAAAAGACGTGGTTAAAGCGAGGGCTTACCTTGAGAAGGCAGTCTCCGCAGGCCACGCGCTGGCTGGCTTTAACTTGGCCCAGCTAATTTTATCAACCGCTACTACCGATGCGCAGCGCAAAGCGGCGTTCGATCTCTTCTTGAAAGCAGCGCAAGCCGGTCTGCCGGATGCGCAATATGCCGTCAGCCAATATTTAGCCAATGGCACAGCAGGAATTCCTTTTGATGAGGTAAAAGCCCGTGGCTGGCTGGAAAAGGCTGCGCGGCAAAATTACGATACAGCCCAGCTCGACCTCGGCAATTGGCTTATTCAGGGCAAGGGCGGTAAAAAAGATTATGATACCGGCTTTCTTTGGATGAGACGTGCAGCCGAAGGCGGCACGGTTGAGGCCCAGCGCGTGCTGGCACGGCTCTATTATGATGGCGTTGGCACCAAAGGTGACAGTATCACAGGCGCTGCCTGGTATATAATTGCCAAGCGCTCAGGCATGCATGATCCCTACATGGATGATGTCATAGATGGCTTTGATGATGACCAATTGAAAAAAGCAATTGAGCTTGCAAACCGGTTAAAATAGACATCACACTTGCTAAAAATAGAGTTTTGTGTTTGTGAGGCGCACAATTTGCCGGACTGCGAACAATCGCGCACGATAGCTGCTAAA
Source organism: Phyllobacteriaceae bacterium (assembly GCA_043776635.1). Classification (GTDB taxonomy): domain Bacteria; phylum Pseudomonadota; class Alphaproteobacteria; order Rhizobiales; family Rhizobiaceae; genus JANMEX01. The sequence continues at coordinate 19,735 of JAYVRA010000066.1, forward strand.
ATTCAGAAAAGAACGACTTATGAAAATCAACGGCAATGAAATTCGTCCGGGCAATGTTATTGAGCATCAGGGCGGCCTTTGGGCAGCCGTGCGCTGCAACCATGTCAAGCCAGGTAAGGGCGGAGCTTACAATCAGGTCGAATTGAAGAACCTGATTGACGGCACCAAGCTTAACGAACGTTTCCGCTCTGCCGAAACCGTTGAAAAAATCCGCCTTGAGCAGAAGGACTTCTCGTTCCTTTATGAGCAGGAAGGCTCGCTGGTATTCATGGATGTGGAAAGCTACGAACAGCTTGAATTGCAAAAAGATTTTGTCGGCGACCGCGCTGCTTTCCTTCAGGATGGCATGATGGTGTGTGTTGAGATGCACGAAGAGCGCCCGATTGGCATTCGCCTGCCGGACCATGTTTCCTTGAAAATTGTTGAGGCTGATCCGGTCGTTAAGGGCCAGACAGCGGCATCATCTTATAAGCCCGCGATTTTGGAAAATGGCGTGCGCATTCTAGTGCCACCCTTCATCTCGTCGGGTGAGCGCGTTGTTGTTGACACCAATGAGCTGACATATCTGCGCCGCGCAGACTAATTAGAACTAAACGACTAGGAAAATATAATGGCGCGTTCAGCGATACTCAACGTTATGGTTCAGGCTGCTATCAAGGCAGGCAAATCACTGGCGCGCGATTTTGGCGAAGTGCAAAATCTGCAAGTGTCCCTCAAAGGCCCGTCTGATTATGTCAGTCAGGCCGATAAGAAGGCCGAAACCATCATCCGTCAGGAATTGATGCGCGCACGGCCTGATTATACCTTTATGGGCGAAGAAACCGGCGTTACCATCGGCGCCGATGAGCAGCACCGCTGGATCGTTGATCCGCTCGATGGCACAACAAACTTTCTGCATGGCATTCCGTTTTTTGCCGTATCCATTGCGCTCGAGCGTCAGGGCCAGATCGTTGCGGGCGTTATTTATAATCCCGCGCTGGATGAACTTTACACGGCAGAAAAAGGAGGCGGTTGTTTCTTGAACGACCGGCGTCTGCGTGTTGCCGCCCGCACCAAGTTGTCGGACTGTGTTGTCGGCACTTTTGTTCCCCATCTTGGCCGCGGCAACCACGGCAAGGTTTTGGTGCAGCTGCGCAATGTTATGGGCGAAGTGGCAGGCATCCGCCGCCTTGGCGCCGCAGCATTGGATTTGGCCTATGTCGCCGCGGGACGCTATGATGGCTTCTGGGAAGATTATCTGGCCGCATGGGATATTGCAGCGGGCATCATCATGATTCGCGAGGCGGGCGGCTATTTGTCTGACACGTCCGGCGGGCAGGATATGCTCACCAAAGGCTCCATCGCCGCTGGCAACGAGACCATTCATAAAGCGTTGCTGGCCACCATCGCCAAACCTATTTGAATTTAACCCGTCACTGCCACTTTTATTTTCGCCGCAATCTGCGTTAGGTTAACAAAACTAACTTGATTTGGTTTGAAGGGAGTTTGCATGGCGCTGTTCGGCTCGAAAAAGACTGGTAGCCGTTTCGGCAATGACACTTACGATCCTGACCGGCTGTCCAGCCCCCAGGTATTCCTGCTTTCTATGCTGATTTTCCTCGCAATCGCCGCCTTTGTGGGTGCGATCCTTTACCGCCAGGTCTCCACCGCTTTCAAAGCCAATCCCGGCCTTAACAGCCTGATTTTTGGCGTCCTCGGCATCGGTATTTTACTTGCGTTTTTGCAAGTCATCCGCCTTTTCCGCGAAGTCTCGTGGGTCAATGCGTTTCGCTCCGGTATCACAGCCGTCGATACTATCAGCGAGCCTGTTCTGCTCGCGCCGATGAAAGCGCTGGTCGGGCGCCGCCAATCCGTTGCCATGTCCACCATAACTATGCGCTCGATTTTGGATTCCATCGCCACGCGCCTCGATGAAGCCCGTGATATTCTGCGCTATCTCACAGGACTGTTGGTGTTCCTCGGCCTGCTTGGCACCTTCTGGGGCCTGCTGCAAACCATCAGTTCCATCGGTGACACCATCGCCACGCTGGACCCGCGCGGCGGCGATGCCAATGCTATGTTGGATGCGCTTAAATCCGGCCTCGCCGCGCCGCTGGCGGGCATGTCCACCGCCTTCTCCTCATCCTTGCTCGGCCTGTCCGGCTCGCTGATATTGGGCTTCTTGGATTTGCAAGCGGGCCGCGCCCAGAACCGCTTTTATACCGAACTTGAAAACTGGCTGTCGTCTGTCACAGATACCGAACATGATGTTTCAAACCTCTCAGCGCCAGCTGTAGCCAAGGGCGAAATCAAAGAACTCAGCGAGCGCCTCAGAACCGTGACCGACAATTCCGGCGGTGCAAACCAGAAGACGGTTGCCGCCATGGCAAACTTGGCAGAAGGCATTCAGGGCTTAGTGAAAAACATGCGCAGCGAACAACAGATGATGCGCGACTGGGTGGAGGCGCAGGCCGACGAGCAAAAGGCCATGCGCATGACGCTCGATAAGCTCACGCGCTCAATTACCGAGAAGAAAAGCTAGAAATGGCGCTCTCCCGCAATCGCAACCAACGCACGGTCGACTACTGGCCGGGCTTTGTCGATGCGCTGTCCACGCTGCTGCTCGCCATCATGTTTCTGCTGTCTGTCTTCGTGTTGGCGCAATTTCTGCTGTCGCGCGAAATCTCAGGTAAAGACGACGTGCTGAATAAGCTCAATTCGCAAATCAGCGAGCTGACAAATTTGTTGGCTTTAGAGCAAACCGGCAAGCAGGATTTAGAGAATTCTCTCGCCAATTTGCAAGCTTCGCTGGACGCGGCCGATAGCGAAAAGACCCGCCTGCAAACGCTGCTGAACCAAGGCAATGGCGCAGGCGCTGCAGCGAGCGCCAAGCTGGGCGACGTTCAAAAGACACTCGACGATCAAAAGCAGCTAAGCCAACGCGCCACAAATCAGGTCGAACTTTTGAACCAACAGATCGCTGCGCTGCGCACCCAAATTGCCGCGCTGGAAAGCGCGCTGAATGCCTCTGAAGACCGCGATAAACAGTCCAACACCAAGATCGCGGACATCGGCAAACGCCTTAACGTGGCACTGGCGCAGCGTGTGCAAGAGCTCAACCGGTATCGCTCAGATTTCTTCGGTCGCCTGCGCGAAATCCTCGCCGATCGCGAAAACATCCGCATTGTCGGCGACCGTTTCGTGTTCCAGTCCGAAGTACTGTTCCCCTCAGGTGCCGCCGAAATCAACGAGGCAGGCAAAGGCGAAATGCTGAAACTGGCGCAAGCCATCATCGAACTTGCCAAAGAAATCCCGCCCGAAATCGACTGGGTTCTGCGCGTGGACGGCCACACAGACAATCGCGCCATCTCAGGCACCGGCAAATATGCCGATAACTGGGAGCTGTCGTCCGGAAGAGCGACAGCCGTAGTCAAATACCTGATAGCCAACGGCGTCCCCGCCAACCGCCTCGTCGCCGCAGGCTTCGGCGAATTTCAACCACTGGAACCCGGCGAAACAGACGAAGCCCGCGCCAAAAACCGGCGTATAGAGCTGAAGCTTACGGAGAAGTAGTCAGTAGCCAGCCATCACTGACGCCATCGCCAGCACTGCCGGAACCGTCTGAATATACAATATCTTTTTGCCGACAGACATGGCACCATAAAGCCCCGCAACTGCCACACATGCCATCAAAAACAACTGCATCATCCGGTCGCCCTGCCACAGCGCTAACAGCAGGCCAACAGCCAAACATCCGTTATAAAGCCTTTGGTTAGCCGCCTACACTTTCGAAGCATTGGAAAATTACGGCGTCAGATTAAACGCTTTGCGCCCCTGCGGCGTGTCCCGCAACACCATTTCCAAATAGACAATATAAAGACGGATTGACGCCACAAAGCCCGTCAAAATCATGCCAATCATTGTCTTCGTCCCTGATGATTCTTGTATCTCATCAAACGATACCCTATCGCTTACAAAACACAAAAGAGAGCCTGCCAAGGAAACCCCGCATGTCATTTGCCAAACTTGATACCCATTGCAAAAGCCTCGAAGCGCTCGAACATGCGCTGGCAATTCTCGGTACCGATGAAGCCACCCACATGGCATCCGGCGGCGGCGAGAAACGCGCCGAGGCCATGGCAGCGCTGTCCGGCATGTATCACACCAAGGCGACCGACCCGCATGTGCGCGACTGGATTGAGACGGCGAAATCAGAAAGCCTCGACACAGAACAAAGCGCCGCCCTGCACGAACTGGAGCGCAGCTATATCAACGCCACCTGCCTGCCGACTGAGTTTGTCGAGCGCCAAACCATAACCCGTATGCGCTGCGAGCAGCTATGGCGCACCGCGCGCGGCAAAGGCGATTGGGCAGGCTTTGCGCCAAGTCTCGAAGGCGTCGTCGCACTGGTGCGCGAAGAAGCCGCGCTGCGTGCCGATGTGCTCAAACTCGGCCCCTATGATGCGCTGATGGAGCAATATGATCCGGGCAATCGTTCCGGCGATGTCACGCCCGTGTTCACAGAGATCAAAGCCTTCCTCAAAAGCTTCGCGCCCAAAGCCATTGCTCTCCAAGAACAGCGCAACGCCAGGCGCCCGGTCAAACCTTTGTCCGGCAATTACCCCGTTGAAAGCCAGCGCGCCCTTGGCATTGAAATGATGCAGGCCGTTGGCTTTGATATGAACCATGGCAGCCTTTCGGTCTCGCACCACCCGTTCTGCGGCGGTGTGCCGTCTGATGTGCGTCTTACCACGCGCTACCGCACGGATGAGTTTCTCTCAGCCCTCATGGGCATTTTGCACGAAACCGGCCACGGCCTTTATGAGCAAAACCTGCCCAAGAAACGGTCGCATTGGCCTTCAGGCAAAGCGCGCGGCATGGCCTGCCACGAGAGTCAAAGTCTGTTCGTCGAAAAGCAAATCGGCCGCAATCCCGCTTTCTGGGAATATGCCTTGCCGCACGTCAAAAAACATCTGGGTGAGGATTGGTCGCTGGCCGATCTTCTGCCCCATGTCCACCATGTATCGCGCGGTCTCATCCGCGTCGATGCCGATGAAGTCACCTATCCGCTTCACGTCATTCTGCGTTTTGAACTTGAGCAGGATATGCTCAGCGGCACTCTCAACGTCGCCGATTTGCCGGAAGCCTGGGACGCCAAAATGCGCGACTATCTTGGCCTCTCGACAATTGACAACCACAAAGACGGCCCGATGCAGGATGTCCATTGGCCGTCCGGCGCGTTCGGCTATTTCCCGTCCTATACGCTCGGCGCCATGATGGCCGCGCAGCAATGGGCCACCATCATCAACACTCACCCGAACGTGAACAACGAAATCGCCAAAGGCAATTTCGAAACCGTCAACAACTGGCGTCGCGACAATATCTGGTCCAAAGCGTCGATGCGCTCAACTCCGGAAATCATGACCGCAGCGACGGGTGAACCACTGAATGCGCGGTATTTTATTGAGCATTTGGAGGGGAGATATGGGGGTGATTTTAATGAGTAAAGCTTTCACTATATTAGTGTGCTTATCAGCTCAATGTATTACAATTTGTAATTGCTTTTAGGTTGAATTAGATTCAAAATGCAACCCTCGTGATATTAGAATTGGGGAGGTAGATTTGTCCTTAGCGCTTGGTAGTTTGACAAAAAAGTAAAGAAAAATTCTAATTTTAACCCTTTGGAAAAAACAAGGCCAAGTATGCTTCATAACACAAAAAAGTATCGATTTAGGACGTGACGAAGTTGAGACAGATCACATAACACCTTCTCGAGACAAAGGCCCTGACGATGTGAGCAATCGGGCCGTTGTGTTCGCAAGGGTCAATGAAAGCAAACAGCCGCCAAATTTATATGTTGCTCGCGTTCTCTCAATTATGGAGCATATCCGTAAAAATGCGACCGATCCTCGAGGCGCAAATCCCGGCGATGTATTAAGGCATTTTGGTAATGCCAAATACAAGTTAAAGACAAAGGTTTTTGGCACAAAATTGACTTACAAGTTCGATGAAATAAATATACTTGATTATGAAACGTCACTAATATAGATTGATCATCTGTCCAGGATGAAATCTACTTATTTAAATTTGCCCATCGAATATCTGCATCATGATAAAAAAATAACCCGAGGGCAATCGGGAATTCGAAACGAGGTCTGATCGAAGAGTTTTTCAAGAAAAGGCCGCAATTGCACGTGCCCTTAACTTCGATCGATACCAGTGACGAAGATGGTCCGAGAGTCAGAGTGTTTGACGGCCAGCGCAAAGCTGCGGCTTGCCTGTAGCTGATAAAGCCAAGTTCAGGCATGCCTGCAATTAAGGTGCTTGTCAGGACAGGCCCGACACCTGGAACCGATCTAAGGGTCTGGACCTGTTAATTTTGATGAAATGGCAGGCAATGGCGAAGTTATGCAAGGAAAATCGTGCCGGACGGGCTAAAGCCCGTTCAAACTGTTTGACGCCGCAGAGTGAAGTCAGTTGCCTGTTCGTGCCCAAATCGGGCGCTTTCCGGCGATTGCGTTGTCTCATTGGCTGAAGTCGCAAAGGCTTGAAGTCGCTTAGGCTTGCCCCTCGTAGAGGCGATAGCAAAATGCCAGCATTTCCTGCGCCTTCGCACTTCGCACTTCGCACTTCGCTCTTGGCACTTCGCTCTTGGCACCCACCAAAAATCACCTCGACCATTTCGCCAAAATTAACAAGTCCAGACCTTAGGTCGCCGCCATGAATAAATTAGCGGGTAATGACAATTTGAACCTTCAATCCATACGCACCCAAATCGAAGCGCGGGACAGCGAGGTGGCAAACCCCTTTCTCCAAGAATGCGCAAATCACCGCCATTCACGGCGCACGAAAATATCGCGGCGACAGGCTCATCCGCACGGCCAAGCCACACCAAATTCTGGACACCAAGAACAGCCCGCTTATCGCCGTGCGGCTGAACATCCTGACCCGCAAAATCTCCGGGCGGCATCCACAGCAATGGTGAGGCCCGCGCGCTGGACGCAAGCGGCAATCCGGTCCGCGGCCTCTATGCCATAGGCTCAAGCGGCGTGCTTTGGCGGCGGCTATCATGGCTATAATGCGCTTGAGCACATTTTTGGGCGGCTGTATTTTCTAAGGCCGTGTGGCGGGGCGGCTGGCCGGTTTCCGTATCGTCTTCGTGCGCTTGGCGAGCGTTCGCCGAACGTTTCCCGACCGCTATTCAGCAGCCTGCGCGGTTATACCGGCGTCAAATTGCAGCTTCGCAAGACGGGCATAAACGCCGCCCTTTTTGACCAGCGTTTTGTGCGTGCCCTCTTCGACAATACGGCCCTGATCCATCACCAAAATCCGGTCTGCTTTCAGCACGGTGGCCAAGCGATGCGCGATAATCAGCGTGGTGCGCCCCGTCATCAGCCGCTCCAGAGCGGCCTGCACGGCGGTTTCGCTTTCGGCATCCAGCGCCGAGGTCGCCTCGTCTAACAGCAAGATAGGCGCGTCCTTCAGGACGGCCCGTGCAATCGCAATACGCTGGCGTTGCCCGCCCGATAGCGTCACCCCGCGCTCGCCAAGTTCGCTTTCATAGCCCTTGTCCAGCGCCTTGATAAACACATCAGCACTGGCAGCTTCTGCTGCAATTTCAATGGCTTGTCGGCCTGCCCCTTGACGGCCAAAACCGATATTCTCAGCGGCAGTTGCGGCAAAAACCGTCACATCTTGCGGCACAACGGCGATGCGCCGGCGCAAGGGCTCTAAATCAGCGTGGCGCACATCCACACCATCAACCAAAATCCGCCCCGTTTGCGGATCATAAAACCGCATGATGAGCGAGAACAATGTGCTCTTGCCAGCACCCGAAGGCCCGACAATCGCCACCGTCTCGCCTGACTTCACGCTGAACGAAAGCCCGTTGGTAACGATGGTGCCCAGCCTGCCCGGATAGGCAAAAGTAACACCCTCAAACTGAATTGTGCCAAGCGCAGGCCTGGGCAAGGTAACCGGATTTTTTGGAGGCTGCACATCAGGCACTTCGGCCAGGATCTCCGTTAGCCTTTCCGCCGCACCAGCCGCCTGACTTAGCTCGCTCCACACTTCCGAGAGCGTCGCTAATGAGCTGGCAGCTAACACCGAATAGAGCAAAAACTGGCTCAAAGTTCCGGCAGACATAGTGCCCGCCATTACGCTTTGCGCCCCGAACCACAGCACCCCAACCACGCTGCCGAAGATCATAAAAATCGCAAATCCCGTTAAAATGGCCCGCGATTTTGTGGAGTCCCGCGCGGCCTCAAACGCAAAATTCACGGCTTTTTCAAACCTGCCCGTGACCAAATTTTCGTTGGTAAATGCTTGTAACGTGCGTACTGCGCCGATGGACTCACTGGCGTAAGCCGTTGCATTTGCTAGCATATCCTGCGCTTGGCGGGACCGTGTGCGCACATTGCGCCCGAAGGCCACCAGCGGCAAAACGATTAAGGGTATGGCAGCGATGACCAGACTTGAGAGCTTCGGGCTGGTATAAATCATCATGCCCAGCGCGCCGGTGCCAAGGATAGCATTGCGCAACGCCATCGACGCAGTCGCCCCGACGGCGGACTTAATCTGCGTGGTGTCAGCAGAAAGCCGCGAGACAATTTCGCCTGATTGCGAGCGGTCAAAAAACGATGGCGAGAGTGTTGTTACATGGGCGAACACATCGCGCCGCACGTCTGCAACTATTCGCTCACCAATAGTGATAACGAAATAATAGCGCCCCGCAGAAGCCAGCGCCAACATAGCAGCGAGCACAATCAACATGATAAAATAGCTATTGATAAAGGCGCTGTCAGCGACATTGAACCCCTTATCAATCATCCGGCGCACCGCCGTTGGCAAGGCCAGCATCGTCACTGCGGCAAGAGCCAAAAAGAACAGCGCCGCCGCCACTTGGCCCTTATAACGCAGCAAATAGGGAAAGAGCTTTGAAAGCGGCTTAAGCGTTTTGGAGGGCTTGGTCGCGGCATCGTCACTCATAAAAATAGCCTTCATGCGGGCTCGAATCTCAATCACCCACTCTTGTTATCATTCCGGTGCTGATGTATACGCACGCCGACCCTTTTTAAAGCCATGTGGCAAATTAAGCCAAAGCCTTTGAATATTCGCAATAATTCGCGCCGCGCACAACGTTTGAATACGGCTGGCATGGCGTAACAAGAACAGGACAGAATGCCATGAAGGATAAGATTCACCCGGACTACCACGAAATCAAAATCGTTTTGACCAATGGTACATCCTTTATGACCCGCTCCACATGGGGCAAAGAAGGCGATACGATGAACCTCGATATCGACCCTTCCACGCACCCGGCATGGACCGGTGGCAACCAGCATTTGCTGGATCGCGGCGGCCGCGTTGCCAAGTTCAAGAAGCGTTTCGAAGGTCTTGGTATGTAAGACATCGCCGGTAGCCAATGTGATTACTAAGAATTTGAGAACCGGCAGCGATGCCGGTTTTTTTATTGCCGGAGCATTTTCAAGTTTGATGAACTATCAAGCGCTTGAGAATAATACAACAGAAACAAAGACTTACAGTGTGGTAAGCGGTGCAAAGCCTCCGCCCGGCGTTCGAAAGTTTGTTGTCTGTCCGTCGTACAGCCTCGCGGCCGCCGCGAGTAAGTCACCTCTATATGTATAGAGCCGCACATCGAATTTTTGTAAAGCCGCAGCGCCATCAGCCTCAACGAGGCGGTGCGAGGGACTGGCCAAATCTTGCGCCACGTAGTTTTGTGACAAAATCCAATTCCAAGTTTTCTTGGTAAGCTTATCGCCTTTGTAAACAGCCTTGCTGCCAAAGCCCGACACCGGCTTAAAATAAAGATTCTTGCGCCCCGCCCAAAGCGCATCGGCATTGCTGTCAGTAACCAATATAGTGTTCGGGACAACACTTTTTATCAAAGCCACATCATCCGCAGCAACGCCAATAGCGGTCAAAAAATCACTGTCTGATAGTTTTATCAAATTGCGCTTATCTGCAAACCGGCTGTAAATTTGCGGATCAGGCGTCAGCACAACTCCATTTGCTTGCCACGCATTTTTGATATTTGCGTGGTCAGAAAGATAAAAATCAGTCAGCCGGTTATAAATTAGATCTACCAGCGCTCCTTCATGATACAGCCTGCCGTCTTCCAAAACCAGTTCCTCAGGTGCAGCAATAATAGTCTTAAGGTCATGATTATTAAACAGTTTTTGGGCCAGCAGAAACTCAGGATAGAGGAACTGCTCTTTTGGCGCACTATCAACAATTGCGATCAGGCCGGGCTTACCCGCACGTCCCGCAGCCTGCCATTCGGCCACAAACATATGCGCTATCCGCTGCTCCGCGTCAGACGGTTGAATAAACTTTGACATGTCCAGCATATCGCAACAGGCCCGAAACTGCTTGGCCGCAAATATATTGAGAAACGCGCCTCCTGCGTTTGTGTTGATCTCTATGAGCTTTGGACCATCACCGGTCATATGAAAGTCATATCCCATGAAAGCACCGTGAATCCTCGCCGGTTGGGGAGCCTGATCCGTACCCTGCCAGCCGGGTAACACCGTCACCTGCTCCATCAACTTTGCGAACGAAAGCATCGCTGCCAAGTCCAGATCGGAAATATAGACCGGCGTTTGAGCAAATAAGTGCGGGTGCGATTGTTCTAAATCGGCCGTCAGGATGCCATCGGTGGAATCCGCAAATGATGCGCCGATTTCTCCTGGTCGCAAGACGATGCACAGGCAGGAGTGATTGAGACCATTAACCAGCTTGTCCAAAGTGCGACTCGTTTCATTCATCGTAAATCTACGATTAAGCTATTATCGCCAACACCTTTTTGCAAGTAGACTTAGCTTAAGAACCAAGCCCTTCAAGCATCACATATTGAATGAGCATCACAGTCTTAGCGTCAATGATGCCGCCGTTTTTCACCAGCGCAAAAGCCTCAGAAAGCGGCATTTCCAAAACGTCGATATCCTCGCCCTCTTCCTGATTGCCGCCGCCATCGGAAATGCGATCGTCCGGTGAGTACGCGGCCACGAAGAACGACAACCGCTAAGTAACGCTTCCCGGACTCATAAAAGCGTCGTAAATTTTATGCACATCGCGCAGCTTGTAACCAAGCTCTTCCTCAGTCTCTTTGCGGATGCAAGTTTCCGGATCCAAATCGTCCAGCAGCCCGGAGCAGGCCTCAATAAGCGATTGTTTGTGCCCTTCCAGAAAAACCGGCAGGCGAAATTGTTTTACCAACAGCACGGTTCCGCGCACAGGATCATAAGGCAGTATCACCGAAGCGTGACCGCGATCATAGGTCTGTCGGATTTGACCGCTCCACGAGCCGTCACGCAGTTTCAGCTCGAATGTGTACTTGTTGAGAATAGCCCAATCATCAGACAAAAGCTTGGTCTGATGATAGCGGATTTTATTCTCTTTGGTGATTGATTAAGCACTGAGCTTAGCCATGGTCTCATCGTCCACTTCAAAGTTGACGTAGACATTTTGTACATCATCATCATCTTCAAGCACACCAACCATTTTCATCAATGAGTTGGCGCGGTCTTCATCGACCGGAATATTTGTCTGTGGCTTCCAGATGAACTTGGCCGATTCAGATTCGCCGAGCGTCGCTTCCAGCGCCTTGGACACTTCGTTGAGACCGGCAAACGAGCAATAAATCGTATGGCCTTCGTCGTCAGAAACCACATCATCCGCACCAGCTTCAATAGCCGCGTCCATAACTTTGTCGGCAGAGGCAGATGCCGCTGGATAGTAAATTTCACCGATTCGGTCCCACATAAATGAAACAGAATTTGTTTCGCCAAGCGCCCCGCCAGCCTTGGTGAAGGCGGCGCGAACGTTGGACGCCGTGCGGTTGCGATTATCCGTCAACGCTTCCACGATAACTGCAACACCGCCCGGACCATAGCCCTCATAGCGCACTTCGTCGTAGCTTTCGGTATCTGCCGCAGTTGCTTTGTTGATCGCGCGTGCAATGTTATCCTTTGGCATTGAAACTGCTTTTGCCGCCTGAATGGCAAGGCGCAAGCGTGGATTCATATCCGGGTCCGGCACGCCCATCTTGGCGGCAACCGTCAATTCGCGGCCTAGTTTGGAAAACATTTTCGAGCGCACAGCGTCCTGGCGGCCCTTACGGTGCATGATGTTCTTAAATTGTGAATGGCCAGCCATGGCGGCTCCTGAAATGCAAGATTTACTTGGGTTGTCTATAGGCAAATTGCGTTTGGCCGTCTAGCCAATCCACCAAGTAGATTACCATATTGCGCTACTTCAGGCTCGTGCCAATGAAAAAATGGTGGCTGTCCCTTGTGCAAGTCAGGCCTTTGGTTTCGGACTTGCAAACAAAAGGCCCCTTTTTCCACTTCTCACCAATATTCAGCACATTGACCGAATGCGTCGCCATTCTAAAGCCATTGCGCTCAACATCACCAACCTCTGCCGAAAAGACCAAGTGATTGCTTTTGCCACTCGAAATCGGCCCCAACGGATTTACGACCTTTTTGGCCCGGCCGGTCTTGTGCAGAACCAGCCTTACATAGCCCGGACCGACACGGTCGCACTGCAATTCCGGCCCGCCGCCGATTGGGTCATAACCATCAGTGCCGCCCTTCGGAATAAAGACGCAGCTAATATTGCTCTTAGCTGTGGCAAAGGAAATTGTGCCATTACGCTCCGGCGAAAAGCGCTGGTCTTTGGCGCTGGCAGGTAATGCCAGCACAACAATCGATAGAAGCAACACTGCGCGATACATGAACGGCCCTCGTGGCGAACTTGCCCGGAAGCGTATGCTATTTCATACGCCGTAAATTGACGAGACTGTAATTCAGTCCCGTTGAAACTCGCTCAAAATAGTGTTAACAGACTATTCAGTTGGTCATAAAGACAATATAATGGACGCAAATCTGGCAGAAGCCAAAGCCCGTTTGAGCGAACTGATTGAGCGTGTTGAGGACGGCGAGAGCGCTATTATTACCAAGCGGGGCAAGCAAGTCGCCAAGATTTCCAGCATCAAAGAGCTGCGTAAACGTATCGAACTTGGAGCGCTGCAAGCATTGACAAATTCCATGCCGCTACAAAAAACCGGTGCAGGTGAATTCATGCGTAACCTGCGCGATAGCGACCGCTACTGATGCTCTATATGGATATGTCAATTTTTGTTGCAACCTTGATCAACGGAGCGGATACGACGCGCATTCAAGTATGGCTTTCCGCGCAAGATAAGGATGCGTTGGCGATCAGCCCGTGGGTCGTTACCGAACTTTCCTCCGCATTGGCCATGAAAATACGCACCAAAGAAATCACGGCAGCCTACCGCGCCGATGCGCTGCGCGCCTTTGCAACAATGAAGGCGGCTAAATTCAAATTGCTCGAGGTTGGCAACAGCCATTTCGATGCAGCCGCACAGTTCACCGATACGCTCCACGGGCTACGCGCCGGAGATGCGCTTCATCTCGCCATCGTCTCGAAGGCAGGAGCTACACTCTGCACTTTGGACAAGAAATTTGTTGATTGCTGCGCGTCCAGCAGCGTGAAAGTGAAGTTGATTTAGATAATATGCCCAAAGCCTCCGGCCTTTCCCGCATCCCCCGTTCCATTTGGGCCATCGGCTTTGTTTCCATGTTCATGGATATTTCGTCAGAAATGATTCACGCACTGCTGCCGGTTTATCTTACCACAGTGCTTGGCGCTTCCGCCCTGTCGGTAGGTTTTATTGAGGGCATCGCAGAAGCAACCGCCAGCATTACCAAGTTGTTCTCCGGCGCATTGTCCGATTGGCTGGGCAAGCGCAAACTGCTGGCTGTCATCGGCTATGGTTTGGCGGCATTTACGAAGCCGGTGTTTCCAATGGCCACTTCGTTAGGCTGGGTCATCGCAGCGCGGTTCATGGACCGTGTCGGCAAAGGCATTCGCGGTGCCCCTCGTGACGCTTTGGTAGCCGATATTGCCCCGCCGGATTTGCGCGGCGCCAGCTTCGGTCTGCGCCAATCGCTGGATACCATCGGCGCGTTCCTCGGGCCGTTAATCGCCATACTTCTCATGTGGTGGAGCGCCAATGATTTCAAATTCACTTTTTGGGTGGCCGTAATCCCGGCGTTCGTCGCCCTTGGCCTCATGATGTTCGCCGTCAGTGAACCGCCACAAATTGCGCCGCTTAAAGATGCCAAAATTCCGCTGTCGCTATCTGCCATTAAACTGCTCGGTAGGGACTACTGGATGATTACAATGCTCGCCAGTGTCTTTACCCTTGCCCGTTTCAGCGAGGCATTCCTCATCCTTCGCGCCCAAGCTGCTGGCCTGCCGCTAATGCTCATTCCGGCAGTGCTTGTCATCATGAATATCGCTTATGCCCTGTCGTCTTATCCCGTCGGGGTCTTGTCTGACAAAATGAGCCGCACCACTATTTTGATCTTCGGCATGGCCATATTGATAGTGGCAGATTTGGTGCTTGGCCTCGCCAATACACTCACGGGAATCTCCATCGGCATCGTGCTTTGGGGTCTGCACATGGGTTTCACCCAAGGCATACTGTCCACCTTGGTAGCCGACCACGCCCCGGAAAACCTGCGCGGCACGGCGTTTGGCTTTTATAACTTGTGCACCGGATTAGCCCTGCTCGCCGCCAGCGTTGTAGCAGGTGCTCTATGGGATAGGCTTGGACCGCAAGCCACATTTATCGCGGGCGCAGGCTTTGCCGCGTTGGCACTGGCGGGTGTGATGGTGATGCGGAGATTTTCAAACTCAGCGGCATAATGATTGGCCCGCTGCAAACAACGAGCCGATCAATGTCAGCGCAGCTTTCAAATCTATCCTTTAAGCGCCGCCCGCTTCCTGGCGTTGCGATTGCGTGAAACTATGTTGAGCAATTCGACGAATGCCGAAAACGCCATAGCCGCATAGATGTAACCCTTTTCGACGTGGACACCAAAGCCTTCCGCAATCAATGTCGCACCAATCATCAAGAGGAACCCCAGCGCCAGCATCACGATGGTTGGATTGGCTTCGATAAACTTCGACAAAGGCTCCGCAGCCAACATCATCACGGCAACAGCGGTGACAACCGCAATCACCATGATACCGATCTCATCAGTCATACCGACAGCTGTAATAATCGAGTCAATGGAGAACACCAAGTCCAACAAAAGGATCTGAAAAATCGCCGCTCCCATCGACATTGTCACCGCGCCGGTGAGGAAATCCCCTTCTGGATGAGCGGCATCCGTTGAGTGATGAATTTCCTTCGTTGCCTTCCAGAGAAGAAACAGGCCGCCCGCAATCAAAATCATATCACGCCAGGAAAACGCATGGTTGAACAGTGTGAGCACAGGTTCAGTCAGCGTTACGATGATGGCGATCGTGGATAAAAGACCGAGCCGCAGCAATAACGCCGCTGAGATGCCAATGCGCCGCGCCCGCTTCTGCTGTTCTTTCGGTAATTTATTTGTGAGGATAGAAATGAAAATCAGATTGTCGATGCCGAGAACGACTTCCATCACAACAAGGGTTGCCAGCGCAACATAGGCACTCGGATCGGCAAGAAAAGCAAACATAGTCATAGTCGTCCCCAATTATTGTTGTTCTGGATATGGGTACGGCAAAATAGGTTTCAAGCAATTACTTCCACCAGCTTGGCACTGTCTCTTCCAGCCGTGGCCCGAGCCGCAGCGGAGCAATTTTTTCGCACAGGCCTGTGCGGTCGGAAATTTCCAGCCCGATGCCGCAGAGCGTTGCCTCGCCTTGCGCGGCTTCAAAGCGGCCTTTTGGCACTTTAGAAAGAAACCGGTTGAGCGGCTCCTCCTTTTCCATGCCCAGCGAAGAGTCATAATCGCCGCACATACCACTGTCGGACATATAGCCCGTGCCATAGTTCAAAATCTGATGATCGGCCGTTGGCTGGTGCGTATGCGTGCCAACCACAAGACTGGCCTTGCCATCAACATAGTGGCCGAAGCACATTTTCTCGGAAGTCGCTTCGGCGTGGAAATCAAAAATCACGGCGTCGGCCTGTTCGCCGAGCGGACAGGCTTCCAGAATGCGCGCGCCGCACACAAACGGATCGTCCAAATCCGGGTTCATAAACACGCGGCCCATAATATTGGCCACCAACACCCGTGCGCCGTTCTTGGCCATATAAAGCCCCGAACCGCGCCCCGCTGTTCCAAGAGGATAATTCGCCGGCCGCAAAAAGCGCTCATGGCGGGGGGCAAACTCTAATGCCTCGCGCTGGTCCCACACGTGGTTGCCGGTGGTCACAACATCCGCGCCCGCACCAATAGTTTGCAGGTAAATATCTTCTGTAATACCAAACCCGCCCGCCGCGTTTTCGCCATTCACCACCACAAAATCCAGCTTATAGTCAGAAATCAGCCCGGGAAGCCGTTTCCAAACTGCCGTGCGACCCGAGCGGCCAACCATATCACCGAGAAATAAAAAGCGCATAATTGGCTTTAGCCACAAGCGCTAAACCTGCGCAACCCGCTTTCCGTCAAAATCGCATCCAGCGGGACGTCATGCGGTTCAAACGGCACAGCGTCCACTTGCTGGCAATCAAACGCGATGCCAATAAGCCGTGGCTGTATGCCGTTGTCGCGCAGCCGTGCAATCGCGCGATCATAATAGCCTGCACCGTAGCCGATGCGGTTGCCCGCCCTGTCAAATGCCGCCAGCGGCATCAGCATCAAAGTCGGGTCCAGTATTGCCGCTTCCGGTCCGGGTCCAACCGTGCCGAACCCCATATCAATCATCGCCGCCCCGCGCACCAACTCGCGAAACACGATGGTATCTTTGTCGATGATGGCGGGAACACAAAGCCGCGCGCCTTTGGCCGCAAAGATCGCCATCAAAGGCCGTAAATCCACCTCAGTGCGGATAGGCAGAAAGCCGGAGACAATTTCGCCCGGCAACACAGCCAGCGCTCCGCCTACATCGGCGATCTTGAGACTGCCATCAATGATATAGTCCAGAGACAAAGCATCACGCCGTTTAAGCGTTTCAAAACGGAGTGATTTTTTGAGGGATTTAAAATCAACCAAGATAGGATGCTTTGGTTGGTCCAGAATTCGCTGCAATGCGTCAAATGGAGTGATTTTCGAAAACCGGAGCGGAGCGTACTTTAATCTACGTGAGTACCGGAAGCGGAGAAAATTGCTTCAGTTGGCCATTGCAGTATAATTATGGTCAACCAAAGCGGACGATCCACACTTCCGGTGGAGAGGTTGATCCCGGGTGCCTACAATGTAGGTGGGCACCGTGTGCTCCAGCCCACGGGCCAAAGCAGGGACAGCTCCCTAAGGATCAGTATGGCCCCGGGGTATAAGTTACGCCTGCCGGGAAGCGCAGAACGTCCAAAGTTTATATAGGCGCAAGAAGCGATGATTGCCAGCGGCAAATGCAGAATGATTGAGCGGCTAACCGAAATACAGCCGCTCCCACCCTATTCCATCCCCAGCGCTGTCATGTACAGGTCCAAAATAGATTCCGCCTCTTCGCGCTCCGCCTTATCTTGCTTACGAAGCCTGATAATCGTGCGCACGGCTTTGGTATCAAAGCCGGTGCCTTTCAGCTCGGCGTAAACTTCTTTTATGTCTTCAGCGATGTTCTTCTTGTCTTCCTCCAAGCGCTCAATGCGCTCGATGAAGGCGCGAAGCTGGCCGGCGGCAACAGTTTGGGCGGTCTCTGCAATGTCTTCGGCCATATTGTCCTCATATATATCAGGGCTGCGAGTCGCGGCCATCTTTCAAATTTCAGGCGCTTGGTTGCCCCATGGGGCGCGGAAGGTCAATCGGTTCTTGAGCCAAAGTGACGGAAAGTGTGCAGGGCGGGATCGCGATTAAGCGCCAGCAACAATGGCGCAAGCCGCTGCGCCCACTCACGCGCACCATCATCGTCGCTAATTAAATCCTGCCGGATTTCAATCAGCACATGGGCGCGGCCGAGCTTTGTGCCCAGTTCATGCAAAGTGTCGCCCCTCAGCGCCCCGTCATAAGGCTCATTATCGCCAACCATAATGCCGCCTTCAGTATTGAGCTCCGCCAAAAGCGGCTTCAGCACGCGGTCATCCTTGTCCCAAAGCAGTCCGATGTGCCACGGCCGTGCCCGCCCTGCCATCACCGGCGTGAAGGAGTGGATGGAGATAATCACACAAGCCCCGCCGCAAGCCTTATCGCAAACCGCAGCTTCATCAAGCACAGCCTGCCGGAACGGGCGGAAATAACATTGCAACCGCAATTCCCGTTCCTCACTTGCCAGCGGATAGTTTCCTGAAATCACCGCCCCGTCATAAAGCTGCCGGATCAAAGTCGGATCATCTTCGCCGCGATTGGGGTCAATCAGCAGTCGCGAAAACCGCGCCATCACTGCTGGTGCATTCATAAGCAAAGAAAGCTGGCGCGTCAGACTTTCCACACCGATATCAAAGGCAATATGCCGTTCGAATTCTTGGATTGGCAGACCTAATCTGCCATACTCTTCCGGCAGGTGGCGCATGGCATGGTCGGCGATCAACAAAAGACCAAGCGAAGCAGTGCCGGTGAGGATTTCAACAGGTTGAAATGGTGCCATAAGAAATGCCAAATCCAAACATAAGCAGAGTGACAATTCTTGTCCCATGGGGCACGCAGCGGCGCAACCTGTTTCAAGAGTTTGCTGTTAATTCACTAAGACTATTCCAATTCAAATCGATTAAATCGCTCGTTGACATCTGTCACGTTCTCCAACAAAAGAGGCCTCGCAAAGCGGGTGAAACTGGTGCGGAAGGGCAATTCATGGATAGACGGGTTTTGGGGTTGAAGCTCCGAACGCTCTACCCTGTACTGGCAGGCGTGTTTTCGTTGTTTTTGTTCAGTTCCACGCCCGCAAACGCTGATTTTCGCGTTTGTAACGCCACACAGAGCCTTATTGGCGTATCAATTGGCTATCGTGTCAAAACCGGCTGGACCACTGAAGGCTGGTGGCACATTGATGCCTCATCCTGCAAAACCCTCATCGAAGGTCCGCTTTCCTCGCGCTATTACTATCTTTATGCCGAAGATGCAGAGCGCGGTGGGCGCTGGGAAGGCCCGGTTAATATGTGCGTTGCTGAAAAAGAGTTTAAAGTCGCCGGTATCAACGACTGCTTTGCGCGCGGTTTTCAACGTTCCGGATTTCAAGAATATGATACGGGCGAACAGTCCAGCTGGATGGTCCAGCTGACTGATGAACCTGCAACCGGCGCGCCGGGCGCGCCAACCACGCCAACTTCCGGCGCTGTCGCTCCCGCAGCGCCCAATCCTTAAATTTCAGAATTGAGAATTATTTTATGAGACGCACCCGCAAAGTCAAAATCCTCGCCACGCTCGGACCCGCCTCAAATACTGAGGATATGATCCGCAAATTGTTCGAGGCCGGCGCTGATGTGTTCCGCATCAATATGAGCCATTCCAGCCATGATATGCTGCGCGATCTGGTCGCCAAAATCCGCAATGTCGAAGTTGCAGTTGGCCGCCCGATCGGCATTCTAGCGGATTTGCAAGGCCCGAAGTTGCGCGTCGGTAAATTTACAGACACCAAGGTCACACTCGAAGCCGGCGGCATATTCACGCTGGATGATAATCCGGAACTTGGCGATAAAACCCGCGTGTTCCTGCCGCATCCTGAAATTTTGAGCGCCGTTGAGCCGGGCCACCGCCTGCTCATTGATGATGGCAAGTTGGAACTCATCGCCGAGGCCAGCGATGGCAAATCCATCCGCTGCCGCGTTGTGGCCGGGACTTCAATCTCTGACAAAAAAGGCGTCAGCCTGCCGGATACCACGCTGCCGGTTGGCGCGTTGACCGCGAAAGACTACGCCGATTTGGATGCAGCGCTGGCTGCTGATGTTGATTGGGTTGCGCTTTCCTTCGTGCAGCGTCCTGAAGATGTCGCCGAAGTGCGCAAAATAGCCCGTGGCCGCGTTGGCATCATGTCCAAAATTGAAAAACCGCAGGCCGTTGTGCGTCTGGCAGAAATTCTTGAACTGTCGGATGCTGTCATGGTTGCACGCGGCGACCTTGGCGTGGAAATGCCGCTGGAATCAGTCCCGGGTATTCAAAAGCAAATCACCCGTGCCGCCCGCAAGGCCGGCAAGATTGTGGTTATCGCCACGCAGATGATGGAATCCATGATTACCGCGCCCGTGCCAACCCGCGCGGAAGTCTCAGACGTCGCTACTGCCGTGTTTGAAGGCGCGGATGCAGTGATGCTGTCAGCCGAATCCGCCTCCGGTGCGTATCCCGTCGAAGCTGTTGCCACCATGGCCCGTGTTGCGCAGAAGGTCGAAAGCGATCCTTACTATGACAACATCATCCACGCCCAGCGCGCCCAGCCGGACGCGACCGCTGCGGATGCCATTTCCGCCGCTGCCCGCCAGATCGCTGAAACGCTGAAACTATCGGCCATGATTACCTATACAGGTTCCGGCACGACAGGCCTTCGCGCCGCCCGCGAGCGTCCGCAAATCCCGATGATTACGCTGACACCAAAGGTCAACACCGCGCGGCGTCTCGCCATTGTTTGGGGCTTGCATTGCGTGGTCACAGAAGATGCGACCGACCTTGATGACATGGTCAACCGCGCCTGCCGCATCGCGTTTACCGAGGGCTTCTCCAAGGCTGGCGACCGCCTGATTATCTCAGCAGGTATCCCGTTCGGGACACCTGGCTCAACCAATATGCTGCGCATTGCCTATGTTGCAGCAGATGGTCAGCACGGTGCCTAATCGTTTATCTTAATGGTGGACAGTAATATGTTAGAAACAATCACTGTTCCTGTCGTGCTTGCTGATCGCTCTTATGATATTTTGATCGGTAATGGTTTAATAGAGCGGGCTGGTGTTGAAATTTCATCCCGAATACCGGGGTGTCGTGCGGCGGTAGTAACGGACGAAAACGTCGCAACCCTACATTTGGAAAAACTGACTGCGTCGCTTAATTCCAGCGGTATTGAAAGCGTGTGCGTTGTCGTTCCAGCAGGTGAAAAATCAAAGTGCTTTACCGTGCTTGAAACCGTCGTGCGCGATTTGCTCAAAGCCAAGTTGGAACGCCGCGATGTCGTCATCGCATTTGGCGGCGGTGTAGTGGGTGATCTGACAGGCTTTGCCGCTAGCATTGTGCGGCGCGGAATGCCCTTTGTGCAAATCCCAACGAGCCTATTGGCGCAGGTGGATTCCTCCGTTGGTGGCAAAACCGGGATTAATACGCCGGAAGGCAAGAACCTCGTTGGTGCCTTTTACCAGCCGCAATTGGTGCTGGCTGACAGTAGTGTGCTGGACACTCTTTCCCGGCGGGAATTTCGCGCGGGCTATGCCGAAGTTGCTAAATACGGATTGATCGACCAGCCTGATTTTTTCAGTTGGCTTGAGAAAAATTGGCAAGGTATATTTGCAGGCGGTCCTGCGCGCATTGAGGCTATTGCGCGGTCTTGCCGTTCCAAGGCCGAAGTGGTTGCCCGTGATGAGCACGAGACCGGCGACCGCGCGTTGCTAAATTTAGGCCATACATTCGGCCACGCCTTAGAGGGTTTTGCACAATATGACAGCGCCAAGCTGGTTCATGGTGAGGGCGTTGCGATCGGCATTGCGCTTGCCCATCGCTTTTCCGCGCGGATGAATTTGGCCAGTCCCGATGATGCATGTCGAGTTGAAACGCATTTTAAGGCAGTCGGCCTGCCAACAAAAATATCTGATATACCGGGTGGCGCGCCCGATGCGACAACGTTGATGAAATTTATTGGCCAAGATAAAAAAGTCTCACGCGGAGCGTTAACGTTTATCCTTACGCGCGGTATCGGTCAGTCGTTCATCGCCAAGGATGTGCCTGCGTCTGCAGTAGAATCATTCCTGATGGATGAGGTTGCGGCATGAGTAGAAAATGTATTCACTAAACCGGCGGGATTTTATTCTTGGAAGCAGCTTTGTTCTAACGGCATCACCAACAGTTGCCGCAAGCAATAAATATCTGACAATTGACTACGGCCCGGCTGAACTGGATATTTATCCGGCTAAATCAAACTCACAGCGACCCGTCATGCTTTTTGTACACGGTGGCGCATGGCAGACAGGGTCTCGAAGAGACGTCGATTTTAAGCCTGAGTTCTTTGAAAAATCGGGCTATTTATTTGTATCACTGGATTACAGGTTATTCCCGTTTGTAAAACCCGGCCGTCAAGTTGATGATATCGTTGCAGCATACAATTGGTTGAAATTCAACATCTCAAAATATGGTGGCGATCCGTTGAATATAGTTGCAATGGGTCATTCAGCCGGTTGCCATCTTTTGGCCCTCGCGACGCTTTCCGGCAGGTTGCCCGGCCTTGCAGGCCTAATTTGCAACGATATTCAAATGTATGACATCGCCAAGTTTGCTGCCGCTCGTGGCGGAACGTTACCCTTTCATTATGCGCTCGCGTTTAGCTCCTCAAGCTGGTCCAAGCTCTCACCGGTAACTTTTGTGGGTCAGCACCCGGTGCCCCCAATTTTGGTGGCCTACTCCAGCATGGAATACAGCCAAGATTTGTCGCTTGATTTTGCGCAAAAGCTTATGGCTGTGGGTGTTTCTGTAACTGTCTTCAACGACTCGACGTATAAACACAGGGATATCAACCGCGACATAGGTCATAATCAAGGTGGAATAAGTGCCGCTATTGAAAGTTTTCTGGTCACCAACCTCAAGTAATAACGTTGGTGCTGTTTGCACAAATTCTGCATGAAAGCTGCGGTACAAGTCATCAGACCCGCCCCATGGTTTGCAAATGCCACTGCTATTGCTGGCGTCATGAAACACACAGCCCAAACCAAACACCGTAGCCTTCCAACAAGCATCGTCAACGAAGGCTGGCGGTTTACGGCCGGTGCTGCGCCTGTACTCCAGCCCGCAAGCGCTCCCGGCGATGTCTCACGTGAATTGACCCAGAAGCATGAAAGCAAAACCCATGACCCTTGCCGGAACCATCAATCCGCCAGACCCGCAAAATCCGAAATTTCAAAATCTAAAGTTTCATGATTTGCGCGACCGCTCAGACGAGGTTTCCACATTCGCAACCCATGTATCGCATGAACTAAAGTCACCGCTGACCGCAATCCAAGGCGCGGCGGAACTGCTGCGCGATTCGGACATGAGTGAGGCGCAGCGCGAGAAATTTTTGAATAATATTATCAGTGATACCAGCCGCCTCAATCTACTCGTCAGGCAGCTTTTGGATCTGGCCCTCTATCGAGCCTCAAGCCGCAAATTGGCGTGACGACGTTTAGTCAATCGCTTGCCGGGATGAATAATCATCGCGGTATGAAGATTGTTGTTACGGGCGCAGAGAGTCTGCCGTTCGCGATCTCGATGCAAAACTTCGGTATCATAATGGCCAATCTCACGGACAATGCAGCACATCATGGTGCAACCAGCGTTTCAATTGAGGTTAGCCGCGACGGGATGATGGCTCGGGTTATAATTGCTGACAATGGCACAGGCATTTTTGCGGGCAATGCGCCAAAAATCTTTGATCCGTTTTTCACCGCACGGCGGGATGCCGGTGGCACCGGCGTCGGGTTAGGCATTGTGAAAGCTATGCTTGGGGCTCACGGCGCCACGATTACATTTGTACCAAGTGATGGCGGTGCGAAATTTTTATTGACGTTGCCGCTTGCCGGATAATGTCGTCGTTCGGGAATGGATAACATGATAAAAAATCACAAGTGCAAGGCCTGAATTTGTGACACAGAACGCATAAAGAGCGGATTTTTGATGCAACATTTTGACATTATCATCATTGGGGGCGCGATTTCCGGCAGCGGTACGGCTTGGTATTTGAAGGAAATGGGGTTTGCAGGCTCTATTGCCATAATTGAGCGTGATAAAAACTACACCCGAGCCGCTACGTCGCTTTCCGCCGCAGGCATTCGCCAGCAATTCAGCCAAGCGGCAAATATCCGCCTCAGCATGGCGACGCTGGCGCTTATCCGCAAGCTGAATGCTGAATGCCGGGCTGAAATCCATTTCAAAGAAAACGGCTATTTGATGCTGGCCTCAGAAACAGGCCTTGCCACGCTCAAATCTAACTTTGCCACGCAGATAAGCGAAGGTTCCAGCCTCGTTTTAGAAACGCCGGAGCAAATCAAGGCCCGCTTCCCGTGGATTGACACAGAAGGCGCAATGGCGGGCGTCTTTGGCACGGCCAACGAAGGCTGGTTTGATGCGCAAGGCTTGGCGACTTTCATGCGCAATGACGCCCGTGCGCAGGGTGTTACTTTTATAAATCAATCCGTTGCCGCAATCGAGCGCCAAGGCGATCACTTGTCTGGCGTGACATTGGGCGATGGCACAAAGTTAGGCGCGGACAAAATTGTCATCGCCAGCGGTGCGCAATCCGGCGAGGTAGCCAAAATGGCGGGCGTTGATCTCCCCGTCGAACCACGTAAACGCACAGTGTTTATTTTCAAATGCGAGCAGCAATTCCACGATATGCCGCTTACGGTTGATCCTAATGGCGTATGGGTGCGCCCTGAGGGCGACCGTTACATCACCAGCTTCGACCCGCCGGAACATGATGACCGCTGCGCTGGTGACGATGATTGGGAGCCGGACTGGAACATGTTTGAAGAGCATGTCTGGCCAGCGCTCGCCGCCCGCATTCCCGCCTTTGAGGCGATCAAGCAAGACGGTGCGTGGGTTGGCCATTATGATTACAACACTTTTGACCAAAACGCAGTGATTGGCGTCCATCCAAGCATTGACAATCTGTTCTTCATCACCGGCTTTTCCGGCCACGGTGTGCAGCAGGCCCCGACTGCGGGACGCGCTATTGCCGAACTTATCATTCATGGGCGCTACCTGACCATCGATTGCTCGCCATTCAACTTTGAGCGTATCGCGGCGGGAAAGCCGTTTGTCGAACTTAACGTAATCTGATCGCCAAACGCCAGCCTTAACGCAAATGCGCGAATGTTATGTGGCCAATCTTGTGTGAGTGTCTCAAATTTCTGTTGGTCATTGGCAAACAAGGCCCGTTGTGCTTCCTCAAGATGCGTCTGGGTTCCGGCCATGGCCATCATAAAGCGATAGGCGGCTTCCTGACATTCCTTTGGATCAGGGTTATCACCCTGCGCCTTACGTGCCTCTTCAACCAAGCGCCGCAAAGCAACTGAAGCACCTTCCGCGTTGCGAGGCAAGCCATGCCCAGTGCCGTGTTAGCAATGTTACTTCTCTCGGGACGACTGTCCGGTCCAATTCTCATGAAGACCACAAGTTCCTTTGCTTCCCGGTCAAATCTCTTGTAAAGCCTCACTAATAAGTCGCTAACCTGACCAGAGATAGACCCATGCAAAAATTCACCAAACTCACCGGCGTTGCCGCTCCGTTGCCAATCGTCAACATAGATACAGATATGATTATCCCAAAGGATTATCTAAAGACGATCAAGCGCACGGGTCTGGGCGTCGGTTTGTTTGCCGAAATGCGCTACTATGAGGATGGGAGCGAAAACCCTGATTTTGTGCTGAACAAGCCAGCTTACCGCAAGGCGGAAATTCTGGTGGCAGGTGACAATTTTGGCTGTGGTTCATCGCGCGAACACGCGCCGTGGGCTTTGCTCGATTTCGGCATCCGCTGCATCATCTCCACTTCATTTGCGGATATTTTCTACAATAACAGCTTCAAAAACGGTATCCTGCCAATCACCGTTGGCCAGGAAGACCTAGACAAGCTGATGGACGACGCCTCGCGTGGCTCCAACGCAACGCTCTCGATAGACTTGGAAGCCCTGGAAATTCGCGGGCCGGACGGCGGTGTCATTAAGTTCGACTTGGACGAATTCAAGCGTCATTGCCTGCTAAACGGCCTTGATGACATTGGACTCACTATGGAGCGAGCGCCGATGATTGACGCTTATGAAAAGCGGGCCGCAATCAACCGTCCTTGGGCGTGAGAACCGGGGCTTAAGGCATTGTCACCATTCATTCCAAAACGCTTTGAAGCAATTGCTTTTGGCTTTTTTCTGTCAGCGTTAATGTCATTTTTCGTCTCATTCATCGCCAATTCGATGGGCGTTGGTTTGGGCACAACCGGCTTTATGATGCTCTGGATGAAGTCATGGCTGACATCGTGGATGTTCGCCTTCCCGACAGTGCTCTTCGTTGCGCCGCTGGTGCGCCGTTTACTGCGGCACCTTGTTAAGCATAGTTAAAATTTACTGGCAGTCAGTTCAAACCACGGTTAGGCTCTTGTAAAATAGCTAACCGAGGACGCCATGTTACGCACATCCGCCACTATGCTTGCACTGCTGATATCAACAGCATCTTTCGCCCAAGGAGACCTGCCCGCACCGGTAAAATTTCATGGTGGTGAGTTTGCGTTCACCCGCAACGCTGACGACGAGGTTTCCGTCACCTTCGATGGCAAGGAAATCTACCATAATTATTATGTCACTTTTGATCGCATCGTGAAAATTGACGAAACGGATGTGGCACTACTGTCCGGCGGTGATGGCGGTAGTGCGTGCGGCCTCAGCACGCTCATTGTTACACGGACGGATGACAAAGCAGACGTGAAAACTGTTAAAGTCGGCGATGAATGCGGCGGCGCGCCGGATGCGGCTGTTGCGGCCCATGAAATCCAATTCGTGCCCTATTTGCGCCCCGGCCAAACAGCGATTGTGCAAAACTGGACGCCTGAAAAAGGCCTTACACAAACCGGTGCGCTGACGTTCCTGCCGACGCCCGATACCAGTTGGGCAACACTGAATGCCAAAGCAATCGACCATCCCTATACTTTATTCGACAATACGGATGTTTACAAAACTGCCAAAGAAGTGCTCGGCGACCGGTTTGACGATGTTATCATCGGGCTGGATGTTGCCGGTCCGCCGGAAATAGTCGATGGCAAATCTATCATCACCCAGGGCTGTCAGGCGCATAATTGCGGCGGCGCGGATTCGTTTTTTGCCGTGGATTTAGTCACCCGCACCATCTATGCAGGCAAGCAGCTCAACGAGACTGAGAACCAATATTGGCCCGAGGATTTAGACAAATGGCCCGAGCCATTCCAAAAAGCGGCTAAAGATTGGAAGCCTACCGAAGCGCCATAATCCCCTAGGGTCCGGGCCTGTTAATTTTGATGAAACGGCAGGCAAATGAAGAAACTATGCAAGGAAAACAGTGCAGGGCGGGCTTAAGGCCCGTTTAAACTGTTTGACGCCGCAGAGTGAAGCCAGTTGCCTGTCAGTACCAAAATCGGGTGCTTTCCGGTGACTACGTTGTCGCAAAGGCATTGAAAATGCCCGCATTTCCTGCTCCTTCGCTCCAGTGCCTTGACACTTGGCACTCACCAAAAATCACCTCGACCATTTCGCCAAAATTAACAGGTCCAGACCCTAACTTACCTTGTTGCAAAAATGGGTTTCACGCAATAATGAACCCATAATCTAATTGTTTGCCTCACAGGATATTTATCATGACCGTTCGCAATCTCTTCCTTCTGCCAGGTGACGGCATTGGCCCTGAGGCTATGGGTCAGGTTCGCCACATCATTGCCTACATGAACGAGGCGATGAACTCGGGTTTTGTGCTCGATGAAGGTCTGGTTGGCGGCTCTGCATTTGATGCTTATGGCGCGGCGATCTCCGAAGGCGATATGGCAAAGGCCATGGCGGCAGATGCTGTGTTGTTCGGCGCGGTTGGCGGGCCGAAGTGGGATGCTGTGCCTTATGAAGTGCGCCCGGAAGCCGGCCTGCTCCGTCTTCGCAAGGACATGAAACTTTTCGCCAATTTGCGCCCCGCCATCTGCTATCAGGCACTTGCAGCCGCCTCCTCACTTAAGCCTGAAGTGGTTGAGGGCTTGGACATCCTCATCGTGCGCGAGCTTACCGGCGGCGTTTACTTTGGCGAGCCGAAAGAAATCATCGACCTTGGCAACGGCCAAAAGCGCGGCATTGATACGCAAGTCTATGAGACCTACGAAATCGAGCGCATCGCTTCGGTGGCGTTTGATCTCGCCCGCACACGCGGCAATAAAGTCTGCTCGATGGATAAGCGCAATGTCATGAAGTCCGGCGTTTTGTGGAGCGAAGTGGTGAACGCCACGCATAAGGCAAAGTATTCTGATGTAGTCTTGGATCATATGCTGGCAGACAGCGGCGGTATGCAGCTGGTGCGTTGGCCTAAGCAGTTTGATGTCATCGTTACTGATAATCTGTTCGGCGACATGCTGTCTGATATTGCCGCGATGCTCACCGGCTCGCTCGGCATGTTACCATCCGCCTCGCTTGGCGCACCGGACACTGCGACTGGTAAGCGCAAGGCGCTCTACGAGCCGGTGCACGGTTCTGCTCCCGATATCGCGGGCAAAGGCATCGCCAACCCGATAGCCATGATCGCTTCCTTCGCCATGTGCCTGCGCTATTCGTTCAATATGGTCACTGAAAGTGATCGTTTGGAAAAAGCCATTTCGGACGTGCTCGCGTCAGGCCTTCGCACCGGCGATATCATGTCAGACGGTATGACACAGACTGATACCATTGGCATGGGCGCAGCGATTTTGGCGCGGTTTAAAGAGCTGAGCGCTTAGAGTATCTATTTTGATCAGACGTTAATCCGGAAAATTGGCACAGCTGTCAGCAACGGTTTCTTGTGACAAGTCGAGAATTTTACTTCTGTCAAATATAAATGTTTCGCGCATTAGCCTCATATTGTCGGGAAATTTGTAACATACCAGAATAGCTGATTTTCCTCTTTGGTCAGACTCAATTGTATGCCGAATGGTAGAGCCCTTTACGGCATCCGCCCATTCATCCAGACTGGTAAGAAACTCAGTTTTGCTTTGCTGAATATCCATGTCGCCCAAGGTAATTGTGGCTTTGTTTGACAACAAATCCGCGATTTCTGCGCGATTGACTGTTCGGAGCGCTGTATACCAGCGGTCAATAATGGCATTCTGTGTGCCACCGGCATGAGTTTGGGTAACGAGTGTCAACAATAAGATTGCGAGCAAGCAAAACCGGTGCATTTTTTGCGCTCAGCCTTTGGGGTCTTGCCGGAAAAAATCACCTGTTTCTGAGTCCATCACGCTCAACTCTCCAGTGGAAATATCAAACCAAGCGCCGTGCAAAGACAGGCGGCCTTTACCTTCGAGTATGGATACGCAAGGAAAAGTGCGCAAGTTTTGCAATTGAAAGCGGATGGATACACGCTCCATCGCGCGTTGCCGTTCTGATGCTGTCATCAAAGTGTTGGCGCTTATCACTTCGGCAGCTGGCTTTATCAAATTCATCCAATTGCCGATAAAATCACTGGAGGACAGCGGCTTTGAGTTTTGATCAAGCGAGGCTGCTATGCCGCCGCAACGGCCATGGCCGAGCACGACAATGCTTTCGACCTTGAGGCTCTGAACCGCAAATTCAAGCGCTGCTGATGTTCCATGATTTTCACCATCCGGCTTATAGGGCGGCACCAGATTGGCAACATTTCGCACAACGAATAGCTCGCCCGGGCCGCTGTCAAAAATGGTTTCCGGCGCCGCACGGCTATCGCAACAGGCAATAACCATAGTGCGTGGCTTTTGACCCTCATGTGCCAACTCACGATAGCGGCGCTCCTCGTGTGAGTACCGGCCTTCCAAAAAGGCGTGATACCCATTGAGGAGATGTTCTGGAAAATTAATCATTTAAAACTGTTAGCGATATAATCCGGCAATATCAACATTCAATATTGCAATGCACCATGGCATAAAAGGTGCCGGCTTTAGGTTCTGGACCTGTTAATTTTGACGAAATGGTCGAGGTGATTTTTGGTGAGTGCCAAGTGTCTTTGGTGAGTGTCAAGTGTCAAGGCACAGGAGCGAAGGCGCCGGGAAATGCGGGCATGTTGCCTGCGGCCTCTTCGAGTGGCAAGTCTTTGCAAGTTCAAGCTTTTGCGACATGGCAATCGCCGGAAAGCGCCCGATTTGGACATCAACAGGCGAATGACTTCACTCTGCGGCGTCAAACCGCTTAAACGGGCCCTAAGCCCGTCCCGCACTGTTTTCCTTGCATAGTTTCGCCATTCGCCTGCCATTTCATCAAAATTAACAGATCCGGACCCTAAGCGAGGGATTTTGGCTGCACGCGCATCATACGACGCATTTGTACCATCGCCATAGGGTGAGCGAGTGCACTGAAGTCTGATGCCAGCATCAACTCAGTGGAACCACGTTTGGCGGCACGGGCAAGGGTCTCAAACACGGCTGCCGTGGTGTGGCGCAGCGCCTTTTCATTATTATCGCCCATTAAATACCGCGCCAAAAATAGTGCCGATGTCAAATCCCCTAAACCATTGGCCGGACCATTGACCAGCCGATGTTCAGCCATCACGGTCTCTTTTGAATTGATAAGAAGATTGCCGGTGCTGCCATTCATCATTGGAATTGCTGATGTGGCAATTACAGTAGGCGCGTCAAGCTCGTCCGCCGCACTCATAATGGCTTGGTTATCATCCAATTTTGCGTTCGTGAGCCATGCCAGTTCAAAGCGATTGGGAGTGGCGATATCAGCCAGAGGCATAAGTTGGTCACGAATGGCGATGGCTGTCGCTTCCGGCACATAAAGCCCGCTTTCATCGCCAATAACCGGATCGCAAAGATAAATGGCTTTCGGATTTTGATTTTTGACAGCACCAACCAGTTTAGCGATTGATGTTGCTTGAGCCGCGTCGCCCAAATAGCCGGAAAGCACGGCGCCAACTTCAGAAAGCCACGGCGCACCACATAAATCATCCATCATGGACACAAATCCAACCATATCAGGCACAATGCGCGTAGCGCGGCCATGCCCCGGGTGCCAAGGCAGCATAACGGTTGGCACAGCCCACACCGGAAATCCAAGACTTTCCAGTGCAAACACGGCGGCGCGATTGCCGACTGTGCCGCGCACCACATGGCTGGAAATAACGACAACTGCGGGCAACGAATCCTGATTCATAAACGGCTTGTAGCATCAAATGCGTAAGTTTTGCTTTTGCCATTTTCTTGTTACCAAAAATATGGAAAGGTGAGACAGAGGTCGCTAATATGTGACTGAATTTTGAGGGGTTACTTGCATGTTTGCTACCATCGCGCCACGCGGCTTACGCGCTTCGTTTACTGCTGGAATTCTTGTTCTTGTTGCCGTCTTGGTTTCGGGGTGCGGCTTTAACAACATTCCAACGCATGAAGAAACCGCCAAAGCAGCGTGGAGTGAGGTGCTTAACCAATATCAACGCCGTGCAGATTTGATCCCTAATTTGGTTGAAACTGTAAAAGGCTTTGCTGCACAAGAAAAAGACGTGCTGGTTGGCGTGGTAGAAGCGCGGGCGAAAGCAACGCAGGTCACCGTGCCTGCCGATATTTTGTCAAACCCCGATGCTTTCAAGACATTTCAGGCTAATCAATCCGCCATTACCGGCTCGCTCGGTCGTTTACTTGCCGTGGCAGAAGCCTATCCGGAATTGAAATCCAACCAGAATTTCCTGGCGTTGCAATCGCAGCTCGAGGGCACAGAAAATCGCATTGCAGTGGCAAGGCGTGATTATATCGAAGCCGTGCGGGTCTATAATACGGAACTGAAAACAGTTCCCGGTTCGATTTGGGCGTGGATTTGGTGGACAGCCAATAAGCCGTTTGAAACCTTCACGGTCACAGAAGACAAAATGGAATTGCCGAAAGTGAAATTCTAAGAACCGCCCGGGAAGGCGCACATGGAACCGCTTCAAACCCTCGTACGCTCAGTCGCGCGCAGGTCATCGCTGGCGTGCGCAATGTTGATGTTGGTGTTGCTGCCGCTGAGTGCCGCTGATTTTCCAGCGCTTACCGGCCGCGTGGTTGACTTAGCTAGCCTGCTTAGTCCCGAACAAGAGGCGGCGCTGACCGAAAAACTGGCAGCATTCGAGGCAAAGTCCTCGGACCAGATTGTTGTGGCAACCATTCCCTCGCTGGATGGTGCGGTGCTGGAAGACTATGCTAACAAGCTTTACCGTACATGGGCTTTGGGGCAGAAACAAGAAAACAACGGCGTTTTGTTGCTGGTGTCACGCGATGACCACAAGCTGCGCATTGAAGTCGGCTACGGTCTTGAAGGCCAGCTGACGGATGTATATTCAAAGCTAATCATTGAAAATACGATTGTACCGGCGTTTCGCACCGGCGACTATGCCAGCGGTATTTCGGCAGGGATCGATGACATAATCAAAGTTGTCACCGGCGATGGTGCGGAGCTTGAAGCGCGTGCACGGCGCAATTTACAAAACGACAGCAGCACCAATGGCGTCAGTATCGATGCCATATTCCCGATTATTTTTGGCCTGTTCTTTGCATTCATTGTCGGGAGTGCGATTTTTTCCGGCCTTGCGCACATTTACGGCACTAAAATCGGCCCGCGCCATTATCGCTGGCTTGGCTTAAATGTCTACGACAGTGCGCCGGGAGGCGGATCGTCCGGTAGCGGCTGGTCGTCAGGTGGTAGCAGTGGTGGTGGCTGGTCATCGGGTGGTGGTGGTTTTTCTGGCGGTGGAGGCTCATCCGGCGGCGGCGGCTCATCGGGGAGTTGGTAAAACTATGATCGTCGTCACGCCGCAAGATCACAAGCGCATTGCCTTTGCCATTCACAAGGCAGAAGCCTCAACCAATGGCGAAATCCACGCCGTTATGGCGCGGCGCAGCGATGATTATTTTCTGGCCTCAGGCTTTGTCGTCACCGCCAGTCTCATTTTGGTTGCCATGCTGATGGCATTATATCTGGACCGCCATTGGCACTCGATAAGTCTTAGCCTTTATACCATGCTCATGTTTGCGGCATGGCTGGCGTTCATGGCTATGCTGTGGTTTTTGCCGAATATGAGGCTGTATTTCATCACCAAAGCGATTGCCCGCAAACGGGCGCACCAAAATGCAGCGGTGCAATTTCTCGCCCGCAATATGCACAGCACTAAAAATCGCACGGGCGTCTTACTTTTTGTTTCACTTGCCGAGCGTTATGCTGAAGTGGTGGCAGATGAGGGCATCGCCAAACATGTGGGGCAAACTGAGTGGGATGCAATCGTGGATGTGTTGATAGCCCATGCCAGCATGGGCAACATTGCCGATGGTTTTGTTGAGGCAGCAGCCTTGTCCGGCACACTTTTGTCCACGCATTTTCCAAAGACTTACGATGATACCAACGAATTAGACGACCATCTTGTAGAGCTTTGAGCGGGAGGCTTGCTTAAATCTATGCGCTAGTGCCAGTATCACACGATAGTATTTTGGGAGGGGACTATGGCTGAACTGGGACGACCGGGCATACCGAAGCGTGGCATCTATGGTTGGATGATGTTCGACTGGGCAGCGCAGCCTTTTTTCACCGTGGTCACGACGTTTATCTTCGGCCCGTATTTTGTAGCGCATTTCGCCGGAAGTCCCGAACAGGGTCAAACGCTATGGGGTTACGCCGCAGCTGCCGCAGGCCTGATAATTGCTATTTTGTCCCCTGTACTAGGCTCTATCGCCGACCAGACCGGCCCGCGCAAGCCGTGGATTGGTTTTTTTGGCATTATACAGATCATTGGAACGGGTATGCTTTGGTATGCCGTTCCCGGTTCAAATCCCTATATCCCGCTGCTTTTCTTTACACTTGCTACGATTTCAGCTGAATTTTCCATCGTGTTCAACGATTCCATGATGCCGCGCCTGGTCACGAAGGCGCAAATCGGGCGGGTTTCCAACATTGCATGGGCGCTGGGTTATCTTGGCGGCATGATTGCGCTTATTTTCGTGCTGGCCTGTATGGCCGGTAACAGCGAAACCGGCAAGACCATTGCCGGTCTGACACCTATATTCGGGCTTGACCCTGCAACATTTGAAGGCGACCGCGCGACAGGCCTTCTGGCCTCGATTTGGTATTTCATCTTTGTAATGCCCATGTTTTTGTTCACCCCGGATACCAGCGATTCAGGCCGCAAGCCACTTGGTAAAGCTGTTCGTTTGGGTCTGGCTGAACTTAAAGAAACACTCAAAGAGGTGCGCAACCGTGCCGGGCTGCTACGGTTTCTAATTGCCCGCATGATTTATCAAGACGGGGTGAATGGCCTCATCATACTTGGCGGCACATTTGCAGCGGCCATGTTTGGCTGGAGGATTACTGAAATTGGCGTGTTTGGCATTCTGCTTAATGTCACAGCAATATTTGGCAATCTTGTCGCAAGTCGTATGGATACGAAGCTGGGATCTAAGCGTGTGGTTATTGTTGCGCTGTTGTTGCTGATGGTAGCTTTGGCCGGCATTGTCTCAACCGGAGTTGGCTACACCCTTTTTGGCCTGTTGAAATTTGATCCGGTCGGCGGCGGCGGACTTTTTGATACGGGAGCAGAGAAAGCCTATATTATATACGGGCTGTTTATAGGGCTGTCGTTGGGACCGGTCCAAGCCTCATCGCGCTCCTACATGGCCCGCAGCGTAAGCGCGAAAGAGGCAGGGCGATATTTCGGCCTTTATGCGCTTTGTGGCCGCGCTACTTCCTTTATGGCACCCTTTACGGTGGCAACTGTAACGGCGATAAGCGGTTCTGCCCGCTTGGGCATGGCAACATTAATGATCTTCCTCGTTGTCGGCCTCTATATTCTCTGGTCAACACCTTATCCTGCCGCCGAAGTAGAGGACTAATTCCCGAACGCATAAGAGGTATGCATGTGAAGACGGTTTTCCAGCCTGTCCGTACTTGCGTTGGGTAAGACCCTGAATTAAGCGATGTAGACCAATTTCGCCAAGGAGCCACCTATGAACATCGAAGCCATTCCCATCGGCAAAAATCCACCGGAAGATGTTAATGTCATCATCGAAGTACCGGTTGGCGGTGAGCCGATTAAGTATGAAATGGACAAGGCATCCGGCGCTTTGTTTGTGGACCGCTTTCTTTATACACCGATGCGCTATCCGGGAAATTACGGCTTTATTCCGCACACGCTTTCGCTTGATGGCGACCCTATTGACGTTGTTGTTTGCAACACCCGCGCTATCATGCCGGGCGCTGTGATTTCCTGCCGTGTTGTTGGCGTTTTGGTGATGGAAGATGAGGCCGGCGGCGATGAAAAACTGATTGCCGTGCCGTCGCCAAAGATGACCCGCCGCTATGAAAATGTCCATGAAGTGACCGACATGCCGCAAATCACACGCGATCAAATCCAACATTTTTTTGAGCACTATAAAGATTTGGAACCCGGCAAATGGGTAAAAGTTATCCGCTGGGATAATGCGGCGGAAGCCAAGAAGATGATTTTGGAATCTATTGAGCGGGCTAAACTGGCCAAGGCATAATCATTAATTTTGCGGGAACAACTTTGTTTGCGCAAACTTCTCGTCGACGATTTGATCGCAGAAATCTTTCCACGAACATCCCGAGCAAGCGGCGCGGATCGTGCCGCTTGCGTATGCTATCCGTAGCGTTCCCACATCGTCTTCGAGCAGTGTCCGTGCGGTGGTCAGATCCCTCTTCAGGACCGCACTGACGGCATCCACAGCTAATTTATCCAGTCTTAAAATGTCGCGCGCGGCGCAATCATGGCTCACATCTGAGCGACACTGATCGGTAAGTCCCGCGCAAATATCATCCGGTCCAGTTACGAGTTGCACCGGTCGGCCCGCATTAATCGCCCCCACCAACCCGCTCATGCGCTCTACAAAGGCTTGCGTGTAGCCCTTGCCGCGATAGGTCAGAATGCACAAAAAATGATGCCCGCGCAGTTGCACGGGCATCATTGGCTTCAGGTTTTCACCCATTTCTAAATTACATCCTGGCGAAGTTTTCAGCGCCTTTTA
The DNA here is from genome assembly GCA_043776635.1 of Phyllobacteriaceae bacterium. Lineage (GTDB taxonomy): Bacteria > Pseudomonadota > Alphaproteobacteria > Rhizobiales > Rhizobiaceae > JANMEX01. Next base: position 55,512 of record JAYVRA010000066.1, read on the forward strand.
GCACGCCTTTGCCAAGAAGCGCAGCCAGCGCGACTTTGATAGCATCACCGAGGATAAATGGTGTCAGGCCATATTCCAAGGCATGCTCAAAACCAAGTACGTAACCAAGCCATACAACGCCGAGGGCAAACAGGATCACTTCGCCAATCAGGCAGGCGATGATTGTGCCGCTCCAACCCTTTGTAAAACCACGGTCAGCCAGGTAGCCCATGACCATAACGGCCAAAAGGAAGCCAACTAAATAACCACCGGAGGGTCCGGCAAATGTTGCCAAGCCGGATGAAAACTTTGCGAAAACTGGCAGTCCGGCCAAGCCTTCCAGCAAATAAGCCACCAAAGTTGCAGTTCCGAGGCGGAAGCCAAACGTGAGGCCAATTAGCATCACGCCAAGTGTCTGCAATGTCATTGGCACCGGGCCGCCGACCGCTACTTGGCTAAGTGCTGCCAAAAACAGGCTGCCACCAATAACAAGCAGAGCCTGTTTGGTGAGTGACGCACCGGCGAGCGGCGCTAGTGAGGAGAGTTTGCTTTGAAACAGAGAAGTCGTCATAGGGTCCCCCTTGAGACGGCGTTAACAATGCAGCCTCTTTCACAAGCGCTGCGGTATTTGTCAACAGCACCAATCCATTGAGCACTATTATTATTGCGGCTATTTTAGCCGTAATTTCGACGTGCTTATTACGTGAGTCGTAACCTGAGACTATGGTAAGCGCACTCTTTGAAATGTCTAAAGTCTTCGCAAGCAGCGCCTCCAAGACGGCATTAGCCTTGCCGCCCTCGAGAACCGTGAGCCCGCCTTTGGGTGTCAGGCGGACTAAGAAAGTTAGTTTATCGTTTCAATGCGGCAGGGGGTCAAACCAATGCCGGAATCAACGATGTCCATATCAGTTGCCGGATAAAATAAATAATCACAAAGACCACGATAGGCGATATATCAACGCCGCCAAGATCCGGCATAAAGCGGCGAATGGGCGCCAGCACCGGCTCGGTCACCTGATGCAATACATTGCCGATCGACGCGACCATGGGGTTGCGGGTGTTGATAATATTGAAGGCATAAAGCCACGAATAAATCGCTGAGGCAATGATAACCCAAACATACAGATTGAGGGCATAGTCGATGGTGGAGAAAAGCGCGATCATGAATAAATCCTTGTTAGTTGATGAGCATTTAGCCATTGGCGGCATAATCATCAAGGGCATAGCCAATTTCACGTCCCGCAAAATGTTTGATTGACCAATTCGCTCTCTAACGGCGGCGTTTGATATGTCGCAAATTCAGGCTGATCTTCGAACGGCTTTTCCAACACTTGAACCAATGTGTGAAACAGCGCAAAGTCTCCATCAAGCGCGGCAACGATGACTTCCTCGACGCGATGATTGCGCGGGATAAAAGCGGGGTTGGCTTTGCGCATAAGGTCCGTGCGTTGCGCCACGTAGGCGCTCCCTTGGTTCAACCGCCCCTCGTGGCGCTCGTGCCACTCGTCGAATGCCTGATGGTCAATAAACAGCGCCCGCGCACTATCGCTGGTAACTTCGCTCAAACTGCGAAAAGCTACAGTGAAATCCATTGCATTATTGTGCAGCAAATTCAGCCAATCCTGAATGAGAACTTTATCGCCATGCTGCGCTGAACTTAGCCCCAATTTGCGCCGGTATGCCGCCAGCCAATGGCTTTCAAAGGCGGATGGAAACCCCTCCAGCAATGATGTTGCCAAATCAACGGCGGCCTGCGCATCCTCATCAATTAAGGGCAAAAGCGTTTCCGCCAGCCGCGCCAAGTTCCATTGCGCGATGATGCTCTGGTTGGAAAAAGCATAGCGGCCATTGGCGTCAATCGAGGAGAACACTTTGGCCGGATTGTAGGTGTCCATAAACGCACAAGGGCCAAAATCAATCGTCTCGCCGCTCACAGCCATATTATCCGTGTTCATCACGCCATGAATGAAACCAACGGACATCCATTTCGCAACGAGCTGCGCTTGCCGGTCCATGATGGATTCAAGCAGCGCCAAATAAGGGCGTTCCGCGTGGCGGGCATCCGGATAATGCCGCTCAATCACGTAATCCGCCAAACGTTTTAGAGACGCCACATCGCCTCTTGCGGCAAAAAATTGGAACGTCCCGACACGGATATGGCTGGAGGCAACGCGGGTGAACACTGCGCCGGGGGACACGGGCTGGCGATACACAATTTCGCCTGTTTGCACCGCAGCCAATGCACGGGTGGTAGGAATGCCAAGCGCGAACATGGCTTCCGACAGGATATATTCGCGCAGCACCGGACCCAGCGCAGCACGACCATCACCACGCCGCGAAAAGGGCGTCGGCCCTGCGCCTTTCAACTGAATGTCGCGGCGCTTGCCGTACACATCAATCACTTCACCCAGCAAAATCGCGCGGCCATCGCCAAGCTGCGGCACGAAATTGCCGAACTGATGCCCTGCATAAGCCATCGCCAGCGGCAGCGAACCGGTAGCCAGATCATTACCGGAAAATAGCGCAGCGTTGTCACGCAAGGCTTCAGCATCAAGGCCCAGTTCCAATGCCAATCTGCTGTTAAATTTAATCATACGCGGAGCGGAAACCCGCGTTGGTGCTACGCTGAGATACAGGCCCTCAAGCTCTCGGTGATAAGTATTGTCGAAGGGAATTGGCGTCACTAAATCAAACCTGTTTGTCGGATGATACCGCATCAATCCGGTTTGATATATGGTACGGCCTGCTTAAAATTACGAGGCGAGCGGGTATTCTTTAGACTGAAAAATATGGTGATGCACTTTGCCTGTGAACATTTTCAGAAGCTCTCCAGTGACTTCGCGGCTTTCAAACCTCACCGACGCCTTTAGCGCCTCGTTCACGGCGGCCATATCCGGATAGCGGATCGCCAGCGCCATGGCATACACCGGCGCACCCTCATCGCGCTCCAACCCGTCCATCACCCTCACTTCGGTGGCACCTGGAAACTGTGTCCACAGCGGCACTAGGCAATCCTTCACGAATGCACGAAACTCCGCTTCGCGACCGTCGTGAATAGTGCCCTCAAACAATGCATATCGGATAATCATGGCCTGACTTTCGGTTACAAAAACGCGGCTCCGGCGGCGCAAAGCCGCCGGAGATTATCGGCTCAAGCTGGATGCGAAGAATTTGGTTTGGTGAGTCAAATTGTGGTGATTTTTGAGCATCGGAGCGCAATAGATATTAGTCCATGAGCACCGAAGCACAGAAAAGCGCCGCTAGTTGGCTACTAAAGCAAATTCTTATTTGCCCCAGATTTTTTTGTACTCGTCGCGATATCCATTGCCCGGGTCGAAGCTGTTGTTCGGCCCGCCGTCGAATTCAACATTTGCCGAGGTAACAACATGGAGCGGCGACAGATAGCCGGACCATTTTTCGCCAGCCATGCCGCGATTGAGTTCATCCACGAGCTGCCAGCCTTGCAGGTTCAACGGCTCAGCCACTGTCACTGTTTGGAACTGGGCAGAGCGAATGCGTTGATATGCGGATTCTGAACCGTCACCGGCGGAAACATTGATCGGCGCATCGGTGCCCTTTTTACCGGCAGCGGCAAGCGAGGGACCCATGAAGTCGAAATACAAGTCGTTGATAGCCAGCGAGTGCGTCCACTTATCACCGTATTTTTGCAAGAGCGAGGTGGTCAGCTGCGGCATACGTTGTGATGTTTCGGCGATTGGCGTGTCAACATATTCGAGCACTGTGCCGCCAAGATCTTCGATCTCTTTCTTCATCCTGTCGGCCTTGGCAATCGCGATTGCATACGTTGAGTCAGTGAAGATAATGACGCCGGGCTTGCCCTTGGCATCGATATATGCCCAGTCAGCGGCGGACTTGGAAACTTCCATAGCGTCCGTGCCGACATTGGCGACAATGCCGAGTGCATCATCTGGACCAACGACCGGACCGGCATGCCATGATACCATTGGAATGCCCGCAGCCTTTGCAGCTTCCATCGCCGGCTTTTGCTCAACAGCATCAAACCCGGCGATGACAATGCCATCCGGCTTCAGTGCCATGGCTTGTCCGAATGCGGCAGTACGGCCACCGATAGAACCGGCGCCATCGAGTGTCTTTACGGTCCAACCGAGAACAGCAGCCGCTTCTTCAACACCTTTTGCAGCGCCGAGAATGCCGCCATTTTTCATATCGCCGCCAAGAACGATAATCGTCTTGCCTCCCGCGCCTTTAGGGCCGGTAGTCGGGCCATCCCACTTGTCTTGCTTGGTGGCATATTTATCGACAACAGCCTGTGCATCGAACATCGCGTCAGCAAATGCCGGAGCGGCAAATAACAGCGCCAGTGATGCAAAGCTATATTTTAGAATTTCTCTACGTAACATGTCTTCCTCCCGTTAAACTCATTATCGAATGAACCAAGCTGATTACGGCTTTTAGTCCGCCTTTGGTGGTTCCGCGCGTGGCATTTTGATAACCGCCCCGCGTTTGCGTTGGGCGTAGCCTGCGATGCCGATGGCAACGAGAAGCGTCACGCCATTAAATAGCGGTTCGACAAAGAACGAACCGCCAAATTGTTGAATGCCGGAAATACCGACAGCAAGGATAATCACGCCAATCATCGTGCCCCAAACATTGACGCGACCGGGTTTGATGGTGGTGGACCCAAGGAACGCGCCGACGAGTGCCGGCAGCAAATATTCAAGCCCGACGCTGGCCTGCCCGATGCGTAGTTTTGATGCCAGCAACACGCCGGTGAGAGCCGCCAAAAAGCCTGACGAAATGAACGCACCCATCACAAATTTCTGCACCGGAATTCCATTCAGCGCCGCCGCCTTGGGGTTCGCCCCGATGGCATAAAGATAGCGGCCAATAGGGGTGTATTCGAGAATGACCCACATGATGATGGCGATGATGAGAACGTAAAATCCCGTAATCGGCAGGCCGAAAACCATCGTGCCATTCAACGCAAAAAACCCGTCCGGCAACACGCCAACAACCTGACGCCCGCCGGTGTGCCACAGCGCCAGCGAATACAAAATTGTGCCGGTCCCAAGCGTGGCAATGAAAGCGTCAATTTTGGCGACCTCGACCAGAAGGCCATTGAGGAAACCTGTGAAACTACCCAGCACCAACACAATCAAGACGGCGACAGGCCAAGGCAGACCATAAACTGTTTGCAAGCTGATGGCCAAAATGTGCCAGAGCACGATGCCGTAGCCAACCGTCAAATCAATCCGGCCCGAAGCCATTGGTATCATTGCGGCCAGTGACAAGAGCGCTATTATGGCTTTGTCTGAAATAATAGAACGCAGATTTATCAATGTTGGAAACGTGTTCGGCAAAAGCACTGAGAACAGTATCATCAGCACGACGGTGAGAATGACCAGGCCATAAACCGGCACGAAACGCATGATTTTTTTGGCAGTGGACAAGCCCGCAAGCTCTGCTTTTGTCGGCTCGAGTGCAGTGGATTGGATGGAGTTCATATCTGTTCCCTCATACTGCTTCAGAGGCCGAAGCCGCGTGGATAAGGCTGGCGGTGGTCAATG
>JAYVRA010000067.1:0-22944 GCA_043776635.1 Phyllobacteriaceae bacterium
CACAGCGAAGCCAAACCCTTCACATGGCGCGCAAACCCAGACGAAATCATCGCTGCCAGAAATCGGGGGTTCCAAATGTTGGAATCAATCCACTAGGTAGGACCACACAACCTGTTTTCCCAAACTGAATAGACAGACCGGGGACGGGGCTGGCACCGCCGAAGACAGCTCTTTGAAATTGACTGATTTTACCGCTCCAGCAACGCTACGGCTTCAACATGAGGAGACCACAAGAACTGGTCGAACGGCGTCACACTTATGAGCTTATACCCGCCGTCGATCAAAATTCGCAAATCCCGCGCCAGCGTGGCAGGGTTGCACGAAACCGCCGCGATTTTTTTAATGGCGGATTTAGCGAGCCACTGGCATTGTTCTTCCGCACCGGCGCGCGGCGGGTCAAACACTACGGCATCATACGGCTTCAAATCCAGCGGGCGCAGCGGACGGCGGAACAGGTCACGTTGCTCTACTGTGATGGCCTTGAAACCTTGAAGCCCGCGCCGTCCGCGATCAATAGCGTTCACGGCCGGAAGGTCGCCCTCGATGGCGTGAACAGGCGCAAATTCGGCGATGCGGAACGTAAACGCACCGGACCCGGCGAACATATCCACCACGCGCTTAGACTTGGCGATATGCGAGTTAATGAGCGTCACAATAGCGATTTCCACTCGCCCTGAAGCTTGCAAAAAGCCGCCCGGTGGCGGGGAAACCGGCACTTTGCCAAAATGAATAATCGGCTTGATGCGCTCGACTATAATATCTTCAACAATCGCCAGCCGCGCAAAACCACGGCTGATGGCAAAGCTGCTCATCTGCATACGCAGATCAGTCGAGGCCTTTTCGATCCCGTGAATGCTGACATCGAGGCCGCCGGTGGTCAGCGTCACAGTGATATGACCAGCACCGTTTTTGTCCAGCTTCATCAAATTGGCAAGATCGCGCATCGTCGGCAGGCAGGCGATCAGCTCCGGCTTGACAACGGGGCACTCGTCAATCTCGATGACTTGATGCGAACCGGCAGCATTAAAGCCGACCTCTTTGCCATGCTTATCGCCGCGCACAGTGTAGGAAACGCGGCGGCGCTCGCCAGCCTCCGCTCCTAGAATATCGTTGACCATCGTTTCAATGCCGCGCGATGCAAGCGCGTCGATAATCATCTGGCGCTTCCAAGCGTTAGTTGGCTCCGGCTTCCAATGCTGTACCGCGCAGCCGCCGCAGACTTCAAAGTGCACGCATGCTGGCTTGATACGGTCCGGCGATGGTTTAAGCAAGGACAGCATCGTGCCGCGCGAGCCTGTCACAGCCGCGTTCAGCACCTCGCCGGGAAGCGAAAACGGCACATGCACCACACCTTGCTCGGTGTGGGCAATGCCTTCACCTTTCGATCCCATGGATTGTATGGTCAGGCTCATTCGTCTTCAGTTCCGTTAGTTTCTTTAATGCCAGCGAGCAAGTATTCTTTATTGCCGTCGGAGCCCTCAATCGGCGAGTCGGTGAGGCCCAGCGATCGCCAGCCCATTTCCTCAACAAACCAGCGCTCCAGTTCGAGTGCCACCTGCATGGATTGAGTAGGGTCTTTCAATATGCCGCCCTTGCTAATCGCCTCGCGACCTGCTTCGAATTGCGGTTTGACAAGAATGACGCATTGCGCGCCGGCTTCGGCCAAATCCAGCGCTGGCGGCAGGGCCAACTTGATAGAAATAAAGCTGACGTCGCTGGTAACAAAATCGATCTTGCGGCCATCCAAATGGTCTTCGTCCAGCTCGCGGGCGTTTTGGCCTTCAAGGTTTGTGACCTTGCGGTTGCCAGCAATGCGCCGCTCCATCTGGCCGTGGCCGACATCAACACCGATGACATGCAAAGCGCCGCGCTCCACCAACACCTCTACAAAGCCGCCGGTAGAAGCGCCAATATCCAGCGCCACTTTACCTGCAAGTGACAGGCCGAAATGATCCAGTCCGTGAATGAGTTTCAGCGCCGCACGCGAGACATAGCCCCGTGCCGGATCATCCAGAACAATGGTATTGACGCTGGAGATCAATTGGCTGGGGCGCAAAATCGGAATGCCATCGACCAGGATAGTGCCGCGAACAATCGCATCCCGCGCACGCGAGCGGGATTTATAATGGCCAAGATTAACGAGCGCCTCATCGAGGCGCAGGCGGTTGGCGGAGTAATCAGGTTTCAACATCGGGCTTCCATGCCCGAACGAGGCTCAATAGTAAAGGAAACTCGAAAGCACCCGCACTTTGCGACTTGCCACTGCTGCGACTTGAACAAGTTTGACCGAGGCGGCCGCATCAGCGACTGGGTTAAATCTTAGCCCGGCGCCGTAGTCAACGGCAACTGGTAACGGGCTTTGCAACACGACCACTAATTCTTCATCGGCATTGTCAAAAACAGCAGGTAGTGCAGCAAGGGTAAATATTGGCGGGACAAACGGCCCTTGGAATTCAGCAACCTTCACCGTTTTGGTATCAAAGTCATAAGCACCACGAATAGCGCCAACTTTTTTAGCAACAATCTGCTTCACTGCCGCTTCGATCTTGCGATCATAAGTCGGATTATCGGCAGCAAAGCCGCCGCCACATGTGCAAAGTAATGCGAGCGCTGTGAGCGCCATTTTATGTGCTGTTTTCAGCATCATTATCCCCCTGTAACTCATCAGAAGCTACAGCAAAGAGACAAATTCTCCGCAAAGAAGTGCGGTTAGGAAAAGGCAAAAATCCATGCTTAAAATAGGATTATCATGAGGTGAATAACCAGCAGAATGGTTAGGCTGCCTCCCGATCTTGAATGGTTCCGATAGCTGGTCTTGCTTGCAACTTAGCCTTCGCCAGATCAAAATTAGTTTGCATATTCAGCCAAAATTTCGCGTCACTAACGCCTGCGGCTTCCAAACGAATTGCAAGTTCAGGGCTAATTGCGGCGTGGCCGTTAAGTACGCGGGACAGTGCCGCACGGGACATTTTCAGCCGATCCGCCGCCTCGCTCACGCTCAATCCCAACGGCTCAAAAACCGCATCTTTAAGAACTGTCCGCTGAATTTTAGGATGTCTTATCATCATCTTTATTCCTAAAGATAGTCCAAATAATCAACAAGTCGATATCCGGTCTGTCAAACCTAAATGTAATCCTCCAATTGGCATTCACCCAGATTGACCAGAATCCCTTCAAATCACTCTTGAGCGGGTGTAGCTTAAACGCAGGTAATCCAGGGTCTGGACCTGTTAATTTTGACGAAATGGTCGAGGTGATTTTTGGTGAGTGCCAAGTGTCTTTGGTGAGTGCCAAGTGTCAAGGCACAGGAGCGAAGGCGCAGGAAATGCGGGCATGTTGCTATCGCCTCTTCGAGTGGCAAGCTTTTGCGACAACGCACTCGCCGGAAACCGCCCGATTTGGGCATCAACAGGCAACTGACTTCACTCTGCGGCGTCAAACAGTTTGAACGGGCCACGGCCAGTCCTTCACTGTTTTCCTTGCATAGTTTAGCCATTCGCCTGCCATTTCGCCAAAATTAACAGGTCCAAACCCTAAGCTGGTCGGGCGAATCTGCCGCATCCAAAGAAGTAAGGATTAGCCTCAACTTAGGCTGATGTGACACCTGTATTCCGCGCGTCAAGCCATGGAGATAGAACTCCTCAATACCTCTATATCGAAACGATGTTATCACACATGAACGAATGCTGTAACGGTACAAAGCACAAGATAAATTATGATGGACTGTAGAATTACGCCCGCGCTGGTGCTTTTAATTCCGTGCCTAAGGCGCGGAACACTGTTTCAACGATTCCTGCCGCACCTAGACCCGCACGTTCGTACATACTCTCGGGCTTGGCGTGGTCAGTGTATTTGTCAGGGAAACACAGCGGGCGCACTTTAAGACCGTGGTCTAGCAGGCCATTCATTGCCAAAAACTGCATGACATGGCTGCCAAAACCGCCAACTGCGCCTTCTTCAACGGTAATCAGCACTTCGTGATTTTTCGCCAAGCGACGGATTAAATCTTCGTCGAGCGGTTTGGCAAAGCGGGCGTCGGCCACCGTTGTTGAAAGTCCGGCAGCGGCGGGCTGGTCGGCGGCGAGCAAGCACTCCGCCAAGCGTGTGCCGAATGACAACCGGGCAACGCGGGTACCTTCCCGCACGATGCGTCTATTTTCAATTTGCAAAATCGAGCCCCGCTCAGGCAAGTCCACACCAACGCCTTAGCCAGGCGTGTTGAATACATAATGCAAGGCAACTGTGAGTTCGACGACACCCGGCCCCGCACCCGAATGTCCACCGGTCCTGGAGACAGCATCAATCATTTCGGCAGGCGGTTCAGCAGCGACTTGCGGCAAATCACTTTCTGCCAACATCCTGAAATCAGCAGGTGTTGCAGCCCTGTCTAAAAATGGCGTCTCAAGTTTTATTGTCACTATAGTGTCGCTTTATCTACAATCAGCCAACTATACAATTTCAGTTGGCACGACAAGCAGTCGAATTAGCGCATTCTTATTTTGCAATCCCAAAGCGGCGAAAAAACAGCAGGTTTCGAATGGTTCAGTCCCGGTCTAGTGGCTCGGTCCCTATCGCCTTACCATCGCGCGAAAGTTTTATTTTTTCCACCTTGTCTTCGGCTGATTGCAGCAACGCGCCACAGTGGTTTTTGAGCGCCTCGCCGCGCTCGTAAATCAAAATAGACTGCTCCAACTCAACATCGCCGCGCTCCAGATTGCCGACAATTTTTTCCAGTTCCGCAAGTGCTGCTTCAAATCTCATCGCCTTAATATCAGCGTTTGCAACTTCAGACATAAATTACCCTCGCATCAAGCGGCTGACATGGGCAGCAGCTGAAAGACTCAGTCCTTCCAAATCATACCCGCCTTCGAGAATAGATACGAGACGATTTGATGAAAATTTAGCCGCCAAATCCATCAATTTACCGGTGCCCCAAGAAAAATCATCTTCCTCCAAATTGATACTGGCCAATGGATCGCGCTTGTGGGCGTCAAATCCAGCGGAAATCAAAATCAAATCTGGCTGAAAATTTTCTATCGCTGGCAAGATGCGGCTGTTTAATGCATCGCGGAACATCGCAGACCCGGATTCAGGGGCAAGAGGCGCGTTGCAAATATTGTTCTTAATGCCGGTTTCATCCATGGCACCGGTGCCAGGATAGAGCGGCATTTGATGGGTGGAGCAAAAGAGCACGCTTTTATCAGCCCAAAAAATATCCTGCGTCCCGTTACCGTGATGCACGTCCCAATCGACAATGGCCACACGCTCCACGCCGTGCTTTTGTTTGGCATAACGCGCGGCAATCGCAATATGATTAAAGAAGCAAAAGCCCATCGCCGTTTCACCTTCGGCATGGTGACCGGGCGGTCGCGAGGCGACAAAGGCATTGTCGGTATTTCCGGCAAACACAGCATCAACCGCAGCATTAGCAGCGCCGATGGCATGCATCACGGCCTCAAATGTTTGCGGGCTGGCGACAGTATCGGGATCAAGCCGGTTAAAGCCCGTATCAGGAATAGAGCCCGCAACCATTGCCATGTGAGATTCAGGATGGGCGAGCAGTATGCTTTCTTCCGAGCCGCGCGGCGCTTCTATCCGGATCAAACGGTTAAAGTCAGGCCCTGCAAGCGCGTTCTGCAGCGCCACCAACCGCTCCGGACGTTCAGGATGCCCCGGTGCCGTGAGATGCTGTTGGAATATTGGATGCGTGTAAAGCTGTGTTGTCATGGACCGAATATAGCGACTCGCGCCGCCATATCCAGTCTTATCCGTCACACAGTCTGGTTTTGTCCACGGCCAACATGCCCTGCACCACCAATCCAATCCCGCGCTTTTTGCGCGAGTTCTTTGAACTTGTTGGATGCACTATCCAGTTTCTGTTCCCATTCAGGGTTAGGCTGTTGGCCCTCAATCACGCGAAAGTAAACATCCATAAGGGCAGCAATCGCAAATGGCTCCAGCAGAGCCGCCTTGAATGCCCAGGCGAAAACGATGGCAATGACAAACGCCCAACCGCCCATTTGCCCAGGGAAGGCATATAAAATCCAAGCGGCGGGTGCCAGCATAAACAGGAATATAATTGCAGTTACCACCCACATAATCAGTGACAGCCAGATTGCATTTTTTACCATGTGCTTGCCATTTTGGGCATAAAGCACCACGCCGCGACGGGCACTTTCCCATGGATTGGTGCTGTTGGTTTTGATGGCATAGCCCAGCACAATTTCGTCCACAAATGTCAGCGACATGCGAATGACCGTGTTGATGAAGCTAACTAATCCATTGAGGCCTGGAATCGGGATGAAATTGGCAATGCCACCGATAAGACCGGTAATCGCGCCGATCACCCCCTTGACGAGCTGGTCCATTGCGAAAAGCACATTGGTTTCGGTGAATCGCTCTGTGACAACCGCCTTGGCGTGGTCAATCTGGCCGCGCCCTTGCGGCAAATCTTTGCCTTGCAGAAGCTCAACCATAACAGCGATATGGCCTGCTTTTACGACATAAAGCACATATTCGCGGACCCAATAAACTGCCACGGAAACAAGGCCGAAGCCCGCGATGCCACCCCATAATGCAAATGAACCTTGCGCATCCGGATCGCTGGAGACGTGGCCGATGCCATAACCAATCGCCCCGCCCATGCCGGTTGCAAAAATATAGGCAATGGTAATGCCGAAATACACGATCATCCGGAACAGGATAAACGGATAGGTCTTTGCCATCAGGCCAAGTGTTTTAGAAATCGAAAAGTCCCACATCGCCGGCATCCTATTGTCTGCAGCGCCCCGCAACGTTCATACTCCAGTTTTGTACGCTAAGCAATGTTGACATATTTGACAACGAATATTAGTGATGACATAATTGACAACATGGAAGCGGATTTGGTTCTCAAACGAAAGCTCACATTCGAGAATGGGTCAATTCTCGAAATGGTGATCTGGAAAATTCCATCCCCCATTATTGGCAGTTTACACAATTACAAATATCGACTGTTTTTTGCTTTGATGGCATTCGTCTGGTTGGTTTCGATAATGAACGCGGCAAGGGCGATCACATGCATGTCAAGGGCATAGAACGGCCTTATCGATTTTCGACAGTCAACAAACTTGTCGAAGATTTCTATGCGGAGATTGAACGGAGCACCTTAAAATGAAGCAGGCGGTAATTGAGATTAGACCCGATTCAGCGGCGGTTATGAAAGAGTTCAGCACCGACTTGGTAAAAGCGTGGGAGACCGGCGCTCCATCGCATCCATTGGCAACCTTCACATTTAGCTCATCCACCCAATTATTTTCAGTTTTCACGCCAAAGCGCTGGGAACTAATCGAACGCTTGCAAAAAATTGGTCCCTCCAGTGTGCGCGGCTTAGCGCGGGCTCTAGGGCGCGATGTGCGCCGCGTCCACGATGACACAATGGTGATGGTTGAATGGGGCATTGTGGAGCGCAATGAAGCGGGCAAAGTCTTCGTGCCGTTTGATGTCATTCATATTGACTTTGACTTAAGAGCGGCTGCCTAGAGCATTTCCAAGCTTGATGGCACATCAAGCGTCAAGGACAATTCGACCAGGTAAAGGTCAGCATTTCCAAGCTTGATGGCACATCAAGAGTTAAGGACAATGCGACCAAGCTGCATCTTACCGCTCCAAAATCTCAGTGCCGCTGATTTCAATGCCAAATCCCTCCAGCCCGACATAGTGCCGCTCGCGGGATGAAATCAACTTGATGGACGAGACACCTAAGTCTTTCAATATTTGTGCACCAAGACCAATCTCGCGCCATTCATTTTCGCGCAGTTTTGCCTCGGCATGCCCCTCGTTTTGCACTTCCGGGCGGCTGCGCGGCTGGTGGCCGACGCCAACCGAACCTTCTCGCAAGTAAACGATCACGCCGCGTTTTTCCGCGCCCATTTTTTGCATAATGGCTGTAAGTTCTTCGCCGCCCCCGAATACATCCTTGGCCACATTTTCAGGGTGCAATCGCACCGGCACATCTTCGCCATCGCGAATATCTCCGAACACGATTGCCAAATGCTGCATCGGGTCCCATTGCAGCGAATAAGCATGGGCCTCAGCGCGGCCGCCTTGCGTTTCAATGGGGAAGGATGCAACGCGGTTAATCAGCGTTTCCTTGCGCTGACGATATGCGATGAGATCAGCGACTGTCACTTCTTTGAGATTATTGGCAGCTGCGAAGGCTTTCACTTGCGGCCCGCGCATGACTGAGCCTGTATCGTTCACCAGTTCGCAGATGACGCCAATCGGTGGCAGGCCCGCCAGTTTGCAAAGGTCCACGGCAGCTTCCGTATGGCCGGAACGCATCAACACGCCGCCTTCGCGCGCAATGAGCGGAAAAATGTGGCCGGGGCGCACAAAGTCTGCTGCGCCAACGTTAGGATTGGCCAAATTGCGCGCCGTCAACGTGCGGTCTTCGGCTGAAATGCCGGTGGTTGTGCCATGTTTGAAATCGACAGATACTGTGAAAGCAGTGGTATGGGCGCTGTCATTATCGGCGACCATGGGTGTTAAATTCAACCGCTTAGCTTCCTCACGTGGCATCGGCGTGCAGACGATCCCGGACGTGTGGCGCACGATGAAGGCCATTTTCTCAGGCGTGCAATGCACGGCGGCAACGATCAAATCGCCCTCGTTTTCGCGCCCGTCATCATCCATAACAACGACAATTTCGCCGCGCTCGAAGGCCCGAATGGCTTCGACTACTTTTTTTTGATCGTATGGCATTTAAATTCTTCCGGTTTGGCCGCGATGGCGCAAATAGTGGTCTGCGATAGCGCACGCTACCATGGCCTCACCGATCGGCACTGCCCTAATCCCGACACAAGGATCATGGCGGCCTTTGGTGATGACATCGACTTCATTGCCGTCAGCGTCAATAGATTTGCGGGGTATAAGCAAAGAGGAAGTGGGCTTCACGGCAAAACGCGCAACAATAGGTTGGCCTGTCGAAATACCGCCCAAAATACCACCTGCATGGTTGGAGAGAAACACAGGTTTGCCATCTTTGCCCATGCGCATTTCATCGGCATTATCAACTCCGGTCAGTTCCGCGCTGGCAAAGCCATCGCCAATTTCAACGCCTTTGACCGCATTGATCGACATAAGATTACCGGCAATATCCTGATCGAGCTTAGCGTAAACCGGTGCACCGAGGCCTACGGGGACACCCTCCGCCACCACTTCAATCACTGCGCCAATAGAAGAGCCCTCTTTGCGGATACCGTCCAAATAACTGGCAAACTCATCGACGCTCATAGCATCCGGGGAGAAGAAGGGGTTATTGTCCACTTCGTTCCAATCCCAGCGCGATCGATCGATTTTCTTTGTCCCCATTTGTATAAGTGCAGCGCGAACACTCATACCTGGGACAATTTTGCGGGCAATTGCGCCAGCGGCTACACGTGCTGCGGTTTCTCGCGCCGATGAGCGCCCGCCGCCGCGATAATCGCGAATGCCATACTTTGCGTCATAGACATAATCGGCATGGCCCGGTCTGTAGCGCTTGGCAATGTCGCCATAGTCCTTGGAGCGCTGGTCGGTGTTTTCAATCAGCATCGAAATCGGCGTACCGGTAGCCACCATTGTCACGCCGTCGTCTTTAATCATCACGCCGGACAGCACTTTGACCACATCATCTTCGCGGCGCTGCGTGGTAAACTTGGATTGGCCGGGCTTGCGCTTGTCCATATAGCTTTGGATTTCAGCAAGCGTGAATTCAATGCCAGGAGGGCAACCATCCACCACACAGCCAAGCGCCGGGCCATGGCTCTCACCCCATGTAGTGACACGGAACAAGGAGCCAAAACTATTATGCGACATGAATCTAGCCTTCTGAAAACCTGCTCCGTTTTATTTGTGTTAACCCTTTAATGTCAAACGCTTAAATATCGCGCAAAACATCTCCGGATGGCCATTGATCGGCACATCTTTTGACACAATCTTCTTGTCTAAAATGAGTGAAGTGTTTTGAATGTGAAAAGTGTTTTGTCTCAGCCGGATATGGTTGAAAGGCGATAAAAAGGAGAAAAAATGAAGAACTTGGTTTTTTTGATCGCAGCGATGATTTTTGCCTTGCCACACACTGCACTGGCGGACGAGGCTACAGGTAAAATAGTGTCAATTGATGAAGGCACGCAAACCCTGAAGCTTGATGATGGCAATGTTTATAAACTTCCTGGTGAGTTTGATTACTCAGTCATAACAAAAGATATGAAAGTTTTGGTAGTTTATGATCTGTCCGGCAAAGATAAGATAGTGACAGACATCGAAAAGTCCGAGTAGCAACCAGCAGCTGCTAAAAATTTGCCATCCCTATCCAAATTTTACGTATTTTTACTGTCCTATTTTGCGCTAACATCTTGGGTCTGGACCTGTTAATTTTGACGAAACGGTCGAGGTGATTTTTGGTGAGTGCCAAGTGTCAAGGCACAGGAGCGAAGGCGCAGGAAATGCGGGCATTTCCAAGCTTTTGCGACAACGCAATCGCCGGAAAGCGCCCGATTTGGGCACCAACAGGCAACTGACTTCACTCTGCGGCGTCAAACAGTTTGAACGGGCCACGGCCCGTTCTGCACTGTTTTCCTTGCATAGTTTCGCCATTCGCCTGCCATTTCGTCAAAATTAACAGGTCCAGACCCTAGATATGTTGTCGGAACGTACTGATTGCGAAGTTTACAGCGCTTGCAAGTCCGGGTGCGAATGTCGCCGGATATTTACGTAGGAAGGCAGCCTTCCTCTTCTAATTTAACATATATGAGTTATAGACCAGTTTTCCTCCTTAAAGAAAGTCATCAACCGTGAGCTTATCGAGCGTGGTTAAAATAAAACTCCGTGCTCACGCTCACAACGCAATCAGCCCCGATGAACGGGGCTGATGCTGTAATTATTAAATATTTGCAATCCTATTAGAAAGAACGTTGGAAGCGCAGGATGCCACCAATTTCACCTTTTACCAAAGGCTTCTTCAAATAGTCGATTTCTGTCGTAATCTTGAAGCCTGGAACGATAGAATAGGCAACGTTTGCTGCAACGCCTAGATTCTTAAGCTGATCATAGCTAACTTGGGAGTTCAGGCTAATTGTGTCGGAAACCTTGTAAGACGCGCCACCCCAGATAGCCCACTTGCCACCCCATGGCTTAAAGCGCGATGTTGCTGGTGTGCCATCACCGTAACCAACCATCAAGAAGCCGGACAAATCGCCAGCCTTGCCATCTACACGAACCTTGCCGGCAACCGCCTTCTTGGTTTCATCATAGCCGACAACACCAGTAGTTGCGAAATCGCCCGCTGTATATTTGGCACCGACAACGACGTCCGGGATATAATTGCCGGTCTGCGAGTTGTCATCTTCCAGCGATACGATGGCAGAGAAGCCGTTGCCGCCTGTAAATGTGTAGCTGATCAAAGTAGTATCGAACGGGCCGTAGGATACTGCCTGATCATCTTTGATTACGTTGCCGGCATATCCAGCAAATGTAGTGTAAGCAGACTCATCTTTACCAATGCGCAGACCGCCGAGCTCGATGTATGCAAAGTTCAATGACGATGAGTTTCCGCCCTCATCACCGGAACCGTTAGTTCCAAAGTTGAAACGGGTTTCTGTGTATGTCTTAAGTGTTCCAAGTTCTGTTTCGCTGGCTGTCGAAAATCTAAGAGAGAAGCGAGCTTGCTTTTTCCAAGAATCGCCACGCAACGGTCCAGCACCATCACGATCATAACCATCGTTTTTACCGAAACCAATGTCGTAACGAACATAGCCACTTACCTTCAGGCAAGTTTCTGTTCCCGGAATATAGAAAAAGCCTGCGCCGTATGCGTCACAAACCTTGACGTACTCAACTGCTTCAGGCTCGGCAACAACGGCATCAGCAGCGCGAGCGCCCGAAACAGCAACGAGGGCTGCAGCTGACCCGATAAGAAGGCTCTTAATATTCATTTTTTAGCTCCGTTTTACTTTTTGATAGCACGCCTACCCGTTTAATATCAGCTTGGCATTGCCACGGAGCGATCGCAGAATGGCTTGTCACAATCAATATGAGTTCTAGTGAAAGTCGCATATAAAATTTTGAATTATGCAGTTATGTATCTGATTTATCACAGTATTTTAGTCGTCTAAAGTGTAAGAATATTGAAATATTGTCACAAATATTTCATCAAATATATACCTGAGATTGCTTTCGTTCATGTAACTCCAACAAATAATAAAACTTAAGGGTTGTGGAAGCCGAATTACCGGTAAGCCGACGTAATTTTGAAGATTTGTGTTGGAACTGCAGAGTATTCTGACGCCACGCATCAGAACCAAGCCAATGCACCGTGCTCGAATCGTAAAACCTGATCTTGCGGCACAACAAGCCGTGATGCCTTTTCGCCGGACATGTGGCCGGCTAGATGGAACAGGCTGCGTATGATACCGCCATGAGTGACGCACACTGTTGGTTCGCTCACTTCATTGAGCCAGAGCGAAAACCGCGTGGCAAGGATTTCATAGCTCTCGGCGTCTTTGCCCGGCGGCAAGAAATTCCACTTGTCGCGATGACGCGCTTCTAAAAGTTCCGGGCTGACCATCGAAATTTCGGGAATAGTAAACCCCTGCCAGTCGCCGAAATGCACTTCTTTCAGGCGTTCATCCAAAGCGTAGCCCTGCGGGGGCAAGTTCATGCCGGTGCGGATGCGCTCCATTGTCTTTCGGGTACGTTTTAGCGGGCTGGCGACAAAATTGAATTTGGATGGCTCGTCGATCAAGCCTGACAACTTCAACCCGTTGCCATCCGCTTGAGAACGGCCAAGTGCATCGAGATCAGTATCATATTGCCCTTGCACACGACCTTCCGCGTTCCACGTCGTTTCACCATGGCGGCAGAACCAAATCAGGGGCAATTTATCGAAGCGCAAAATCGCCCGATCAATCATTCACTTTTGAAATATCAGGCGCATCAACAGCCTTCATGCCAACCACATGGTAGCCGCTGTCAACATGCAGCACTTCGCCTGTCACTGAGCTCGATAGGTCTGACAGCAAATAGAGCGCGGAATCACCGACTTCATTGATGGTAACGGTGCGCTTCAACGGCGAATTATATTCGTTCCATTTCAAGATATAGCGGAAATCACCAATGCCTGAGGCCGCAAGTGTCTTGATCGGACCAGCGGAAATCGCGTTCACACGAATATTTTTGCCACCAAGATCAACTGCCAGATAGCGCACGCTGGCCTCAAGTGCAGCCTTGGCAACACCCATCACATTATAATGCGGCATCACTTTTTCCGCGCCATAATAGGTAAGTGTCAGCATTGCACCGCCGTCAGTCATCAAACGCTCGGCAGCTTTTGCAACAGCTGTGAATGAATAGACTGAAATGTCCATCGTCATCAAAAAATTGCTGCGGCTGGTTTCAACATAGCGGCCAATGAGTTCGTCCTTGTCGGAAAAGCCAATGGCGTGAACCAGAAAGTCCAGCTTGCCCCACTTTTGCTCCAGATCGGCAAAAACGGCATCAATGCTGGCTTGATCGGAAACATCGCAATTACCGGCAACATAGGCGCCAAGTTCAGCGGCCAGCGGCTCGACGCGCTTTTTCATAGCATCGCCTTGATAGGTCAGCGCGATTTCAGCGCCTTGGCCAGCCAAAGATTTAGCGATACCCCATGCGATAGAGCGGTTATTTGCAAGGCCCATTATAAGGCCGCGTTTGCCAGTCATCAAACCAGTGGCGGATGTCATGCACGATACTCCGGAAATATATTTCCAGCCCTATTGCACACGAGCGCCCATCCTTCAAGCTTCAAGCAGGAAGTTGATGTATTAAGGTAGCTGGCGAAGGAAGGTCTCCAGCGCGGAATCAGGCGCTTCCGGCAGCATTATGCGAACATGAACCAGCAAATCGCCGTGTCCCATATCCTTTTTCGGCATTCCTTTACCACGCAGGCGCAAAACCTTGTCTGATGAAGACCAGGCAGGCACACCCAGCGCCAACTTGCCCGCGAGCGTTTCCACAGGCAATTTTGTGCCAAGCACCGCTTCTTTCAGTGTAACGGCCAAATCCACATGCAGATCAAACCCCTCGCGGCGAAAGCGCGGGTGGGGTCTGAATTTTACCGTGGCTATCGCATCGCCGCGCCCGTTATTACCCTGCCCCTTAAGGCGGATGTGCTGGCCTTCATCAACGCCTTTGGGCAATTGAACTGAGAGTAAACGCCCGTCCGGCATCCGCGCATCGACCTTGGCCGTCGCGTTTACCTCTTCCAGTGTCACCGGCAGATCAAACGTCAAATCTTGCGATTGCTGCTGTTGCTGCGCCCGCGCACGCTGACTGCCAAAACTTGCACCGCCCATGCCGCCGCCGAACATTTCACGCAAAATATCTTCAGCGCCGCCGCTAAAGCCTCCGTTTTGCTGGCGCGGGTCAAACCCGCCTTGCCGTGCGCCACCGCGAAACCCGGCATAGGGATCGCCGCCCTGAAAGGCCTTGGGCTTGCCATCACCATCGATTTCACCGGCATCAAATTGGCGTTTTTTGGCATCATCGCCGATTACTTCATAGGCCTGGTTAGCCTCCGAAAAGCGCTCTTTGGCTTTCGGATCATTCGGATTTTGGTCGGGATGGTGCTTCTTGGCAAGGCGGCGGTATGCCGACTTGATTTCGGCTTCACTCGCACCTTTGGAAACGCCGAGCACCTGATAGGGATCGCGCATTTAGTATCCTCAAAATTCGGGGTGGCCGTTATGGACCTGATTCATGGTCTATATGCGATTTAATGACGGAAATTTCCAGTGGATAACGCAGCTCATTAAAGTTGCGCGAATTCCTGCATGAACCACTGCCCGTCTGCACCGATACAAGCTGCGCCGTGGAACAAAGCTACGCCCTCATAACTTTCGCGGCTTGTCTCAAATTTGCGGCATACCGCGCCGTCTTTACTCGTCTCAGCGACTTTGGAAATCGTGCCCGCACTTCCGGTTTCACGGTTTGCCCAGCCGAGCGGAACGGAGGATGCCTTGCTTAAATCCACAGCAGAGATAGCGTTGCGAATTGTGTTGGCGTCTGAGACTTCAGCCGTGTTGACCTTAGGATCGACCACTACCGAACCCGTTACAAGCGCGGGGTCCGCCTCGACTTTCGCCAATCCACCACCCATGGTTCCACAGGCCGATAATGCCAGCGCGGCAAAAAATGTGAAAGAAAGGCGCTGGAATATCCGGCTCAAAGGTCTATGTCTCCAAAAGTAAAATACGCAGTAGAAACAATTGTGGAATTTGATTATGGCGCAGACAGGGTTAATGAATGGTGACTTCATGGAGGCCCGTGAGCCATTTGCCTTATTTGGCGAGTGGTTGGCCGAGGCCACCAAGTCCGAGCCGAACGATCCGAACGCTCTATCGTTGGCGACGGTTGATCCAAGCGGTATGCCAAATGTGCGTATGGTCTTACTTAAAGGCTTCGATGAGCGTGGCTTTGTCTTTTACACAAATTTTGAAGGCGCCAAGGGGCAGGAAATTTTAGCCTCCATGAAAGCCGCAATGGGTTTTCATTGGAAGACACTGCGCCGCCAAGTGAGGGTGCGCGGAAACATCGAGATTGTCAGCGATGACGAGGCCGACGAATATTACCAAACCCGCGCCCGTGGCAGCCGCATTGGAGCGTGGGTTTCCAAACAGTCGCGCCCGCTGGAAAGCCGCTTCGCGCTGGAAAAAGCAGTCGCCGAATTCACTGCCAAACATCTGGTCGGCGAAATCCCCCGCCCGCCGCACTGGTCCGGATTTCGTGTCATACCAACTGAAATTGAGTTCTGGAAGGATGGCGCGTTTCGCTTGCATGATCGGGCGAAATTTGAACGTAATGGTGACGGATGGAGACGGACGAGATTGTATCCGTAACACCTCCTCAACCATTCCACTTAACGGTACAGCAAAATTTATAGCCTAAGGAAAACCTCAATCGTTTTAGAGGGGCGCTTCATGTCGAACAAATTACTCGGTGGCATTTTTATACTGGCCGTATTGTCATCGGCAGTACCTAAGCTGATGGGCCACACGGGAACGGCACCGCGCGAAGATAAAGCGGTGGAAATTCCCGCTGCAAAGCCCGGCGCGTCTCCGTCTGCACCGCGTGTGATTAACAACAATGTTGTGGCGTTTAACACGCGTGATAAATCATTGAAGGAGGCCAAAGAATATGGCCGCAAAACCTTGCCGCGCTTTCTTAAAATGTTGGCCAATGGTAATGCCGGAACCTACTCGGTGAAATTTCCACTCACACAGAACGGCGCGACAGAACATATTTGGCTGCAAGTTGATGACTATCAAAATGACACGTTTGCAGGCCGCCTTGCCGATGTGCCGGTCAACGGCACAAAATATCAAATGGGCGAAGTAATGACGGTCGCCAAATCCGATGTCGAAGACTGGATGATCCGTGATGGTGACGCCATCTGGGGCGCTTACACTGCACGCGTTGCCGTTGCTTCTATGCCTGAAGATCAAGCCAAAGCGATGCAGGCAATGTTCCGCGACTAACGCTACTTCTTGCGAGCCATAAACGCCATAAAGGCGTTCTTGGCCTCATCCGATCGCAAGCGTTCGCCAAATAGTTTTACCTCTTGCGTGATACGATCTGTCACCACATCGCTGCCAGATTTCATCAAGCGTTTCGATATGCGCACGGCTTCCGGCGCACGGGTGACGAGGCGGTGCGCTATTTCCAGCGTCTTTTCTTCCAATTCATCCTCCGGAACAATGTCCCAGATCAGCCCCGCATCTTTGGCCTGCCCGGCGGAAAATCCCTCGCCCAAAACCAACAGCGCGAACGCCCGCTGATGACCTGCAATCGCTGGAACCAGTAGACTCGACGCCGCTTCCGGCACGAGGCCCAAGTCGACGAATGGCGTACGAAATTGTGTACGCGGCGTCGCCAGCGTCATGTCACAATGCAGGTTCAGTGTCATGCCGATGCCAATCGCCAGCCCGTCCACTCCGCTGACAATCGGCTTTTGTACGGCCGCCAGCGCAAAAAGAAAATGCAACACCTCGGTCATTTCGGTTGACCCGCTCATGGCGAAAGTCAGAAAGTCCTGCATGTCATTGCCCGCACTGAATGAACCGGGTACGCCGAAAACAACATGGCAGCGCACGCTTTCATCAGCCTCGCCTGCTTGAAGCGCCTGCGTCATGGTCTGGTACATGGCGCGGGTTATGGCGTTCTTCTTGTCCGGTCGGTTCATCCGGATGATGTTTAATCCACCGTCGCGCGTGACTAAGATGTGGTCGGTCATGATCTTATTTTCTCTTTATGCGGACAGTAGCAATTCAGCAGCAGCGGCCAAGCTGGCGCTACCCTCGATTACGCGATCTTTCAAAGCGCCAGTCTCGGCCATAATATTTTCAGCGTAAAACCGCGCCAAGTTCAGTCGCGCTGCATCATGGCCGGCGAGTGCGCCCTTGGCTAAATACGCCCCGCCAGCTGCAAGTGAGATGAGCCGCAAATAGGGCGTCGCGCCGGAGAGTGCGGCGTTCACCCGTCCTGCGGTTACTTCGGCTTGCAAGAATTCCGTCGCCGCCTGCGCATCATCCAGTGCGCTATCCAAGCGATCTGCAACACTGCCAAACTCAGGCCTATTGGACTGGCGCACAGCGGTAGCTATCTCACGCATCTCGTTAATATAATCTCCTGCATGATTGCCATTGCCAAGCGGCAGTTTGCGCATCACAAGATCAATCGCCTGAATGCCGTTGGTGCCCTCATAAATCGGTGCAATTCGCGCATCGCGCATAAATCGAGCCGCGCCGGTTTCCTCGATAAAGCCCATGCCGCCGTGCACCTGCACGCCCAGCGAGGCCACTTCCATGCCAACATCGGTGGCAAAGGCTTTGGCCAGCGGCGTTAAAAAGCCCGCACGGTCCGCCCAGAAATCTGTGTTTTCGCCGCCATCAACTTGGCTTTTATCAATCGCATGCGAGCAAGCATAGCAAATCGCCCGCGCACTTTGCGTCAGGGCCTTCATGGTCAAAAGCATGCGCTGCACATCAGGGTGCAGAATAATCGGGCTCATGCCCGACTCTTTCCAGCCAACAGCGCGGCCTTGTTTGCGATCCTTGGCAAAGGCAATCGCTTTTTGCGTTGCGCCTTCGGCAATCGCCACGCCCTGCATACCAACCGCCAGCCGCGCATTGTTCATCATCGTAAACATGCAATTCAGTCCACGATTTTCCTCGCCCACCAGCCAGCCGATAGCACCCGCTTCGCCTGTCTCACCCTTGCCGTCACCATAAATCATCACACAGGTCGGCGAGGCGTGGATGCCCATTTTATGCTCAATGGAAGCGCAGAACACATCATTGCGCTTGCCGGATGTGCCGTCGTCGTTGAGTAGAAATTTTGGCACAACAAACAGCGAAATCCCCTTGGTTCCCTGCGGCGCATCACTGAGGCGGGCCAAAACCAGATGAATTATGTTGTCAGTCAGATCGTGCTCACCAAAGGTGATGTATATCTTTTGGCCAAAGATACGATAAGTGCCGTCGCCCATGCGCTCGGCGCGGGTGCGCAGTGCGCCGACATCCGACCCCGCTTGCGGCTCGGTCAGGTTCATTGTTCCGGTCCACTCACCGGAAATCATCTTCGGCAAATAGAGGTCTTTGATCTCTTGTGAAGCATGTTTATCAATCGCCTCCACGGCGCCCATAGTCAACGTGGAGCAAAGGCCGAAGGCAAGAGAACACGCATTCCAAATTTCAAGTGCCGCCATGGATACTGATTGTGGCAAGCCCTGCCCGCCAAATTCTTCCGGAGACGATACCGAATTCCAGCCACCTTCCACAAACTGGCCATAGGCTTCTTTCCAGCCGGGAGGCGTCGTCACCTTGCCGTCGGAGAATATCGCCCCGATTTTTTCGGCCTCCACCGCCATCGGTTCAATATCATCTCCCGCCAAACGGCCCGCTTCTTCCAGCACCGCTTCCAGCAATTCGGCAGACAAATCGCCGAACGTGCCTGCTTCTAAATCAGCGCCCATTCCAGTCACGTGGAGCAGTGTGTGGGCGATATCAGCGACGGGGGCTTTATACATGAACTTCCTCCAAAACTTTAGACTAAAGCCTAGACAATTTTGACGTTAACGTCAATTAATTACTCACCTATCCCGCCCTAAAATTACCACTTTACTACAAGTTAACTATATCGGCGGACAATGGGGCCTTAGTAGTAAAAGGCATAAGTAATGGTCCGTTTTGCTTACATTCATAAAGCGCTGGCTGGTTTGCTGATAGCAACCGCTCTTTTTTCACCCAAAATCGCCGCCGCAGACTCAACCTTTTATCGTCCGTGGGCTGCAAAACACCGCGCACTCGTGCTGGATGCCTATGAACGCAACGTCATTGATTTAACTGAAATTTCTAAAAACAAGCGTATCGCCGCGTTTATTCATAAAGGTTCGGATGGTTTGCCGCCGGTGTATGACTGCAAGTCAGTGACCAATCCAACCGAGCTGGAACTATGCAAAAAGAATTGGAAAGTTTATGCCGTTTCCAAGGAGCTATACCGCACCCGTCGTGCGCTAGCGAAAGCACTGGGCATGAAATGGGGCGCATACCATCTCGGGCGTCCCGGCAACCCGATTGACCAAGCCAATCACTTTATCGACTTTGCCGACCCGAAGCCGGATGAGTTGATTGCCATTGATATCGAAGAAGTTGGCTCTGGCAATTATATTTCGCTTCAGGATGCGCAAGAATTTTCCTATCATATATTCCGCCGCCTCGGTCGCTATCCGGTTCTGTATGTGAATGGTTCAACTGCAAAACTGATTGCCGAAAAGCGCAACGAGTATCCACTGCTCTCGCGTCTAAACCTTTGGTATGCGCGCTATAAACCGGCAATTGACGAGCACTTTCCGAAGGGCAATTGGGATAAATATTCGTTATGGCAATTCTCCAGCCAAACCAATTGTGGAACGCGTTCATGCCCCTACCGCGTTGCGGGCACGGATAATGACATCGATGTGAACGTCGCCGATATGAGTGTGAAAGAGCTACAAAAGGCATGGCCGTTGGATGGCTTGGTCGATATCAAAGACCCGAAGTCGAGCCGGCAGTTTTCAGAGGCACTGATTGCGATGGCCAAGTCTGTCCTGCCTGATGTGAGTAAATTTGGTAAGGTTTCGCGCGAGATAGCGATTTCCTATATGCCTTCAAGGCCCGCTGTGCGCTACGTTGAACACCGCAATGTTGACCCGGTTGTTACCGCGTCAATAGGCGTTATCTCTTTGGGGCGGACAGTGCGGGATTAAACCTCTTCCCGCTCAATCTCCCGCCAGCCAATATCGGTGCGACAAAAGCCTTCGGGCCAGTCAATTTCATCAAGCGCCGCATAGGCTTTTTCCTGCGCGGCGCGGACCGTTTTACCGGTTGCCGTAATGTTCAAAACCCGCCCGCCATTCGCGATAATCTCCGCACCTTGCGCCACAGTGCCTGCATGAAACACATGACAATCAACATGCAAATTCGCAGCGCCAATGCCGCGAATTATAGAGCCTTTTTGCGGGGCGTCGGGATAACCTTCCGCCGCCATAACAATCGTCAGCGCCACGTCTTTGGACCAGCGCACGGACATATGGCCAAGCTGCCCATCCGCCGCTGCCAACAAAATCGGCAGTAAATCATCCTTGAGCCGCATCATCAGCACCTGACACTCAGGATCGCCAAAGCGCGTGTTATATTCAATCAGCTTCGGGCCTTGCTCTGTCAGCATCAGCCCCGCGTAAAGCACACCGGTGAACGGACAGCCCATCTCCGCCATGCCGCGCATGGTCGGCTCGATAATGTCCCGCATCACAATATCAGTGATCTCCGGTGTCACGATTGAGGCTGGCGAGTAAGCGCCCATGCCGCCAGTGTTGGGTCCGGTGTCGCCATCGCCTACGCGCTTGTGGTCCTGCGCCGTGCTGAATAGCAGCGCCGATTTGCCATCGCACAGGCAGAAGAACGAGGCTTCCTCGCCGGTCATGAATTCTTCGACCACCACTTCCGCACCCGCCGCGCCGAATGCGCCTTCAAAGCAAGCATCCACCGCGTCCAGCGCCTCGTTGAGCGTCATGGCAACGACCACGCCTTTGCCTGCCGCAATACCATCCGCCTTAATCACAATCGGCGCACCCACTTGGCGCACGTAGGCTTTGGCTTTTGGCGCATTGTTAAAGCGACCATAGGCGGCAGTGGGAATATCATAAGCCGCGCACAAATCCTTGGTAAAGCCCTTGGAGCCTTCAAGCCGCGCCGCCGCTGCTGTCGGGCCGAATATCTTAATACCGCCTGCAATAAGCGCGTCCGCAAGCCCGTCCACCAGCGGCACTTCCGGTCCTACGACCACCAGCGCGATATTCATCTCGCGGCAGAAATCCACTATCGCGCCATGGTTATTCTCATCAAGTCCGACCAGCTGCGCATGTTCCGCAATGCCCGGATTGCCCGACGCGGCGTAGATGTTTTCAAGCAAGGATGATTGCGATAATTTCCAAGCCAGCGCATGTTCGCGGCCACCGGACCCGATCAACAGGATATTCATTACCGCTCTCCACGTTCGCTTGGCCGCATTATTCTTAACCGTGATGTTTCACATCACTCGAAAATGCTCCGGTAGCCTCCCGATAAGAATGTCACACCTTAACGTCAAGGCTTGACGGGCGGCTATCAACCTTTATCGGGTAATCCATGGAAAAAATTCAATCAAATGACACCCAAGGACGCGTGAAAGACGCGCCGTCCGGCCATTGGGTGCATAAATTACTGCCCGCCAAATTCTGGCCCTATGCGCAATTGGCGCGGTGGGACAGGCCCATCGGCTGGCAATTGCTGCTGTGGCCCTGCCTCTGGTCAACCGCATTGGTAGCGAGCGCAGGCGCAAAAACCAGCGCGGCCCTTATCGATGTTATTCCCTCGCTAAAGCTCGTTATCCTCTTCACCATCGGCGCGATAGCCATGCGCGGCGCGGGCTGCACGTGGAATGATCTCATCGACAAAAACATCGACGCGCAGGTCGAGCGCACCCGTTCGCGGCCCCTTCCATCAGGCCAAGTGACACGCAAACAGGCGTTCATATTTTTGGGCCTCCAAGCACTCGTAGGCCTCTGCGTGCTGCTGACATTTAACCGTTTTGCCATCCTGGTTGGCATATCATCACTCGCCATTGTCGCCATCTATCCCTTCATGAAGCGCATCACTTCGTGGCCGCAGGCGGTGCTCGGCCTTGCCTTCTCATGGGGCGCGTTGATGGGCTGGGCGGCGGTAAAAGGCGAAGTCGGCCTGCCTGCGATCCTGCTCTACATCGGCACGATTTTC
This sequence comes from Phyllobacteriaceae bacterium, assembly GCA_043776635.1. Lineage (GTDB taxonomy): Bacteria > Pseudomonadota > Alphaproteobacteria > Rhizobiales > Rhizobiaceae > JANMEX01. Next base: position 22,350 of record JAYVRA010000067.1, read on the forward strand.
TGGGTCATTGGCTATGACACCATTTACGCCCACCAGGACAAGGAAGACGACGCACTCGTCGGTGTGCGCTCCACCGCCCGCCTGTTCGGCGCCCGCACCAAGCAAGCAATCATGGTGCTTTACGGCCTCGCCCTATGCTTCATGGCCGGCAGCTTCGCGACAGCGCAAGTGCCGATGCCAGCATTAGCCGGCCTCCTCGCCGCAGGCTCCCACATGTGGAGGCAGACGCAAGTGCTGGATATTGATAACCCCGATCACTGCCTGAAATTATTCAAGTCAAACAATATGGTCGGACTGCTGATTTTCCTCGGGCTGATAGGCGGGGGATTGTGGGTGAGCCTGCGGCCTGCCTAGCAATTGAAATACTACACACAACAATGATAAAGTCTTGGGCAAATAGCACCACGCGGAAATTTGCTGAAGATGGAAAATGTAAGTTTTTTTAGCTTGGATGAAGACTGGGCAATGGAACGTTTGGCAATGCTCAATGCCGCTATCTCACTAGTGGATTGATTCCAACATTTGGAACCCCCGATTTCTGGCAGCGATGATTTCGTCTGGGTTTGCGCGCCATGTGAAGGGTTTGGCTTCGCTG
>JAYVRA010000068.1:0-22841 GCA_043776635.1 Phyllobacteriaceae bacterium
CTCCGTCCGCCTCATCGCCCCGCCCCAAAAAGGGCGAAGCTTAAAGCCGGACAGATGACATGTTACATAAACCGGTCATATCGTGTGTTCTCGACAATTGTTCTGCGCCGCCTTTGATTGCCATTGGCGTCTTTGATATATTCATGTTTGCAGTTAATGAACCCGCCCGTCGAGAGTTGATTAACACCCCGAACAATGGTTTTCACTGACTTTCCAGAAACTTCCGCCAGAGTTTGATTTGTCGGCCATGCAGTGCATTTACTCACATTCCAATATCGCCAAATGACCGCCATGACATAAATTGCTGGCCCTCCTTTAGAGCAAACGGCTTGCATAGCGGTTTCGTGCCAAGCCCGAAATAGATCGTGCCTTGAACCCGTGTCCTTTGGCCACCTCAAGTTCAGCGTTACCGCTCGAATAGACTGAGCCTTTCGCTTACCGGTCCAATGTTCCGGCTCATCACCGGGCAAGTAACGATCAGGGCTTGCTTGCCTGCCAACACGCTGCGCGGCTTGTGTGACGGCGGCGCTCATTATGCCGCCGCCTTTGCGTCGCGCCGTTCTATCAAACTTGCAACCCACGCATCGATCTCGCTCTCTATGTAGCGAACGCCGCAATCAATTTTGATGGGTTTTGGAAAGCGACCTGTCCGTGTCAATTGCCAAAGTTTGGTTCTGCCAAGCCCGACGCGCTCGCAAACTTGTTTGATTGTTAGTATCCGCATTCGTCCATTTCCATTTGCTGGTATTTATGGACGTTTCTAATAATCATAGCGCAGCAATCTGTACTGCGGACTATTTCAAGGGGAATTGTCGTTTTGACCCGCAACCGCCTTAAGATATTTCCGAATGAGTTCTTCGGCTGCAACACATCCCCATGGCGTTTCGCCATCTAGCCGGACAGTCAATTGGGAAATACTCGGAAACTTTTTCAAAACGGGGTTCATGACCGCAGCTAAAGCTTTTGCCGCATTCCCGCTTTTGCTTGACGTAATGGATTGACCGGTTTCTGACCTGAAAAGGTCCAGGACTTGAAATGCAAACTTCGTTTTAGGTAAGTTGTGACTCGTAGTCATCCATGCTGGAAATCCGGCATTGGCGGCGAACCTCGCCTTCTCTATTGTTTCGGGAAGAAAGCTTCGAATTGGTAAGGGCCATAACGCCGATAGCAGCTGTGGATGAGTGTCTTTCATAACCTGATCCAAGCGTGCAGCTGCATCCGCAATTTTCTCTAAAGCAGCCTTAGCCGCCATAGCAGATGGCATCTTGTGCTCTTTTTTTGAGAACTGCAAAACCAAGTTTTTGCCGATACGATTTATCTCGTGCAAGAAAGAACATCGAACTACTTCATCAGTGTCTCCAACACCGACGACAGCAAAACCAATTTCCCGATTATATTCTGCCCAAGCCTGCTCGCAGGTGGTGCGCGTTGCTAGAAAGGGTGAAAAAAGCTCCGCAATCGTAGATAATTCAGCATCGGTGTACTTGAACTGCAAAATTTCATGCACATTCATGCCTGTTTCTCACCGGCAAAAGGGAGAATCTTCGCGCCATTGCGAAGCAGGTCCAAGTGGTCCGCCCACCATTGATTCATCAAGGTACGCTCTTGCCAGTACTCGGCGCGGGAATAGGCACGACGAACAGCGTCGCGTTCTTGGTGTGCCAACGCCCGTTCAATGACGTCTGGAGACCATTTGCCGCTTTCGTTCAAAAGCGTTGAGGCTGTGGCGCGGAAGCCGTGGGAGGTGGCTTCGTCCGGCCCATAACCCATGCGCCTGAGCGCAACGTTCAAAGTATTTTCTGACATTGACCTGCGCGAGCTTTGCAGGCCGGGGAAAACCAATTCACAATGGCCAGTGTATGGCTGCAAATCGACAAGCACTTGCACGGCTTGGCGCGATAGGGGAACGCGGTGTTCGCGGCGCATCTTCATTCTGGCCGCGGGTATTGTCCAAACGGCATTGGCGAGGTCAAACTCGCTCCAGTGCGCCTGTCTGAGTTCGCCCGGCCTTGGATAGAGCAATGCCATGAGCTTCAGTGCTGCAACGGTGGTCTGTTGCCCCTTAAACGCCTCAATGGCGCGTAGCAGGCCGCCAAGGGCAATAGGATCGGTAATAGCGGCGCGGTGCTTCACAGTTGGCGCTACGAGCGCCCCACGAAGGGCAGAGGTGGGATCATTCGTCGCCCGCGCCGTCATCACCGCATAACGGAAAACCTCACCATAGGCGCTGCGCATACGCTTTGCCGTTTCATGCAACCCTTTGGCTTCGACCTTGCGTAGTTCGGCCAGAACCTCAAGCGGTGTGATTTCCAGAACAGGGCGCTTGCGAAAGGCTTCACTGGCCAGCCCATACAGCCATTCGCGCTTGCCAATCGTATTTGACGCCTTGCCTTCCTTGCGCTTCTTGTCGAGCAGTTCAGCCGCGATGATTTCAAATGTGTTGGCGTTGGTTTGAACGGAGGCCAACTTATCCAGCCGCTTTTGTTGGCCAAGATCAATTCCAGAGGCCAACAGTTTCTTGGCAGCCTTTCGAGCCTCACGCGCATCGGCAAGGCTAATTTCTGGATAAGTGCCAATAGACAGTTTCTTTTGCTTGTCGCCAAATCTGTATGCCAAACGCCATAGTTTCGAACCCAAGGGCGTTATCCAGAGCTGCAAGCCATCGCCATCGCTCAGCTTTATCAGCTTGTCGGAGGGTTTTGCGTTCCTGATTGCGGTGTCGGTAAGTGGCATTTGTTGGCCTTTTGAAATCAACATCCACCAAAGGCCAACAAAAAGGCCAACAAAATGTGCGGCTGCCAACGGTGTTGTGCGAACAGTTACGAATGCAAAATACACGAAATAGGGCTTAAAACAACAAAAAACCGGCCTTTTGGACCGGTTTTGAACAACTACGAACATAATTTTGGTGCCCAGAAGAGGACTCGAACCTCCACGCCTTGCGGCACACGGACCTGAACCGTGCGCGTCTACCAATTCCGCCATCTGGGCAACGGGCGTGACTTAAGGTGACTAACGCCAACTGTCAACGAGTAATGGGATTTGGCGCGATGATATTCGGGTCATTGCCTCAAAACCTGTGCGTTAGAGCACCGGTCGCCGATATAGAATCGGCACATTGCTCCAAGTCCTTGTTTTGTCGCATCGTTTTAGCGCAAAACCGCACACACTTTTGCGCACGATGCGCTAGTCTGATACGATCTCTTTGGACTTCACGGTCGAATCTGCATTGAGCTGGTAGATAACCGGAACACCTGTGGCTAATTCCTGTTTTAAAATTTGCTCTGGTGTCAGACCGTCCAGTGCCATGATGAGCGCGCGCAGTGAATTGCCGTGAGCTGCTACCAGCACGGTTTCGCCGCGTAGCACGTGCTGCTGAATATCATGCAAATAATAGGGCCAGACGCGCGCGCCGGTGTCTTTGAGGCTTTCACCGCCTGGAGGGGGCACATCGTAGGAACGACGCCATAGCAGCACTTGTTCCTCGCCCCATTTGGCCCGCGCATCGTCCTTATTAAGGCCCGAAAGATCGCCATAGTCGCGCTCATTGAGTGCAAGATTACGGATGGTCTTTAAGCTGGATTGGCCAACGCCATCCAGAATGTGCTGGCAGGTTTTTTGGGCGCGCTGCAAATCGGAGGTGAAAGCGATGTCGAATTTAAGGCCGCGCGCATTAAGCTCCGTGCCGGCCTTTTTGGCCTCGCCAACGCCTTGTTCAGTAAGGTCCGGATCACGCCAGCCGGTGAACAAGTTTTTCAAGTTCCAATCGCTTTGGCCATGGCGCACAAGCACGAGAGTTCCGCTCATTTTATAATCCTCACTTCACATTAATTAAGATTAAGCACATCGCGCATCGAAAAAAGGCCCGGCTTTTTGCCGTGCGCCCAGAGCGCGGCGCGGATTGCGCCTTGGGCAAACATATCGCGGTTTACGGCGTGGTGCGTGAGCGTGATGTGCTCATCAAGACCTGCAAACATCACCGAATGATCGCCGACGACTGACCCGCCGCGCATCGTGGCAAAGCCGATGGAGCCGTCTACTCTTGCCCCTGTATGGCCATCGCGCACACGCACTGAATTTTCAGCCAGGCTGATGCCGCGACCCTTGGCAGCGGCCTCACCGAGCAGGAGCGCGGTGCCGGACGGCGCATCCACTTTGTGCTTATGGTGCATTTCCAAAATTTCGATATCGAAGTCTGATGCGCCAAGTGCGCGGGCGACTTTCTCGGTTAACGCCGCCAAAATATTGACGCCCAGACTATAGTTGCCGGATTTGACGATTGTGGCATGGCGGGCGGCGGCAAGGATTTTGTCATCATCTTCCGCTGTACAGCCGGTCGTGCCGATAATGTGGACAATGCGCGCCTGAGCGGCATAGGCGGCGAATTCTGTTGTGGCGGCCGGGATGGTGAAATCCAAGACACCGTCAGCTTGTGCAAAGGCCCGAAGTGGGTCATCAGTAATGGCGACTTCCAGCTTGCCAAAGCCTGCAACTTCGCCAGCATCCAATCCAACTTGCCGTGCGCCTTGGCGCTCGACGGCGGCATGAAGGAGAACACCGTCAGTATGGGCTATGGCGCCGATGAGCGCTTGGCCCATGCGCCCTGCCGCGCCGACTACTACCAGCTTCAAATCACTCATTTTGGCACTACCTTTGCGATCCGTTTCGCCTTCGGTTTTTCAACAGGCCTATCTTCAATTGGCTTGCCATTTTGCACGGCAAAGAAGCGGGCGTAAATACCGTTTTTGCGATGAACAAGCTGGTCATGCGTGCCTTCCTCCGCAATCTGCCCGTCCATGAGCGCGATAATCTTATCGGCGTGGATTATGGTGGAAAGCCGGTGGGCAATCACAATCGTCGTGCGGCCATTCATGGCAGTCTCCAACGCCTGCTGCACCAGCCGTTCAGATTCATTGTCGAGCGAAGATGTGGCTTCGTCCAGAAGCAAGATCGGTGCGTTGCGAAGCATGGCGCGGGCAATGGAAATACGCTGGCGCTGGCCGCCGGAAAGCAGCGTGCCGTTTTCGCCCGCTGCAGTGTCATAGCCTTGCGGCTGTTCGATTATGAAGTTGTGGGCATTGGCAAGCTTTGCAGCCGCTACAATTTCTGTGTCGGTGGCATCTTGGCGGCCGAAGCGAATGTTGTCGCGAATACTGCCTTCAAACATGTAAGGCGCTTGGCTGACATAGGCGATGGAATTGCGTAGCGATTGCTTGGTCACAGTTTTTACGTCTGTGCCGTCAATAGAGATTGTGCCGCTGGCGGGGTCATAAAATCGCAAAATGAGATTGGCTATAGTGGACTTGCCGGAGCCGGACGGGCCGACGATAGCCGTCGTTTGACCTGCCTTGGCGATAAAGCCCGTTGCCCTCAAAACGGGGTTGTCAGCATCATAGGCGAAATCAACTTTGTCAAAGCACACTTCGCCCTTGCTAACCGCAAGCGGCTTTGCATCTGCGCTGTCCGGCTCGCCCGCTTTCAAATCCAAAATATCGTAAACCATTTGCGCGTTGACCAGTGCACGGGTCATCGTCACTTGCAAATTGGCAAGGCGGCGGGCGGGGTCGTATGCCAAGAGCAGCGCGGTGATAAACGCAAATGTTGCGCCCGGAGGAATGGCTTGGTGCACCGCTCTAAAGCCGGAGTATGCGATGACGCAGGCAACTGTGAGACCCGCTAGTGTTTCCGCAATTGGGGCGGTGCGCTCGGAAATATTGGTAATTTTGTTCGCGCGGTTTTCGGCCAATTGAATCAGTTCATCGACGCGGGCGACGACAGAACTTTCCATCGTATAGGCTTTGACCACGGCTACGCCTTGCGTGCTTTCCTGAATGGCCCCGAGCAATTTTGAGTTCAGCGTCACTGCTTCGCGAACCACGCTGCGTACCCGGCGGGCTAAATAATTCACGCCGAAGATCAGTGGCGGTGCGGCGGCAATCGTAAAGAGAGACAGTAGAGGGTCTTGGTAAACCATGACACCGATGAGGCTCAGTAATGTCATTAAATCACGTGCAAAGGACGTCAGAGTGACATTGAGAATATCGCGGATACCGGCAACATTTTGGTTGAGCTGCGCACTTAATGTGCCGGAGTGAGAGCCTGAGAAAAACCGCATGTCAAGCGACATGAGCTTTTCCACCAAACGATGCTGGTAGCGTGCGGCAAGATTGTTGCCAACGCGGGCAAAAATTACCGCCTGGCTGTAAGAGGCTAATCCGCGAACAAGGAAGGCGGCAAACACTGACGCGCTGATAATCAAAATTACATTCGGGTTACGCTCATAGAAAATTTTGTCAATCACATCGCGCATGATCCAAGCCACGAGAGCAGTGGAAACGGAAATCAACACCAGGCAAAACGTGGCGATGGCATAGCTACCGAGATAATCCCGTGCATTCTCGCTAAATACGCGCTTTATCAGGTCATTTGAACCCATGGCTGGCGTGTTTGACCTTGGAATGGTTTGCGTGACTAGGCTCACCCGGAGTTTTCCACCGTTGTTCTCAATATTGTTGATGCAGATACTTCACATGACCATAAAAGGTCAAGCGCATGCAATTATCGCGCCCATCTCTTGCCGTGTAAATTCATTCCGAAATGCGCAGGAGCCTTGGCATATGCCGCGAGCCCGGCTACAGCTGCGAGCGGATGCGTCACCACGAAGATCGGCGTTTCAGCCATAAATTCATTGTGCGGCGCTTTATTTTCAAATTCAGCGCGCATATTGCCTGTCTGCAAAACACTAACGATTTTCTGCGCGATGCCGCCAGAGAGATAAACGCCGCCACGGGCCATAAACACCAATGCCAAGTCGCCCGCGTAGCGCCCGAGAATACCGGCAAAGAAATTGACTGCCTCGGTGGCTAGCGGGTCATTGCCTGCAGAAGCTGCAGCCGTGACCTGCGCTGGTTCTATAACAGCAGTCTCTATATTTTCCACCGCGCAGATGGCGCGATAAATATTGACCATGCCGCGACCACACAGGATTTGCTCGCCGGAAACGCGTCCGCCCAAAGTTTCAATATGCGGAAACAATTCATAGTCGCGTGTGGAGCGCGGGCCGACGTCCATGTGTCCGCCTTCGCCTGGTATCGGATACCAGCGCGAGGCAATCTTAATGAGGCCGGCAACACCAAGACCGGTGCCGGGGCCGAGCACCACGCGCGGCGCATCTTCAATTGCCGCGCCGCCGCCAATTTGTGTCAGATGTTCTTTGCCGAGCGCAGCTACGGCCAGCGCTTGCGCTTCAAAATCATTCAGTACGATAATGTCGCTCATGCCCAGCATGCCCATCATCACGTGCGGGCGCACCACCCACGGGCAGTTGGTAAGTTCAATTTCATCGCCGCTTATCGGTCCGGCAATCGCCAAAATCGCCGTGCGGGGTTTAACAGCGGCAACAGGCAAAATCGCATCGCGGATGGCTACATCAATATTTGAAAAACTTGCGGTCAGCACAGTATCAAACGAAACCGGCTCGCTGTCTTTTGTCAACAGTAGCGCAAAGCGGGCGTTAGTGCCGCCAATATCGCCCACTAGAACAGGATATTCAAATTCGTTCAAACTATCGCTCATGTACTAATCAATCATCGCTAGTATTACTATTCAGCTCTTGCCTGTCCTCAATAAGGGCAGGCCGCCAATTTGCAAGCAGTGTTCCCAAAAGTAATACGGCTGATGCCTTATTCAGTGCCATCGCAATGTCATAGACCAGCGCAAGCCGCATCATGCGGCATGGGTGTCAGCGGATCGATAAAAAAGATCAGTGCATCGACTTCGCCTTTGGCAATCAGCGAACCGATTTGCTGGCCGCCGCCGAGCGGGCCGCTTTTCAGGCGTACAAGGTTGAATTCCGGACAGGCCGCTTGCACCAAGCCGCCAGTGGTGCCGGTTGCCACAAAATCATGCGAAGCCAGAAGCGCACGATGCACCACGGCAAACTCCACAATGTCGGCTTTTTTCTGATCATGGGCGATAAGGGCAAGGCGCAAGTTCTGGTTCCAATTTTGAAGTTAAATCGACTATTCAAAGCCTACAGCCACCCTTGACCACATTAGAAAGCTACACACAACACCGATCTAAATCGAAGCCGGACACGCGGCATTTGATCATTTCACTTCGTGGTAAACACACGCTATTATGAGTTATGACAACAGATACGCACTACACCGAAAGATTTGAATCGCGCCGCCTGCGCCTGCTTACACTTATACGTCTGCGCTGGCTGGCAATTGCGGGGCAGTCATTGGCAGTCATGTTAGTGGCTTATGGCCTGAATTTCCCCATGCCGGTCAGCCTCTGCTTTACGCTTATTGCACTTTCGGCATGGCTCAATCTTTTCCTGACATTTCGCTATCGGGCCACGGTGCGGCTGGAACCGCGTGCTGCATTTGGCATCCTTAGTTTCGATGTTTTGCAACTGTTTGGCTTACTCTATCTGACAGGCGGCATCTCCAACCCGTTCGCGATGCTGATGATTGTGCCGGCTGTTGTTTCAGCTTCATCCTTACCTTTGCCCTTAACTTTAATTTTGTCAGGCATAGTGGTGGCATGCGTCAGCTTCTTGGGCGTTTACCATCTGCCATTGCCGTGGGCGGCCGGTAGCACATTCATAATTCCACCTGTTTTGAAGGCCGGTATCTATTTTGCCATCCTGTCCAGCTTGGCCTTCACAGCCGTATTTTCGCGACGGGTAGCGCAAGAGGCGCGGCTGTTGACTGATGCACTCGCCGCGACGGAGCTTGTCTTGCAACGTGAACAACATCTCTCTGCTCTGGATGGCCTTGCCGCCGCAGCTGCGCACGAATTGGGAACGCCATTGGCCACAATTGCGCTTGTGGCCCGCGAGCTGGATTTGGCAATGAAGAAGTCCTCGCCGCATAAGGAGGATGTGGAGCTAATCGTAAGTCAAACCAGCCGTTGCCGCGATATATTGCAACGCCTCAGCAGCCTATCAGCGGAAGGTGAAACCCATCTTAGTCAAATGCCCTTGACCTCGCTCATCGAAGAAGTCATCGCCCCTCACCGCGAGTTTGGCATTGTCATCAATAAGCTTGAGGGCAAATGCGAAGGCGCGGAACCCGTCGGGCGGCGCAATCCGGGAATCATTTACGGGTTGGGAAATCTCGTTGAAAACGCAGTCGATTTTGCCAAGTCCGCAGTTTCTGTCGAATGGAAATGGACGGGTAAGACCGTTTCAATCAGCATTACGGATAATGGCCCGGGCTTCTCGACAGATATGCTGGATCACATCGGCGAACCTTACGCCCGCAGCCGCACCCCCACCCCGCGCAATGGTGGTGGTGGCTTGGGTCTCGGCCTGTTTATCGCCAAGACATTATTGGAACGCTCCGGCGCGACTTTAACCTTCCGCAATCGAAATGATGCCCTTACGGGCGCAAATATTGAGATTCAATGGCCGCGAAGCGCGATGGAAGCGCTTGATTCGATACAAAAGAGCGCAATGGCTTTGACAAATGGGGCCAGCCGCTCCAGATCATTGTCATAATAGTGAAAAGGAACAACGCGATGAGCGAGACCGGCACGATTGACCTGGGCAAAATCGGTACAGACCGCAGCTTGCTCTTAGTGGATGACGATAAGCCGTTTCTAAACCGCTTGTCTCGCGCCATGGAAACCCGTGGCTTTGAAGTCCGCGCCGCTGATAGCATTGCAGCTGGTTTGGAAGCCGTTACTGCCGCTGCACCCGCCTATGCCGTCGTGGATTTACGTCTCGGCGATGGCAATGGAATCACAGTGATCGAGGCCATTCGTGCCAAGCGCGCGGATGCGAAAATCATCGTGCTAACCGGTTATGGCAACATCGCTACCGCCGTTACTGCTGTGAAACTCGGCGCGGTAGATTATCTTGCCAAACCAGCGGACGCCGATGATGTGTTCAATGCGCTGACCCGGGTGGGTGATGAAAAGCTTGAGCTTCCCGAAAACCCGATGTCCGCAGATCGTGTGCGCTGGGAGCATATCCAGCGCGTCTATGAAATTTGCGAGCGCAATGTTTCCGAAACTGCGCGTCGCCTCAATATGCATCGCAGAACCTTGCAGCGCATTTTGGCCAAACGCGCACCGAGGTAAGCAACAGATTGAGGCTAAGCAACGGGTTGAACCGCCCATAGACCGGCCTTCAGCTCCAACCGCCTCCTGTGCAGCACCGGTTCCGTATAACCGTTGGGCTGCTCGCGGCCTCTAAAGACCAGATCACAGGCGGCTTGAAACGCGATGGAGTCCACAAAGTTTGGTGCCATCGGATGGTACTGCGGATCGTTCGCATTTTGGCCGTCCACCACAATGGCCATGCGCTTCATGACTTCCAATACTTGGCCCTCGCTTGTCACTTTGTGGTGCAGCCAGTTGGCAATGTGTTGCGATGAGATGCGCAATGTTGCTCGGTCTTCCATCAGGCCGACATTGTTAATGTCCGGCACTTTGGAACAACCGACGCCTTGGTCCACCCAGCGCACGACATAGCCAAGAATGCCTTGCGCGTTATTTTCCAGTTCGCGCACAATGTCTTCGCTGGTCCAGTTTGGACGTGTTGCCACGGGCACGTTGAGAATATCTTCGAGATTAGCACGCGGACGGCTGGCGAGCGCTGCCTGCACATTATGCACATTGACCTTGTGATAGTGCGTGGCGTGCAGCGTGGCGGCGGTGGGGGATGGAACCCATGCAGTATTTGCTCCAGCCTTCGGGTGGGCGATTTTCTGTTCCAGCATGGCGGCCATAAGGTCCGGCATTGCCCACATGCCCTTGCCGATTTGCGCATGGCCGGCAAGGCCGCATTCAAGGCCGATATCAACATTCCACGCCTCGTAAGCGGTGATCCATGGCGCTAGCTTCATGTCTCCCTTGCGGATCACCGGACCCGCTTCCATCGAGGTGTGGATCTCATCGCCGGTGCGATCCAAGAAGCCCGTATTGATGAACACCACGCGGTTTGCGGCGGCGCGGATGCACTCCTTGAGGTTCACCGTGGTGCGGCGTTCCTCATCCATGATGCCCATTTTGATGGTGTTGGGGGCCATGCCGATAACGGCTTCCACACGGGTGAAAATCTCATCGGCAAAGGCCACCTCTTCCGGCCCGTGCATCTTGGGTTTCACCACGTATATCGAACCTTGCGTGGAGTTTGCCTTGCAGCCGTGCGGCCCCACATCGTGCAGCGCGATCAGACTTGTGATCATCGCGTCCATGATGCCTTCCGGCACTTCACGGCCGTCGCGGTCGATGATGGCAGGGTTGGTCATCAAGTGACCGACGTTGCGGATGAGCATCAAAGCGCGGCCTTTGAGGACGAGCGGCGCACCATCGGGAGCGGAATAAGCGCGATCAGCACTGAGGCGGCGGGTGATGCTTTTATCACCCTTGGCAACCTCTTCGACAAGATCACCTTTCATCAGGCCAAGCCAATTGCGATAGACGACGACCTTATCTTGCGCGTCCACGGCGGCGATGGAATCTTCGCAATCCATGATGGACGTCAGCGCGGATTCCAAAATCACATCCGAAATTCCGGCCGCGTCTGACGCGCCAATCGTGGTGGTGCGGTCGATTATGATCTCGCTGTGCATACCATTTCTGACAAGTAGAATTGAAGTTGGCGCGGCGGCAGCGCCCGTATAGCCGACGAATTGCGACGGGTCGGTGAGGCCGGTTTGGCCTGCGGAATTGGTGACGAGAAGCACATTGTTGACAGCTGTCAACTCAGTTACGCCACCCCAGTCACCCCCTGCTAAGGGCGCGGAATCATTGAGAAAATTGCGTACCCAAGCGATTACTTTCGCTCCGCGAATAGGATTATATTCTTTTGTTTTGGCAGCGCCGCCATCGTCTGAAATTGCGTCCGTTCCATACAATGCATCATAGAGCGAGCCCCAGCGGGCGTTGGCGGCGTTCAGTGCATAACGCGCATTCATGACGGGAACAACCAATTGCGGACCGGCGACAATGGCGATTTCGGGGTCGACGTTCGACGTGGCAACCGTGAACTTCGGGCCTTCCGGCAGCAGGTAGCCAATGGAACTCAGGAACTCACGATACTGCGCCATTGTATGACCGGCCGCGCGCTTGGACTTATACCATTCATCGATTTGCACTTGCAGCGCATCGCGCTTGGCCAACAGGGAACGGTTCTTGGGGCCAAGATCATGCACGATATTTGAAAAGCCGTACCAGAAGGCAACAGCCTCAACGCCAGTGCCAGGCAGCGCTTCGTTGACCACAAAATCATGCAGCCCGCGGTCAATGGCCAAGTCATTTATTGTCAATCGTTCACGCATCGGTCTTCCTTTGAAATTTCCGTATTCAACAATTTTAGCGTAAAGTCGTCAATCAGGTAAAGGTATCAATTGCCCAGCCTTGGCCGACCGTGCGCCACCGTCACAATCGTGGCTTCTATAAATTTTCGCGTATCTTCTATCATCGCCGTTTTGATATCATAACTCACATCAACATGGGCATCCGTAGCACCAGCCTGTACGGATTGCGCCAATGCCAGCGCGGAAGCAGTGGTTTCGGCGAAGCTCATCGCGTCTGGTTCGCTTGTGAAATCTTTGACTTCAGCGCCGACCATAACGCGGAAGCGCTGTTCTTCGGGTTGACTGATGTGGGCGGTGACTTTGACACGCACTTCGCCGACCACAGCGCCAATGGCGTTTGCCACACCGGCGTTTTCCGGAATAAGCGCGATTGTATTCAACAGCTTGCCGACAGCCGGATAAATCAGCGGGGCGGAAGCGCCGAGGCCGATGATGCTGCGATCCAGTGTCAAACTAAATTGCGCGACATTTTTTGTGCCGTCCAAAGCGCGTTGCACCAGCGGTAATTTTAACAGGCTTACACCATCCAAGCCATCTTCGCTGAACGCCGCTTCCAGCACCAATTCGGCAGAGCGGCGCTCCAGTGTGCGAACTGTGGTTGCCGAAATTTCTTCCGGCGTTTGCGCAATCAGCTTGCCGCGACCATCGCGTTTGCGGGCGAAAAGTACAGCGCCGAGACGGGCGGCTTCGCTATTACCTGTCGCCTGATTGCCCAGAACATGCTGCGCATCAGTGGGCGTGAAGCCGGAAATCATGGCAAGGCCGCGCACGACAAGGCGGTTCAGCGAGGTGATTTGCGAGGCGGATTGAATAAGGTCAATCAGCGAAACCGGCAGGATTGCAAGCCGGTTATATAGCGCCAACTCGGAAGCCGAGAGACCTGCGGCGAAGCGATCCGCCAGACCCGTGCGGAAAGCAAAGCGGCCTTCGAGGCGGTTCCACGTGTCGGCTTTCACTTGTTTTTCAAGCACTTGGATTAGGCTTGGGTGCGCAGTTGCGGCGAGCGCCAGAGGCAAAATCCGGCGCGGACCAAGTACAATTTTGGCTTCCAACCCGCCTTCGGGAAGAGTGACTTCACTATCTCCGCCCAGCCCGTGGGTGCGCATGGCGACCGCTTCAACCATGGTGCGAAAGCCGCCAACGGTGGCGCCGTCCTCATCCAAACGCGGGCGGCCATTGGATAGGAGCGCGATGTCTGTTGTGGTGCCGCCAATGTCTGAAACGATGGCGTTATCCAGCCCTGTGAGGAAGCGCGCGCCAACGAGACTGGCGGCGGGGCCGGAGAGGATTGTCTCGATTGGCCTTGTTTTGGCAAATTCTGCCGAGACCAAAGCGCCATCACCACGCACCACCATGAGGGGGGCATTGATGGCATTTTGGCTCAAAAAATCCTGTGTTGCCTCGATCAAGCGACCAATAAGGCCGACTAATCGTGCATTTAGCAATGTTGTGAGGGCGCGGCGCGGGCCGCCCAGCTTGGAGGAAAGTTCGTGCGAGACTGTAACAGGCAGGCCTGTGAGACGCACGACCAGCTCGCGTGCGGCGATTTCGTGGGCGGGATTGCGCACAGCGAACAGCGCGGCAATGGCGACACCTGTGATCGATTCGCTGATTTCTTTGATCTTGGTTTCGAGTAAATCCAAGTCGAAAGCTTGCGGTGAGCCATGGGCATTGTGGCCGCCGGGGATGGTAATGAGCGGGTCATTGCCCAGTGCCCCGGACAAGCCATCGCGGTTTAAATCCTTTGGTTCAAAGCCAATTCCGACCAGCGCGACGCGGCCGCCCTGGCCTTCAACCAGCGCATTGGTGGCCAAAGTGGTGGACATGGAGACGAGGCCGATGTCGCCGGGCTTGGCATCAGCTGCCGCAAGAACGGCCAAAGCCGCACTGGAAATGCCGATAGAAAGATCGTAGCGGGTGGTGAGTGATTTGGCGGAAGCAATAATGCCGCGCTCCGGGCTATACAGCACGGCGTCGGTATAAGTGCCGCCGGTATCAAAACCGAGCCGCAATTTTTCGGAAATTTGTGTCAATTTAAGTGCCCAAACGCCGCATCAATCCGCCAGACACATAAGGCATCAAGGGCAGTTGGGAAAGGGCGAAAAGTTGCGCCGGAAAGCGGTCGGAGAACGCTCGAATATGATACGGAACCGATGCGGAAACCGTGCGAATATAATACGATTTGAAGCCGGGCGCCACGTTTGCGGCGCTCGCTTGAAATTTTCAGGTCAAACTAACCGCGAGCCATTTCGGCAGCAATGCGATCAACATCCGACTGTTTGATGCCGGCATCAGCGCGGTCACGGGCTGTCATGTTTTCGAGCATAATCATGGCTTCACGAAAGCTCTTTTCGCGGGAGCCGGATTTGTAAGTAAGCAGGTTGCGATAGTTAAACATAATGTCTTCCTTTCAGAGTTGTTTGGAGACGAGTGGAACCTAACAGTTTCAAAAATATTGTGCAGTGCGGCATTTGTATTTCTGTTATGCGATTTATGCATGGATAATGAATAAGCAATGCGATTAAATTACAGACTTGTTAGTCTTTATTGCAAAGGTGAAAAACTCGCGCGACAGTACCGAAAACCAGTTTCAGGAAAATCACCATGAGCGTTTCAGCCTTTCGCAAATCCACAATGAATTTTGAAACTGAGCGGGTGGACTTGGCTTGCGCGTTTCGCTGGACGGTGAAGCTGAATATGCATGAGGCGGTGTCGAACCATTTTTCACTTGCCGTCAATGATAGTGGCACCCGGTTTTTGATGAACCCGAACCAAGTGCATTTTTCGCGCATCACGGCGAGCAGCCTTCTTTTGCTTGATGCTGAGGATCCGGCCAGCATGGACCGGCCTGATGCACCGGACCCGACGGCGTGGGGGCTGCACGGTGCTATCCACCGCAATGTTAAACATGCGCGCTGCGTCATGCATGTGCATTCCATGCACGCGACCGTGCTGGCCTCGCTGGCCGATTCGCGGCTGCCGCCGATTGATCAGAACTGCGCGACGTTTTTCAACCGCGTGGTGATTGATGAAAATTACGGCGGGCTGGCATTTGAGGATGAGGGTGAGCGCTGCTCGCAGCTTTTGACTGACCCGAAAGTCAAAGTGTTGATAATGGGTAATCATGGTGTTTTGATTTTGGGCGATAATGTCGCAGATACATTCAACAGGCTGTATTATTTTGAACGCGCTGCCGAGACCTATATCAAAGCGCTATGGACAGGCCAAAAGCTGCGCCTCATCCCCGATGATATTGCTGAAAAGACAGCGGCAGAAATTGAGAGCTATCCGGCGCAAGCGGTGCGGCATTTCTCGGATTTGCGCACTTTGCTGGATGAGGAGGCGCCGGGGTACCGGGTTTAAATATTATGCAGCCAAACGGTGCCTGCTGGTTTTGGCGATAATCGCTCTGAGGCATTCCACGTAGAGGTCTAAATCAACCACGCCGATTTTTGATAATTCGACATCAATCTCGTCCAACATCACACCACGTTCGACCAAAGTTGCGATAGCGGCATTAATAGCGTCGCGCGTTTCAAAGCGGATCGGGTGGTGGGACATGGCGGCCTCAAGCAAATAATGATTGATTTAAATTGCAGGAAATCGCTTAAGGTTTAGTTAATATTAGTAATTACTTTCATATAAATTCGCTGTTATAATAAAAAAGCTTTATGAAAAACAACCACTTACAGCTAGTGGTGGAATTTTTGTTGTAGATTACTATTTTGGTGGAAACACAAGCGGGAACGCGGTTGGTTTTACGGCATTGCCATCGCATGCCTTTTTTTCGCGATATTCAACCAGATCGAACCCGCCGGACGCGTTGACAGTGTAGCTCTCCAAAACGCCGCAGTCGCCTGCTTCGCTGCCAAATGAGATGCCGGTAACTGTACGGGTTTTCATATCCCATGCCGGTGACATAAGCTGGCTTTCGCCAACAGACCGCGCGCGGCCTTTCGGGCCTTCGATTTTTACGAAGCTTAAATTTTCCTTGGGGTCGGTTAAATAAACCAGCGCGAACAGATTTGACGTTTGCTTACCGAACGTGTCGCAAGGGATTTGCCAGATGGCAGATTCTTCTGACATTTGGAAACCTTTGACGCCGGTTTTCATGGTGTCCGGTTTGCAATCAAACTGCTCTTGCGCGGCAGTCAGCACCTCCTTGTCCACCTGCTCTGGTGTCATGTCATAGGCCTCAAACATTCCGGCGGATGGTGCAGCGCTGTCACCTGCGACGGCGGGTGTGTTGCAGCCGGCATTGCCTTTCACCGAGGCGCGGAAAATAGGGAAGCCATCCATGGCGATAATCAGCTTGCCGCCGGTAATTTCGATGGTTTCGCCCATTAAATCATCGAGTTTCAGTGTTTGAACCACATAGTCATTGTCACCCGGCAGCTTGTATAATTGATATTCGTAAAGGTCGTAGCCATTGGTTTTGCCGCCTGTGGCGATGCGGGTGAGCACCACATCCTTGCCGCCAATTTTCATATGGGCGGGCTCGTGTTTATTGTCTTCGCCAACGAGTTTTTCATAAAAGACATAGGCGAATTTGTCAGTTTCCGGATCGCGGTCATCCTGCCACAGCACAATGCTACACCCTTGAGAGCGATCAACTTGGGATTTTTCATATAGATTGAGATCAACGTCAATGCCGGCATGGGCCAAGGCGCCGGTTGCGATTGCCAACGTCCAGATTGACGCCATTAAGCCCCTACTAAACCAAGTAAACACTCAACCAACCCCTGTATGCGAATTATACCGTTATTGGAGATGACCGGCACGTGAGAATGATGCGCCGGTCAAAGATCAAATCACTGACAAGGATTTTCTTCCGTGCAATCGGACGATTGCTGCGCTTGCGCGTCTGCATCAGCTTGGGCCTGCGCATCTGCGTCTGCCTGAGCTTGCGCGTCTGCGGCGGCTTGAGCGTCAGCTTCGGCTTGAGCTTGTGCGTCTGCGGTAGCTTGAGCCTCTGCATCGGCAGCAGCTTGGGCCTCTGCCGCCGCTTGCGCGTCTTCAGCGGCTTTGGCTTCCTCTGCAGCTTGCGCATCAGCGGCGGCTTGTTCATCAGCCGCAGTTGTGTCCGGTTCCGCAGGAACATCAGCAGGCGCAGCATCTTGCTCTAATGGCACGGCATCAGGGGCAAGTTCTTCTGAGGGGGCGGGCTCTTCTGAGGGGGTCACATCCGGTGCAGGCTCGTCAGCCGGTGCCGCGTTCGGGTCCGCCGGCGCTTCCTCAGGAACAGCATCCTGCTCGGCAGGCAGTTCCGCAGCGGGCTCATCGGCGGCTGGAGTGTCAGCGGCAGGAACATCGGCAGGTGGTGTATCAGTGGCTGGTGCGTCAGTAGTGGCAGGCTCATCGGCAGCAGGGACATCAGTAGCCGGTGCGTCCGTATTGGCAGGCTGATTGGTGACGGGAGCCTCAGTGGCCGGCACACCGGTAACGGGCGCACCGGTGGCTGGTGTGTCGGTTGCCGCGTCTTGCGCGACTGGTTCTTCTGCCGGTGCTTGCCTCGCAGTCGGCTCACTTGAAGTGTCAGCTTCAACGACAGTTGCCGGTTCCACGCCGGCAACAAAGCCAGGCGCGTCTGAAGGGGTGGAGGCCGCTTCAATGGCGCTGATATCTTGTGTCGTCGGGGCCACTTCCTCTGTCACAGCTTGAGCATCAAAAGCAGCACTTTCAACAGCAACTTCTGTGTCGGGAATATCTGCCAGTGCCGGTGTTAATCTGGCGCTTGATGCCTCAGCATCACTGGCATCTCTGGTCAAGGCATTATTGTCCTCAACATAGATGTTGGTTTGATTAATGATAGTTTCGTTGATAATTGTGGTGTTGATATTAATGTTGGTCTGGTTGGCATAAGAAAAAGATTGATCATAATATTCCGACGGCCAGTTAGAATAATAACCATCGTAGTAATAATCCCAGTCGCTGCCATAGGTAACAAAATCAGCGTCATAGGCCGACCAATACACGTAATAATCCGGGTAGTAGACTTCCGTTACATAGCCATAGCCAATGTACCAGCCATCAATGATACCAAGCGCAAGCAGGGTTTCTTGATAGTTAGCGCCCGTTACCGGGCGTCCGCGCAAACGGCTGACTTGTGCACGCAGCGCACCTACATCTTTGGAAAGTTTTTTGTTTCCATTGGCTTTGGCCTCAAGTGCCTTCACTTTGGCTTCCAAAGTTGCCACGCGATTGTTTAAATCTTTGGTTTGCTTGTCGCTTACTTTTGTCGGATGTTTCGACGAGGCCGTTAGCGCGTAACGAGCTGTGTAAGTGGACCAATTTGCCGCTGTGACGCGAACGCCCTCTGAAACGTTCTTATCTTGAATACGGGCCAATTTATAGGTACCCTGCAACTGACCGACAGCAACCGTGACTTTTTTTGTCGAAGTCGCGATACGTTTAGGGTTCTTGGATTTCAAAGCCAGTTCAAGATTACCAACTTCAGAGGCGACGTTCTTTACTGCTTTCAAAACCACACCCGTCGCACGGCTCTTGGCATAAGCGGGCTGCTTGAAAGTGACGACAATAACGCCGAGCGAACGTTTCATATTTTTCAAAAGTGTTGCAGCGTTAACCTGTTCACCTTTAGCGACAGCGTGTGCGACCATGCTTGAAGGATTGCCGGGCGGCCCACCGGCGGTGATCGGAGAAAGTAAAATTGCCAGCGCGGTTGATGAGATCAGGGCAGTGCGTATCGCCAGTTTTTTAAGGTTCATAACGTTCCTCGCATATGGTCTTTGTTGGTTTTATGGGAATACTTGACAGCAACTTGCATGGTTGAAATTACAAGTCAAAAACCTTTTAGTTTCAATCCATTAGAGAAAACTAATGGTCACAATTTTTAGGAAGTTAATTGGCATCAAACGCCTTTAACTGCGCGGCAAGCGTGTCAGCCCGATCCTTGGTTAGCGTGGCAAGGCAGGCCGGTATCAAGATATGCTCAATGCTGCCACCCATATTATCTACCGATTCCAGCGGACATTCCGCATCACGAAACGCAATCCATGCCCGCTGTGCCGCTTTGAGACGACCAACGGCAGTGTCAGGCGGCGTCGCGACCATATCGGCGTCGAGGCTCTGCATTTTTTTCAGATAGGCGCCATAGACTTTGTTTAGATTTTTGTCTTCTTTGGCCAAATCATCTTGCGCGCAGGCCGCCATCTCGCTGGTGTTACCATCTGCATTGCATTGTGACCCGTCCTCAGCGCGGGCGATGGATGACAGGGGAGATAATAAGCTTACCAGTGCAAAAACTGTGAAAATATCTCGCATACAGGGCTCCGGTGCATAAAGTGACCGTCTCATATGAACATAACTTTATGACTGTGAATACAGTGTGAATGAAAATATGGTAGTAAGCGGGCATGCGCGTTAGGGTCTGGACCTGTTAATTTTGACGAAATGGTCGAGGTGATTTTTGGTGAGTGCCAAGTGTCTTTGGTGAGTGCCAAGTGTCAAGGCAGAGGAGCGAAGGCGCAGGAAATGCTGGCATTTTCAAGCCTATTCGACAACGCAATCGCCGGAAAGCGCCCGATTTTGGTACTAACAGGCCCGGACCCTAATGCCCGCTGCCACCGCCGCCAGCCGCCTCAGGTGGCTTGTTCATCAATATTGCGAAGACCGCGAGGCCGACAAAAAGCAGCGTTAACAAATCAAACACATCGCCAAAGGACATGACGGCGGCCTGCTGGCGCACTTGACCGGCCATTTTGGCTATCGCAGCCTGTTGGCCATCAACGCCGCCGGAACCCAGTTTCAGCGCCATGTTGTTCATGCGCGTGACGGCAATATCATTGCCCCATGATACATTTTCAGCAAGGCGTTCGTAATGCAGCGCTTGGCGCTGGATGAGCACGGAGTTTATCAGTGCCAAACCAACCGCACCCCCAAGGTTGCGCGTGAGATTAAAGAGGCCGGATGCGTTTTTAATCCGGCCCGGGTGCAGTGTGCCGAGCGCCAGATTATTAATCGTCACCATGGCAAGCATCATCGAGCAACCGCGCAAAATTTGCGGAATTAAAAGCTCCCAAAAATCCCAATCTGACGTGAGATGCGAGGCCATCCACGTGCCTAGACCGAAGCCACAAAAGCCAATCAGCAGCATGGCACGCGGGTCCATTTTGCGTGACAAAATGCCGGCAACGGGTGCTGTCAGGAACATGGCCAGACCGCTGACGAACACGGCTTTGCCGATCATTAAACTATCATAGCCACGCACGCGGGCGAGAAACACCGGATAGATATAAGTCAGCCCGTATAGCCCTATCCCCATCACAAACGAGAAGAGCGAGCCAAAGGCAAAATTCACATCCTTAAATGCGCTTAAATCCACAATCGGTTCCGGACGGGTTAGCGCGCGATAAAAAAACACAGCACCACCGATGACCATCATGATGGCGCAGACGAGCACTGCTTCATCATTGAGCCAGTCATGGCCGGGGCCCTCTTCCAGCACATATTCCAGTGAACCAAGGAACGCTGCCATGGATGCAAGGCCCCACCAGTCGAACTTATCAAATAGCGAAAAGTCGGGTTCATCAAAGTCAATCAAGCGCCACGTCGTGATAGATACGATGATGCCGGGAATGACATTGACCAAAAACAGCATATGCCATGAAAACGCATGGCTTAAATAGCCGCCCACTGTCGGCCCGATGGTGGGCGCGAGCGTGGCAACAAGGCCGATAATAGGCGAGACAATCGCGCGTTTCGAGGCCGGGAATATAGTGAAGGCCGCTGTAAAGACGCTTGGAATCATACCGCCGCCGATAAAGCCTTGAATCGCCCGATAGATAATCATCTGATCAATGTTGGTAGCGGTTGCCGCCAAGGCGCTGGCTGCGGTGAAGCCGGCCGCGCTGACCGCAAATAAAACCCTCGTGGACAACAGTCGGCTTAAGTAACCCGATAACGGGATCATAATTACTTCGGCGATGAGGTAGGCCGTCTGCACCCAAGGGATTTCATCAGCGCTTGCGCTGAGGCCCGCCTGGATTTCAGACAGTGAGGCCGATACGATCTGTATGTCCAATATCGCCATAAACATGCCGAACACCATCGCAAAAAACGCAATGATGCGCCGCGTGCTAACTGCCGGGGCGGTGGCAGGAGCAGCGGCAGTTGGCGCGGAAACACTCACTTTTGTGATCCGTTCAGTTGTTAGGAACGGTACGGCTGTCGATACTTACGCTGACGCTTAGACCAGCGCGTAGCTCACCCTTGGCTAATAGTTCAGCCGGAATTTCGATACGCACAGGTACGCGCTGCACCACTTTGGTGAAGTTGCCCGTAGCATTTTCCGGTGGCAGTAATGAGAAAACTGCGCCCGACGCCGGTGCAATGGAAATTACTTTGCCGGTAAAAACTTCACCGGGAAATGCATCAACGGTGAATTTCGCCACTTCGCCGGCCTTGATCTTGCCAAGCTGGGTCTCTTTATAGTTGGCATCAACATAGAGCTTATCCGTTGGAACCAGTGCGGCGAGCTTTTGGCCGGGGCTGACAAGATCGCCTTCTTGACCGGCAAGATTGCCGACAATGCCATCAAAGGGCGCACGCATTGTGGTAAAGCTCAAATCACGCTTTGCCTTTTCGCGCTGCAATTCCAGCATCTTTCCAGTACTTTCTGTCTCAGCATATTGCGCGGCAATAACAGAAATGTTGGCTTTTGCTGTTTCAATTTTTGCGTTTGCGCCAGCCAATGCGGCGTTTGCCTGATCGAATGCGGTTGTTGCTGTGTCAGATGTTGCCTTGGAACCAACACCGGTCAAGCGCAGTTCTGTTGCACGTTGTTTTGCTTGCCCGGCATTGTGGGCCGCAGCTTGCGACGCTTGAACAGCCGCCTGAGCCTCCACCAAACCCGCTTCGGCCGCACCCTTTTGGGCGGCAACGCGCTCTAAGGTCTTCACATGGCTGGCAAGCTGGGCTTCGGCCAAATCCATCGCAAGCTGGTAATCACCCTGGTCAATTGTGAACAGAATATCACCGGCTTTTACATTCGAGTTTTCTATCGGGCCTGCGCCCTTAATGTAGCCTGAAACCTTCGGCGAGATCGCCGCAATGTCAGCTTGAATATAGGAATCATCAGTTGTGACCATGAAGCGGCCGTCAGTCCAATAAGGATATGCATAGCTCAAGCCGGCATACGCCGCGCCTGCCAGAAAAATCGTGAAAATAATTGGTTTGCGCAAGTTGCGCGGCGCGGGCTTTGCAGCCTTTGCATCATTGTTCGCAGGAGGCGCAATTTGCGGCGCAACAAGCGGCGCTTCATCCGGTAATACTGCGGGTAACTGTCGTTCAGACACTAGAAAGGGCTTAACTTCAGCGGATTTCGGGGCGGGGGCAACGCTCATAATACAACTTTCAATCTATAGTCTTATCGCTGCGTTATTAGAATAAGGGTCTAGACTATTTTGAAACATACTTTTTGAGCATTTTCAGGATTATTTTATCCAAATCTTGATCTCTATTATTAAACCTAAACTCACATTCTTT
>JAYVRA010000069.1:0-59714 GCA_043776635.1 Phyllobacteriaceae bacterium
GAAAAGCATCTGATTATTTTTCTAACATAAAAATCGCTTAAGCCATTGGACATGTTAATGTAAAACCATATTTTATGGCTTCAAAGTAGTCTAGACCCAAGAAAATTATCTGACCTTTGGTCAGTATAAAGGAAAAACATGGCCCGCCCGAAAAGATTATCCAATGCCATCACTGAGTTTTTGAACTCCGAAGCTTCTGGTGGCATCGTGCTCATGGTCTCAGCAGCGCTGGCGCTTTTGGTGGCGAACTCTTCGTTGGCGGAACAATATTTTCACACTTTGCGCGTTGAAATTGGCGGGCTTTCGGTACTGCATTGGATCAATGATGCTTTAATGGCGTTGTTCTTTTTGCTGGTAGGCCTTGAAATCAAACGGGAATTTCTTGGCGGCGAGCTTTCCACCTGGCCCCGGCGTGCGCTGCCAGCATTCGCAGCGCTGGGTGGCATGATCGTGCCAGCGCTTGTCTATGTGGCATTCAACACGCAAACACCCGAAACGCTGAAAGGCTGGGCCATCCCCGCCGCGACGGATATTGCCTTTGCGCTCGGCATCCTCTCGCTCTTGGGCAAACGCGTCCCGCCTTCGCTCAAGATTTTCCTCGCGGCACTCGCCATCATGGATGATCTCGGCGCGGTCATCATCATCGCTCTGTTCTACACCGCGCAGCTCAATCTGATAATGCTTTTTGGTGTTGCGTTGGTGACTATCCTCTTGATAATAATGAACAAAACGGGCGTGAAGCAGCTTAGCCTCTATCTCCCGCTTGGTGCAATACTCTGGTATTTCATGCACGAATCCGGGGTTCATGCCACACTCGCCGGCGTGGTTTTGGCATTGACAATTCCAATAGATGAGACTGATCATTCACCCTTGCACCGTCTCGAACACGGCCTGCACAAATGGGTGGCGTTCCTGATTGTTCCCATTTTTGGATTTGCAAATGCCGGTGTTTCATTTGCCGGTGTCAACATCGCCCACCTCGCCGACCCCGTCACCATTGGCATTGCCTCCGGTCTCTTCGTGGGGAAACAAATCGGCGTGTTTACAAGCACTTGGCTCGCCGTCCGCTCACGCTTGGCCCTGATGCCAACCGGAGCGTCATGGCCCCAAATTTACGGCGTCGCCACCATCTGCGGCGTCGGGTTTACGATGAGCCTGTTCATCGGGCTGCTGGCATTTCCCGGTGATGAGATGCTTGTAAATGCGGTGAAGATAGGCGTGTTGCTTGGCTCGGTATTATCGGGAGTGCTGGGTGCGGCGATCTTGATTATTGCAGCGCAGAAATCGAAATAACACAATAAAGTTTCAGAACCGCCTTATCATCGCAATAATAATCGGCCTGAGCGCTGGAAGCTTATTTTTGACGACATCCAAATGACATTTTCGTTTAGCAGGTGATATTCATGACGCAGAAAGTTGCCCATGCGGACTATGAGTTGCCATTCGACATCCGGATAATGATCCTTCCATTCTTTGGGCGGCGAACGGGTAGCTTCGGATATTATTTCCAACGCACGCTCAATGGCCAAGCTCAAAATGAAATCACGTTTGCAATCCTGCTGGGATTTGTCGCTTATCGCTTGGACAATACCATCTATCTGTTTGATAATATAATCTAATCTAGCCTTTGGATTTGCAGACGGCGACATCAAAAAATCCTTGTAGCATCAGCATTAACCGGGGGGCGGATTATCTCGCCAATACTTGTATGCGTTCCGTACCCTATTTCTTTGCCCGGAAATGTTTCCTGCAAACACTTGTAGGCTTCCATAAAAGCATCAAAACCAAAGTCGTTTTCTGAGGCGGGTTTTACAAAAACATCAATATCCGAGTCTGGCTTTGCCTCATCCCGAGCGAAGGATCCAAAATGATACAGACCCTCAACCCCAATGCTTTTCAGCTTTGGCTCGGTTTGTTTTAGTCTCCGCACTACCTCATCACGGTTCAGCACTACCTCATCACGGTTCATTTGTTTGATTTGGCAGAAAATCGGGATTGTGTCATCCAGTGTTGCTGCCCCAAACTCCCCCTTTCATTTCCCGCAAAAATACACTATACGCCACACTACATTGAAATTTTCAGTGTTTTCACGGCCCTTGCTGGACGACATCCCGGCTATGGGCATCCTCAATCCTCGAACATAAAGGATGTTACGATGTCGATTACCCCTGAACGCAAACAGGAAATCATCAAGGAATTCGGCCACGCCGCTGGCGATACCGGTTCCCCTGAAGTGCAGGTCGCAATTCTGTCTCACCGCATTGCGAACCTGACTGAACACTTTAAAGGCCACAAAAAGGATAATCATTCCCGTCGTGGTCTTTTGGCGCTCGTTTCGCAGCGTCGTTCGCTTCTGGACTATCTCAAGCGCAAAGACGAAGCACGCTATTCCGGCTTGATTTCAAAGCTCGGTCTGCGCCGCTAACCTTTCAAACCGGCGGGGCTTCAGGCTCCGCCGGTTTTGTTTTTGGGCGAAGTTCGCCTGGATGCCCCGCAGCGTCTATTCCAACTGCGGAAAACAAGCCGGACCTGTCCATGGGGCAGGATTGCAGGATGCCCGAAAAGTCAAATTGCGGCATTAAATCAAGGACATCCTGCTGTCTTGCCCGTGGCCCGTCCACAAAACGTAACGCCGGTGAATGCACCGGAAGAGGCAAATCATGCACGATGCACGGATGAATTCCGGGCTCGCTGGTCTGGTTTTATAAAGGGCAAGACATGTTCAAGCACCACAAAGTGGAAATTCAATGGGGCGGTCGTCCGCTCATTTTAGAAACCGGCAAGATCGCCCGTCAGGCTGACGGCGCTGTTCTCGCCACATATGGCGAAACCGTTGTTCTCGCCACTGTTGTTTCGGCGAAATCACCAAAGCCCGGTCAAGACTTCTTCCCGCTGACAGTGAACTATCAAGAAAAAACCTACGCTGCCGGTAAGATTCCAGGTGGCTATTTCAAGCGCGAAGGTCGCCCTTCGGAAAACGAAACTCTGGTTTCGCGCTTGATCGACCGTCCAATCCGCCCGTTGTTTGCTGATGGTTACAAGAACGATACCCAAGTGGTTATCACAGTCATGCAGCATGATTTGGAAAACAATCCGGACATCATCTCGCTGATCGGCGCTTCGGCTGCGCTCACGTTATCCGGCGTTCCTTTCATGGGTCCGGTTGCCGGCGCGCGCGTTGGCTACATCAATGGCCAATATGTACTCAACCCGCATGTTGATGAAATGATCGAATCCAAGCTTGATCTCGTTGTTGCCGGTACAGGTGACGCGGTTTTGATGGTTGAATCAGAAGCGCAAGAGCTTGACGAAGAAACCATGCTCGGTGCGGTTATGTTCGGTCACCGTTCATTCCAGCCGGTGCTTGATGCGATCATCAAGCTGGCCGAAGTTGCCGCCAAAGACCCTCGTGACCACAAGGACACTGATAATTCAGCGCTTGAAACCGACATGCTCGGCCTTGTTGAGGCTGAACTGCGCGTTGCTTACAAGATCATCGACAAGCAGGCCCGTTATGCCGCTGTTGATATCGCCAAGGCAAAAGTAAAAGCGCATTTTTTCCCTGAAGGCGCCGAAGCCAAGCATTCCGCCGAAGTTGTTGGCGAAGTGTTCAAGTCCATCCAAGCCAAGATCGTTCGCTGGAACATTCTGGACACGGGTTCGCGCATCGATGGCCGCGATCTTTCAACCGTTCGTAAGATCGTTTCCGAAGTTGGCCTCCTGCCACGCACCCATGGTTCGGCGCTGTTCACACGCGGCGAAACACAGGCCATCGTTGTTGCCACACTTGGCACCGGCGAAGATGAGCAGTATGTCGACTCATTGACCGGCATGTACAAGGAAACCTTCCTTCTGCATTACAACTTCCCTCCATACTCAGTCGGTGAAACCGGCCGTATGGGCTCGCCGGGACGCCGCGAAATCGGCCATGGCAAGTTGGCATGGCGCGCAGTGCGTCCGATGCTGCCAGCCAAGGAAGTGTTCCCTTACACAATCCGCGCCGTCTCCGAGATTACCGAGTCCAACGGCTCGTCATCAATGGCAACAGTCTGCGGTGCATCGCTGGCACTGATGGATGCGGGCGTTCCGTTGAAATCTCCAGTGGCCGGAATCGCCATGGGCCTCATCAAGGAAGGCGATCGTTTCGCTGTTCTGTCCGATATTCTGGGTGATGAAGATCACTTGGGAGACATGGATTTCAAGGTGGCCGGTTCCAAGAACGGCATCACTGCCTTGCAAATGGACATCAAAATCGAAGGCATCACTGAAGAGATCATGAAGGTCGCTTTGGAACAGGCGAAGGCCGGACGCATTCACATTCTTGGAGAAATGAGCAATGCCATCACTGAAGGCCGTTCCGAGCTTGGCGAATTTGCACCGCGCATAGAAATGATGAGCATACCTACTGATAAGATCCGTGACGTTATCGGTTCCGGCGGTAAGGTTATTCGCGAAATCGTCGAAAAGACCGGCGCCAAGATCAACATCGAAGATGATGGCACAGTGAAAATTGCCTCGTCTTCGGCAAAAGAAATCGAAGCCGCCAAAAAGTGGATTCACTCCATTGTTGCCGAGCCGGAAATTGGTCAAATCTACGAAGGCACTGTTGTTAAGACAGCCGACTTCGGCGCGTTCGTAAACTTCTTCGGCGCGAAAGATGGCCTCGTGCACATCTCGCAATTGGCATCGGATCGTGTTCAAAAAACCACCGACGTTGTCAAAGACGGACAGAAGGTTTGGGTCAAGCTGATGGGCTTTGACGAGCGCGGCAAAGTCCGCCTTTCTATGAAGGTGGTCGATCAGGCAACCGGCAAGGAATTGGCCAAGACCGAAGAAGCCGGCGAGTAAGCCACTCCAATAATTGAATAGTTGAACGGGCGCGAGACAATCGCGCCCGTTGTTTTATGGAAAATAAGTCATGGACGACGGTGCTCTTAAAACTCTGTTTTTGCCTTTTGAAACTGACGAAGTTTCAGCAGGAGAAGGCAATTGGCTATTCTTAGGCGCACAAGTGCCGCCGTTTGATTGCCCTATTGTCAAAGCCAGTCTTTACGCCGTCCAAGGCTTCCGCCCGACTTATCTGGCGTTGAGTGCCATTAAGGCGAATGTCTCCCACTCTGTCCCTGCGGGCGAATATCACGGCGCACTCATCCTGCTATCGCGCCATCGCGGCCAAAACCGTGCGTTCCTCAATCAGGCTCTGGGTAGTGTGCGGACAGGCGGCAGCATCCTCGTATCCGGTGCAAAGACGGACGGCATCCTCTCGACCGCGAAGGAAGTTTCCACTCTATTTGAAATAAAAGGCAGTCTTTCCAAAAATCACGCCAAGGTATTTTGGTTTCAAGCTCAAGGCAGTGCGCGCTTTGAACAAGCCAACGACGAGCTTATCGATGGCCGCTATCAAGCCGGCGCGGGCATGTTTTCCCCGGATCATATTGATCCGGGCTCCGCTTTTTTGATCGGGCATTTACCTGAAGATCTGAAGGGCAAAATCGCAGACTTCTGTGCAGGTTGGGGTTATCTGTCCGCTGAAGCCGCAGTGAAATGCACGAACATCAAATCCATCGCGCTCTTCGAAGCGGACTACGCCTCGCTGGAGGCAGCAAAAATTAACATTCAAAGTATTGCGCCCGATATGCCCGCAACCTTCTTCTGGCATGATCTGGCAGGCGAAAAGCAGGCTCAAACTTTCGATACAGTCATCATGAACCCGCCATTCCATCAGGGCAGGGCAGCCGAGCCATCATTAGGCAACGCCATCATCAAAGCCGCCTCAAACGCACTGCACCGCACGGGGAAACTCTATCTCGTCGCCAACCGTTCGTTAATGTATGAGCCGGTTTTGAAAGCACATTTCTTCAAATCCGGCGAACTCGCCCGCAACGCGTCCTATAAGGTGCTTTGGGCGGAGAAATAAATTTAAGCTGCCTTCGAGGAACTTACTACTGAAGCTGAGGCGGTGTACTTCGCCATTGGCACAGGACGACCAAACAAATAACCTTGCCCGACATCACAACCGGCGGCCCGCAGCAGTGTTGCTTGGCCTTCAGTCTCAACGCCCTCCGCAGTCGTGTGCACACCCAGCGCGCGTGACAAGCCGACGATTGTGGAAATAATAGCGCCGGTATTACCTTCTTTTTCCATGCGGTTGACGAATGAGCGGTCGATCTTCAATTTTTGGAATGGCAGATCGGCAAGATAGGTCAAGTTCGAGTAACCTGTTCCGAAGTCATCAACCGCAACGGAAACACCCATCCGTGCAAACTCGCCAAGGATAAGCGCGGTTTTCTCGCGGTCCTCCATCAAAAGACTTTCGGTGATTTCCAACTCCAAGCGTTTTGCCGGAAGTCCCGTATCCAGAAGCGCTTTCTTCACAGTGGCGACCATATCACTGAGTAAAAACTGTGCGGGCGATAAATTGACAGCCACAAAGCTATGCTCTGGCAGGCTCAAAGCGTCAACGCAAGCTTGGCGCAAAACCCAGTCGCCAAGTGGGGCGATAAGCCCTGTTTCTTCGGCCACGGGAATAAACTCAATCGGCGGGATAAGGCCTTTTTCGGGGTGCCGCCAGCGCACCAGTGCCTCGTATCCAACAATGACGCCCGTAGAGAGGTTGAGTTGAGGCTGATAGTGCAGCTCGAAATCTTTGCGGTCAAGCGCACCCTGCATCTCAGCCTCAATCCAGCGGCGATGGTCTGCAACGCGGCCAAACTCCGGCTCAAACAGCGTCCATTGGTTGCGGCCTTTGGCACGGGATCGGTGCAGCGCCAAATTTGACCGCTGGAGAATTGCCGATTGCTCCAATTTATCTTTGGCAATCTCGGTCACACCGACCGAGAGGGATAATATCACCCTTCGATCATCTATAAGATATGGCTCACTGACCTTTGCGACCAATTTATCCAGCATAATTTCAAGCGCAGGCGTCACAAATTCATCGCCTATAATAAAACTAAATTCGCAAGCGCCAAGCCGGCCATACACGGCCTCCGGTGGCAAACATTCCATTATCCGCTGGGCTGCTTCTTTGATAAGCCTGTCGCCGGTACGATACCCGAGCGCATCGTTAATCTGCTTGAATCTATCCAATTCGATATCAATGAAATAGGTGGTGTTACCTGTTGATTGGCGTTCTATCGCAACCTTATCCATATCCAGCAGCAGCTGCCTGCGCGAGGAAATGCCGGTTAAACTATCGGTAGCGGAAGCCGTCAATATGGCGGAGGCATGAGACTCAATGCCTTGAAAGAAAGCCAAAGCGCAACCGGAAGCCGACAACGCCGAGAGGCCGCCAATGATAATATTTGTAGCGAGAAACCCCGGGCTGGAATGGTCTGTTTGGCCCATTGCAAATGCCCAAATACCCAAATTTCCGCCTCCGAAAGCGGACGTAAAAATGGTAATGGCCTTAAACATACCACTACGTTCTTTGGATATTTTCTTGGACATAACCGCTCCCTCTACACTGACAGGCTAATAGAAAATCCTTAAACAAGGGGGGTTGGAAAGCATTGATATTTATGCAACTTTGATCAATTGAGTAGGGGCTAAGTTGGCGTTTCCAGTTTGCATTGCTGAGATCTGGAATTGATTTGTCAACCGGGGTGCAATTGCAAGATGAAGCGGTTGCGGGCGGCCATAAAGGAAACCTTGAATTACTGTGCATCCTGCGGCACGCAGCATTACAGCCTGTTTTTCTGTCTCCACGCCCTCCGCCACGGCGGTAGCGCCGAGAGCCCTTGCCAACGCAATTATGGCGGAAACAATTTGCGCCATATGCAAATCTTTTTCAATGCGATCAATAAAAGTCTTATCAATTTTCAGTTTTTTGAATGGCAAGTCAGCCAGATAACCTAAGTTGGAATAACCCGTTCCAAAATCATCAATGGCGATGGAGACACCCAGTTTCTCCAGCTGTGTGAAAACCTCAGCAGCGCGCGGACGGTCTTCAATTAGTGTCGATTCAGTGATTTCCAGTTCCAAACGATGCGGAGGTAGCTCGGTTTTTTGTAAAGCATCAGCTACGATTTTTACGATATCTCCGCTAAGGAATTGGACCGGAGAAATGTTGACGGCTATTTGCACATCTTCCGGAAATGACAGTGCATCACGGCATGCTTGTAATATTACCCAGCGGCCCAATACATTGATAAATCCATTTTCCTCGGCAATGTGAATAAAATCGAGCGGTGGAATGTAACCACGATGCGGATGTTTCCAGCGCATCAGTGCTTCAAATCCGCGTACCGTTCCGTCAGCAATGTTAAACTGCGGCTGATAGTGGAGGGTGAATTCGCCGCGCTTCAGTGCGTCACGCATTTCGATTTCAACCCAATGCCTAAAATCCTCACGAACACTCATGTCTTCCGAGTAAACTGTCCAACAACCACGACCGACAAGCCGTGTTTGTTTAAGGGCCGTGTGTGCCCCGCGCACGGTTTCCGCAACACTTGCACCGACGGTGATTTCCACAATACCCAAGCTGCATGTGACCGCCGAAATAATGCCGCCTACCATATATGTGCCGGATAACGCCTCGATCAAATGGTCCGCAACCGCTTCCATCTCAGCTGAGTTGTCACTCGTTTCCAATATCATCCCGAATTCGCCGCCGCCAAACCTGCCGACTTTCCCGACTGATCCGGCCATTTGTTCAATTCGATTACCAACTTGACAAATCAGCTCATCGCCCGTTTTAAAGCCATGAATGTCGTTGAACTCCTTGAAACGGTCGATCTCGACATCCAGAAGAAAAGTTCGCTGGTTCGCACGCTTATTCCCGGCCAGCTTTTTTTCAATTAATTCAATCAGACCTGACTTAGAAAATAGATCCGTCAAAGGGTCGATCATTTGCGACTTATGAATTTGAATCTGACTTTCCTCAATGCCCGAAAAGAATGCAACTGAGGAAGCACTGGCGCAAAGTGCAGACAGCCCCGCAACAATCCCGCCGATTGAGGACATCGGGATTGTCTCAAAAGATGACATAGTCGTAGCCATTTTTAAGGCCCAGAAACCAAGCATCCCACCGCCAAAACCGCTCGCGGCAATAGTTAAAGCACGATGGCTTTTTTTTATCTTTGTGTACATGAGTTAGTTGCCCGCCACCCTTTGAGTATCGAAGATGGCTCGCATTGGTTAATCTGGTCTTATTTAACCGGCTGACTGTCAAAAACGTCAGTCTTTTTGCTGAATATTGGTTAGTAACTGTATAATTTTCAGGCGTCGAAACGTTTAAGCTCATCTAACGTTGGCATAGACATGTTGCTGTAGCCTGAATCCACATAGTGAATTTCGCCTGTCACACCGCTGGATAGATCAGACAACAAATAAAGCGCCGAGCGCCCTACATCCTCAATTGACACCGTTCTGCGAAGCGGCGCGTTGCGGGCTTGATAGTTAAGCATGGCGCGGGCATCGCTGATGCCAGCCCCCGCCAGTGTACGGATTGGGCCGGCGGAAATTGCATTCACTCGAATATTATCCGGCCCGAAATCTGATGCCAAATAACGCACCATTGCCTCAAGTGCAGCCTTAGCCACGCCCATAACGTTGTAGTTCGGCATCACGCGGGATGAGCCGCCATATGTCAATGTCAGCAATGTGCCGCCTTTTTTCATCAGCTTGCCCGCCCGCTGGGCAACCTCAGTGAATGAATAGGCCGAAACGATCATCGTCCGGGTAAAATTATCCCGTGTGGTATTATCAACATAACGACCCTTCAGTTCATTCTTATCCGAAAAGCCGATAGCGTGAACAACAAAATCAAGCGAGCCCCATCGTTGTTCGATTTCCGCAAAGGCAGCGTCGACCGATGCAATATCTTCGACATCACATGGTATCAGAAAGTTAGAGCCAACCTCTGCGGCCAGTGGCGCAACGCGCTTACCAAACGCATCACCCTGGTAAGTAAAGGCAAGTTCCGCACCGTGCCCGGCAAGCTCCTTGGCAATCCCCCATGCTATCGAATGGCCGTTGGCCACTCCCATTATCAAGCCGCGTTTGCCAGCCATAATTCCGCTCATACTCATAACTCCGTCAATTCCGTGTGGTCCGGGACTACCGTTCAAGCCGCTGGAAAACCAGCGTTGCATTTGTGCCGCCAAACCCGAATGAGTTTGAAAGAACAGTGTCTATTTTCGCATTATCAATGCGCTTGCGAACAATCGGCAGATCCGCAAAGTCCGGATCAATCTCATCAATATGCGCGCTTTCGCAGATGAAATCATGGTTCATCATCAACATCGAATAGATTGCTTCTTGCACGCCGGTAGCGCCCAAGGAGTGGCCGGTAAGCGATTTGGTCGCAGAAATTGGTGGAACATTGCTACTGAATACTTCGCGGATTGCCACAATTTCCTGACGGTCACCCACGGGCGTAGATGTAGCGTGCGGGTTGATGTAGCCCACAGTTCCTTTGACAGTTGCCATAGCCATGCGCATGCAACGCGCCGCACCCTCGCCGGATGGGGCCACCATATCGTACCCGTCGGACGTCGCGCCATAACCGGTGATTTCCCCATATATTTTCGCGCCTCGTGCTTTAGCCATTTCCAGTTCCTCAAGCACCAGAACGCCGGCGCCGCCTGCAATAACAAAGCCGTCACGGTTTTTGTCATAAGCGCGCGAAGCTACTGACGGGCGGTCGTTGAAGTCTGAAGACATTGCGCCCATGGCATCAAACAACACCGAAAGCGTCCAGTCTAAATCCTCGCATCCGCCGGCAAAAACACGGTCCTGCTTGCCCCATTGGATCATTTCATACGCATTGCCAATACAATGGTTGGATGTCGCGCAGGCAGATGAGATTGAATAATTCACGCCCTTGATTTTAAAATTTGTAGCCAGCGTGGCAGAGGCAGTCGATGACATCGCCTTTGGCACAGCAAAGGGACCAACGCGCTTTGGACCTTTTTCGCGGGTAATATCGGCGCTATCAACAATTGTGCGGGTTGACGGACCGCCGGACCCCATAATGATGCCGGTGCGCTCATTGGAAAC
This sequence comes from Phyllobacteriaceae bacterium, assembly GCA_043776635.1. Taxonomy (GTDB): domain Bacteria; phylum Pseudomonadota; class Alphaproteobacteria; order Rhizobiales; family Rhizobiaceae; genus JANMEX01. The sequence goes on from JAYVRA010000069.1 coordinate 11,002, forward strand.
TTCATATGGCTCAAGGCCTGCGTCTAATATGGCTTGATCCATTGCCACATGGTTCCACGCTGTGCCACGGCCATGGAAACGCATGGCGCGGCGATCTACCAGCGTTTCAGGGTCCAGCGCCGGTGCGCCATGTACTTGGCAGCGAAAGCCGAGCCGGATGTGATCTTGAGCTTCTGAAATGCCGGATTTTGCAGCTAAAAGCGATGCTAATACAGCGTCAACATCGTTTCCTATCGATGAAACAATGCCCATTCCTGTTACCACAACGCGCCTCATGGCAATCTCCTGTCTTAATTGGCTGGGATTAACTATCAGGCAACCGCTTGCTTGAACAAGCCCACGCGAAGATCGGTGGCACGGTAAATCACTTCACCATCGGCTTTTAACCAGCCATCGGCAATACCAAGCACCAAACGTCCGCGCATGACGCGCTTGAAGTCGATACCATATTCCACCAATTTCGTCTTTGGTGTGACCATGCCGGTAAATTTGACTTCGCCGGTCGAAAGTGCGCGGCCTTTTCCCGGTTCACCCAACCAGCCTAAGTAAAACCCGGTCAATTGCCACATAGCATCAAGTCCTAAGCAGCCTGGCATCACAGGATCACCAATAAAATGACAGGGGAAGAACCAAAGATCCGGATTAATATCGAATTCGGCGCGAATATAGCCCTTGGAATATTCGCCGCCGGTCTCTGAAATCTCGGTAATCCGGTTAAACATCAGCATAGGGGGTGCAGGCAATTGCGCATTCCCCGGACCAAACATCTCGCCACGCGAGCAGGTCAGAATTTCCTCGAAGCTGTAGCTTGATTGTTGTATTGCCATTCGTCCCACCAACCCCACACGTAAAAATCTCAAATTAAACTGATCTTGCGCCAGTTTTGCACTAACACAGACATTCCCGCTGTAAAACCATTCCGCGCTGATTTTAACGATCTTTCACGGTCAATTTGATTTTTGGTCTCAAAGGTACGCAATTTTGCTGCATTTTAAGTGAGATTGCATCATTGTGGCTTAGAGGTTATACGGGGACCAATCGCGCTCCATTTTCAGGAAATTTCGTGTTGAATCGTGCCGTACCATTATCAATCGAAGACAGGCTTCGTGCCGTCGGGCTGCGCCCGACACGCCAACGCTGTGATTTGGCACAATTGATTTTCCGTCATGGTGACAGACATTTTACGGCCGAAAGCCTCCAAGCTGAAGCCAATAGCGCAACGATTGCGGTGTCGCTGGCAACGATTTACAATAATCTTCACCAGTTCACGCAAGTGGGCCTGCTGCGCACGCTCGCGCTGGATGATTACAAAACTTGGTTCGATACCAATGTTTCCAATCATCATCACTTTTTGATTGAAGGCGATAATGAGGTTATGGATATCCCGGACGGTGCGATTATGGTCAACAATGTTCCCGTTGCGCCGCAGGGCTATGAAATTGTGAATGTGGACGTGATCGTTCGCTTACGGCGTATTGCCCGATAAGTATCAACTTTTCTTAAGTTTCCGCCATCAGCTTTTCTTGAGCTGGCTCAACGAGTCTTGCTGCGCCAACATTTTGCGAAGATAGGCAACATTGGCCTGCGCCTGCTCGGGCGATAGTTCATGACTTGCCACTTGCTGCGCCTCATCGAAGCGACCTTGCAATCCTATAACCAGCGCTAAATTTTGACGCACAGAGCTATCGGCTCCAGGACTGCGAGCCGCTGCGGTAAAGTAAGTTTCTGCGGTGCGTAAGTCCCCTTCAAGCAAATATGACATGCCTTGGTTGGATTGTATCGAGGCTTCACCCGGCTGAAGATCCAGCGCCTTTTGATAGAGTGCGCGAGCTTCTTGGCGGTGGCCTTGTTGGTCTAAGATTGCCCCTTCAGCTGAAATTAGCTTCCAATCGGGAAATTCCGGCCTTTGCGCACGGCGAATTGTTTCCAAAGCCGGCTCCAGCTGACCATCGCTCGCCAAAGCCTTGCCATAGGCGGCAAGCACTTCGCGGTCATTGGAAAAATAAATTGCGGTTTGGCGCATCACTGCCAATGATTGATCATTACGACCGTTCCGGCGCAAAATATTGGCATAAGCCAGCGCCGCATTTTTATCCTTGGCATTACGTTCATAGGCCTTGCCATAAGATGCGCTAGCCGCTTCCAATTCAGGCGCCGTCATCTGGTCGATTGACTTGCCTGACTGTGTACCAATTGATCCGGTGGTAAAACGATTATGTGCACAGCCGCTTAAGCCCAACGCCAGCGTCATGATGAGCAAACTGGATGTGCGTATAAAAAAAGGTTTGCTAATCTTGGATGACATCTGCAAGTTTCTCCGCCAAGGATATTGCCGAATCTCAAAATCAGTGCGGCACATTTCGACAAAAGAAATATTCTGTTAACCCTAATGAATGGTTAAAATCTTCGCCACTAATACGCTATTCGAAAGTACAGCCATGACCGCTCAACTCACCAAAGCCCGCGCCAAAAACTCCAAGCCAATTTGGTTTTGTGACACGTCATCGAAGATTGCAAATGGCGGCGGCACGACGGTGGTGATCTGGGCCAAGGCGAATGATTTCGATGGCAAGCCGGGGTCGCTATTGCTGGTGCCAGATGAGAATGGTGATGTGGTCGGGGCGCTATTTGGTGTCGCACCGCAAACTCCCGATGAGCAACTATCCTTTGGCAAACTGGCAACGCTCCTTCCTGCGGGTGATTGGCATTTTGCTGATAAGCCTGCAAATCCTGAACTCGCAGCGCTCGGCTTTTTACTGGGGGGCTATCGCTTCGATAAATACCGCAAGCCGGGCGAAAAGCTCGTGTCGCTGGCAGTGCCGGACGGCGTTGAACAAGGGGCGCTTGAGCGTCTTGCCAAAGCTGTCTTTCTTGCCCGTGATCTTATCAACACCCCCGCAAATGACATGGGGCCGCAAGCTATTGAGGACGCGGCGCGGGCCGTTGCGAAGGCTGGCAAGGCAAAAGTCTCAACTATAACAGGCCAGGCACTGCTTACCGGATTTCCGATGATTCATGCGGTAGGCCGCGCTGCGAAGGAAGAGCCGCGACTGATTGATTTCTCGTGGGGCAAAGCATCCGCGCCGCGCATCACGCTGGTCGGAAAGGGTGTTGCCTTTGACACCGGCGGGCTGGATATCAAACCCTCTAGTTCAATGCTCCTCATGAAAAAGGATATGGGCGGCGCAGCTAATGTTTTGGCGCTGGCTTCCATGATTATGGGGGAAGGGCTGAACGTGCGCTTGCGCGTGCTCATACCGGCCGTCGAAAATTCTATTGCCGGTGATGCGTTTCGTCCCGGTGATGTGCTCACCAGCCGTCGCGGGTTGACTGTTGAGATTGGCAATACTGATGCTGAAGGCCGGTTGATTTTGGCCGATGCATTGACGTTGGCCGAGGAGGATGATCCGGATCTGCTCATTGATATGGCAACGCTCACCGGTGCGGCCCGCGTGGCACTGGGACCGGACGTGCCGCCATTTTATACTGACGATGACGGCTTTGCCTCTGAGCTTGCGGATGCCTCGGTAAAGGTCGCTGATCCTCTATGGCGGATGCCGCTTTGGTCGCCTTATGACAAAAAACTATCCTCCAAAATTGCCGATATGAACAATGTCACAACGGATGGTTTTGCGGGTTCCATAACCGCTGCACTCTTTCTCAAACGCTTTGTGCCTAAAGTTCGCTGTTGGGTTCATTTCGATATTTTTGGCTGGAACCCTGTTGAAAAAGCCCATGCTCCGGTCGGCGGCGAGGCGCAGGGCATTCGCGCGATTTTTGAAGTTTTAAGTCAAAGATATAGATAAACCTTGCTTTCGCCGCATTACACTCAAATGATACGGAACCGAAACGATTGGCGGTTAGTTTGGTTTTATGAATAGTGAACTCAACGTCTTGCAGGCGCTCTCATTGCTGCGCGATATCGCTCTTTCCGAAGTGCGCGATGATGCGCCGGATCTGACGTTTCGTCAGCTTTCGATATTATTGACGATTTATCTCGAGGCCCCGCCTCATACCATTCGGGCGCTCGCAGCGCGGCTGGAAGTGACTAAACCGGTCATTACCCGTGCGCTGGATACGATGGGCGCACTGGGCTTGGTCGAGCGCCACAGAGACTTAAAAGACATGCGCAATGTGCTAATTAAGCGCACAGTGAAAGGCGCGCTCTATGTCGAGCGTGTCGGTGATTTGGTGATTGCGACGGCAAGGAATGTGACGAAATGAGCGGGCTGGACAAGCGACTGAATGCCTACCGCCCTGACCTTGCAGATATGCGCCTTGCAGAACTCGTCAGCGCAACAAAGTTCGTGTCCGGACGCTTAATGCAAATCAGCGATCCCGTTGCCGATATCCGCCGCGAGCCGCGACCGGATGCACCGGTGGATAGCCAAGGGCTTTATGGTGAAAAGGTTTTGGTGTTCGAAGACCGCGAAGGCTGGTGCTGGGTGCAACTGCAAACCGACGGCTACGTCGGTTACATGGCGCACAATGCGTTAACCTCGCGCCTCAGCAGCGCCACTCACATTGTCAGCGTTCCGCGCACTTTCCTTTACCCGGGGCCGGATATGAAATACCCTGTAACGACGGCGCTCTCGATGGGTGCGGGGCTTTGTGTTACGGGTGAAGCCGAGACACGCGGCACGAAATATCTAAAACTTGCATCTGGTGAATCTATCATTGCCTCTCATACCATTATGGCTGATGCCCGCCCCTCCGATCCAGTCGCTGTGGCGTTACGCTTGCTCGAAACGCCTTATCTCTGGGGCGGGCGCTCTGGCTTTGGCATTGATTGTTCGGGGTTGGTACAGCTAAGTCACGCACTGTGCGGACGGGCCTTGTCGCGTGATAGCGATATGCTGCGCGATGGTGCGGGAGCGCATATCGGCCATGGCGCGGACCATCCGCCGCTCAAGCGTGGTGACTTGGTTTTTTGGAAAGGCCATGTCGCGATGATGATAGATGAAACCAATATCATCCATGCTTCCGGCCATACTATGAGCGTCGTGCGCGAAGGCTTTACTGACGCCGTCAAAAGGATTGAACCGATGTATGGACTGCCGCTTGCCTTCCGCCGCATCACTAGCGGGTTAATTTCGTGAGTGCCCTCACACTAAACGATTATGGCTGGAACGAACACTTCCAGAAGGCACACATTGCGCTTGATTTGGGCCAAACTTACCCCGCCCGCGTTATGGCTGTCCACCGCGATGCTGTTGATGTGGCGGGGCCGGAATTCACGGGCCGCGTACAACAAACGCTCATTCAAAAAGACGGCGAAGACCGCCCGACGACCGGCGATTGGGTCGCTGTGACACGCAATACCAACCGCCTCGCCTCGCTTTATCCCCGCCAGAGTCTCTTCAAGCGCCGCAGCGCCGGAACGGCGGTTCGCATGCAGCTTATCGCTGCTAATATTGATACTGTTTTCTTCGTCACATCCGCCAACCAGGATTTCAACGTGCCGCGCATGGAGCGCTATCTGGCGATGGCGCATGAGGCGAAAGTGACGCCGGTTGTCATCATCACCAAGACCGATCTATGCGCCGACCCTCAGCCTTATCTCAAGCAAGCCCGGGCCATTCAAAATGGCCTTTTGGTCGAAATGATAAACGCCAAGGATAAGGATATATCCAACAGGCTTGCGGCGTGGCTGGGCAGCGGGCAGACCATTGCTATGCTGGGATCGTCCGGCGTCGGCAAATCCACAATCATCAACAGCTTGATGGGCGCTGAGGTTCAAGGCACGCAGGCCATTCGCGAAGCTGACGCGCGTGGGCGGCACACAACATCCGGACGTTCGTTGCACCATATGCCATCCGGCGCATGGTTGATGGACACACCGGGAATGCGTGAACTGCAAATCGTCGATGTCGAAGAGGGCATCGAGATGGTGTTCGACGATATTGTGGCGCTGGCAGCAAACTGCAAGTTCTCTAATTGCGCTCATGTCAATGAGCCGGGCTGTGCCGTTTTGGCCGCCCTCAAAGCTGGCACGCTGGAGCCTGATCGCGTTGCGCGTTTCAAATTACTGCAACATGAAGAAGCGCAAAACAGCGGAGCCTCGCAAGACAAATACCGCGCCGCACGGCAAGCTGTTACGTCGAGCAAGCGGCGCAAGTCATAACCAGCCATCAACAGTCATGAGTTTAATTTTATCAGCGAATCAGCCACACTAACAAAATGCCAATCATTGAATTTGGAAAAACCAACCCGCTCGAAGATGGCCGCCAGTCGCAGCGCGCGCTTCTCGTGCGGCGCGGTGTGCAGCGCCTGCTTATCAATATGGGCTACACTATGTTGCCCGAAGTGACCCTGGCAACGGGGCGCAGGGCGGACCTGTTGGCGTTAACGTCGAAGGGTGAGTTCTGGATTATTGAAATCAAATCTTCAATCGAAGATTTGCGCGTCGATAACAAATGGCCAGAGTACCGCCAGTTTTGCGACCGCTTGTTTTTTGCGACCCTGCCGGATGTGCCGATGGACATATTTCCGCAAGATTGCGGTTTTATCGTCTCAGATGGCTATGGCGCGGATATGCTGCGTGAAGCGCCGGCCCATACTTTAAACAGCCCCGCCCGCAAGGCCTTATTGTTGCGCTACGCACGTTCGGGTTCGCAACGGTTATTGGCGGCAGAGCGTGCAGGCATTGATATAGCCAGCCTGCCGGACGAGTGAAGCTACCGCCCGCTGCCCAAAATATCGCGTGCCGCCTTTTCCAATATCGCGCAAACCCGCTTGGCCTCACCCTCGCCCCAGCGCTTGGCCATAACAGCGTGGCGCAGTGTGTGGATGGCGTGCATAATGGTTTCCGGCATAGAGTCTGATGTTTTTGCACCCGCCATAATGTCAAGGCGTGTCATCAACGCTTTGACCTGATCAGAGTTTTCGGCGAGAAACTTTCTCCCCTCAAGCGTTGCGGAATAGGATTTCTTGCCGCCAGCCGCAGCCTCGCTCACTACAAGTTCCTGCTCTTCGAGAAGGGTCAATGTCGGATATATCGCTCCGGGACTTGGTGCATATGTGCCGTTAAATTTAGCCTCAATGGTACGAATGAGATCATAACCGTGCGCAGGTTGATCGGCGATGAGGGCAAGCAACAGCAGGCGCAAGTCGCCTTGCCCGAATATACGTCCCGGCCGACCGCCGCCCATAAAGCCTTGTGAGCCATCGGCACCAAACGGGCCACTGCCGCGCGTCCATGGCGGCCCACCGCCGCCCTTGCGCTCCCAGCCCCATTTTGTGTCGTCCTTGGTCATGTTCCACTCATTTGTTGACGCACCAATACCCTGCGCTGAGATTTCAGCACAGGGTATTGTTTTAACAAAGTCACTGACGATTATTTCGCGTTATTACCTTGTAAAGTCTGGCCTTGCGCATTCTGACCTTCGGCGCTGCGCTTGGCTTGGAAAGCATCGAAGGCTTCCTTGTCACGCTTGCTGCGCTGTTCGGCACGATCTTCTGCGAACGCTTGGCTCTCGGCATCAAGTTCATTCAGAACCTTAGCGCGATGCTCATCGAAAGCAACATTACCGGAGCGGCCCATGGGATTGCCGCGCCCGCAGCCGCCGCGACTTCTATTACCATCGCCAAAGCCACGACCTGCGAAATTATTGCCATTAAAGTGTCTGCAGCGGCGTTCGTTCCAAATGAAATACGCCAGCGCGGCAATTCCAAGCGGAGGGAAAATTGCCACCCCGGCTACAACTGCCAGCGCCTTAGCTGGGGTGAAGCCCGGACGCTTTGCCCGGCCGAACTTATCGCTTTGAAATCGATTGAAGTTAAATTCACCATTGGTTGCACCTTCGGCATTCGGATTAGATTGGTAAGTCATGTTATCTCCTTTCTGTGGTTACGATAGGTCTTGAGATATATCTTAAGATATAACGTACAAGGGTTTCCATGTTAAATTTCTGTAATGAATACGTCTTTGGCGGTTCTTTGCCTGCGAATTTCGCAAACAGGTGACGCTGCGGACCATGACAGCCAACAGCGCTATTATTGAAAATTGCCGTTTATTTTTTTGTTCTGATCAGAAAGGCAGCTTAAATCCCGCTGGCATTTGCAAGCCTGATGTCAACGCCCTGGTCTTTTCGGCCATGATAGCCTCGACTTTTTGCTTGGCGTCATTGTGTGCGGCTAATATCAAATCTTCGATGATTTCGCCCTCGCCCGGCTGTACCAGTGACGGATCAATCGACACGCTTTTCATGCCGCCTTTGCCTGTGAGCGTGACTTTAACCGCTCCGCCGCCGGCAATGCCGGTGGCTTCCACGGTTTCCATTTCTTCTTGCATGACCTGCATTTTGGCCTGCATTTCTTTGGCTTTGCTCATCAGGCCCATAATGTCTTTCATATGTCGCTCCTAAAACTCGTCGTCTTCTTCGATCGGCGCTAAATGTTCCGGTGCACTTGGCAAGGCGTCGCTTTCGATGCCGGTATATGCCGCGCCAGCGCTATCCATCTTGATGTTGATGATTTTTGCGCCCGGGAACCGCGCTAAAATCGCCGCCACATCAGGGTCGGCTTTCGCGTCATCCATTTGGTTGTTGCGGGCGGAATTTTCAAGCTCGTCGAGCGTTTGGCCCTTGGCATCAGGCGAGATGGACACCATCCAGCGCTGGCCGGACCAGTCTGTAAGCTTGCGTGAAAGCTCGGTGGCAAAGCCGCGCGGCGCGTCATCGCTAAGGCCGATTTCCAATACACCGGGTCGGATGGTGCCCATGCGCACGCAGCGGCGGATTTGGATTTTCATCTGCATATCGCGGCGCTTTTCAGCCAGTGCGATAATATCTTGCAGGCTGGCGACAGATTCAATCACAACTTCAGGCGCGGGCGTAAACTGCGGCGCAGGCGTCTCGGCGACCAGTCGCATCGTCGCGCCGGAACCGGAACCTTGCATCAGTGCCTGCGTCCCCCGCGCATTAACGGGCGCGGCATTTGGCGCAAGACCGCCACCGCCGCCATTTGGCGATCCCATATCAGACGCACCCGCAGGCGCGGTTTCCAGTGATTTGAGCGCCTCATCCAAAGTCGGCAAACTGGACGCATGGCAAAGCCGTATCAATGCCATTTCGGCGGCCTGAATCGGGCGGTTGGATGCGGAGGTTTCCTCGATGCCTTTGAGCAGCATTTGCCACGTGCGCGACAAAATCCGCAAGCCCACTTTTTCGGAAAATTCCTTGCCGCTGGCGCGTTCGTCTTCGCTAAGCGACAGATCAGAAAACAGCGCCGGAACATAGCGCATCCGTGTCACCAGATGGCAGAATTCGGCCAGATCAGTTATCAGCGTCAGCGGGTCTGCACCTTGGTCATATTGGTCACGAAACTCGGTCAGCGCGCCGCCGGCATCGCCATCCATGAGCTTGCGAAACAGTTCCACAATGCGCGAGCGGTCCGCCAGCCCCAGCATGGAGCGTACGGATGAGGCTTCCACTTTGCCGGAGCCATGGGCGATGGCCTGGTCAAAAATCGAGAGACTATCGCGCACCGAGCCTTCTGCTGCGCGGGCAATCATGGCCAGCGAAGCGTCATCGACCTCGACATCCTCAAGGCCTGCAATCTTCGCCAAATGGCTGACAAGCATTGCCGCCTCAACACGGCGCAGGTCAAAGCGCTGACAGCGCGACAACACAGTGATCGGCACTTTGCGGATTTCGGTGGTGGCGAAAATGAACTTCACATGCGCAGGTGGCTCTTCCAGCGTCTTCAACAGTCCGTTGAAGGCGGCGGTGGAAAGCATGTGCACTTCGTCGATGATATAGACTTTGAACCGCGCCGACACCGGCCGGTAGCGCACTTGCTCGATGATTTCGCGGATATTATCAATGCCGGTGTTGGACGCGGCGTCCATCTCGATAATATCGGGATGGCGACCTTCCATGATGGCGCGGCAGTGAATGCCTTCAACGCTTAAGTCCACACTCGGCTGGTGGACTGTATCCGTCTCATAATTTAGGGCACGGGCGAGTATGCGGGCGGTGGTTGTCTTGCCGACACCACGCACACCGGTCAACATCCATGCTTGAGCGATGCGTCCGGTCTCGAAGGCATTTTTTAGCGTACGCACCATCGGCTCTTGGCCGATCAGCGTCGAAAAATCCTGCGGACGGTATTTTCGCGCAAGCACGTGATATGCCCCGCCCTGTTCCGCTCCGCTGGTTAATCCAAGGTCCGACACGCGATAAATCCCAATAAATTGTAGGCCTTTGTCCAACAAAACAATACCGCTGGTCAATGCCTTGCGCCCGTCAAACTGACAAGCTTTAAACAGAAAAATTAATGAGAAAAGGTGGGAGGCTGGCACAATGACCCGTGCCGTGGCTCGTTGTGGCTGCTTCCTTCCGGACCTGACCAGATTGGCGAGTGGCTCGTCCACCACCAACCTCCCGGTTTTCATATCGGATATTCGGGAGGTGAATGCAAGGGTGATACGATCATTTATCGAAGTTCAAATCTTGGAATAACAAACCTTGGTATGCCCGGCACCGATGAATCCAAGCTTCTGAGCGGCGCCTTTGGAAAGGTCGAGCACACGGCCGCGCACAAACGGACCGCGGTCATTGATGCGCACTACGAGCGATTTGCCATTGTTGGAATTGGTAACGCGGATTTTGCTGCCAAGTGGCAATGTTTTGTGCGCGGCGGTCATGGCGCCCGGGTTCATCATCTCGCCGGAAGCTGTGCGTGAGTGTAGTGAATACCATGATGCACCACCGCACTGCTGGGCATAAGCACCAGTGGCAAGGATAAGAAGCGAAGCTACGGTAAGCGCGGCAGTAAAAATTTTCTGTTTCAAAACAATAAGTCTCGTTTAATCGAAACTGCGTAAAACAGTGCAAATAAGGCGGGAGCGCGGCAAACAAGTAATTCAAATCTATTGACGGCTATATTGTTCTAAAATCAGGATCAAGAATTATAACATAATATTACGGCCTGGACCTGTTAATTTTGGCGAAATGGTCGAGGTAAATTTTGGTCAGTACCAAGTGTCAAGGCACAGGAGCGAAGGGCAGGAAATGCCAGCATTTTTAAGTTTTGCGACAACGCAATCGCCGGAAAGCGCCCGATTTTGGTACGAACAGCCAACTGGCTTCACTCTGCGGCGTCAAACCACTTGAACAGGCTCTAGCCCGCTCTGAACGATTTTCCTTGCATATTTTCGCCATTCGCCTGCCATTTTATCAAAATTAACAGGTCCAAACCCTAAATTAACAACAGGTCCAAACCCTAAATTAACAAGGGTAAAAATGTTATCCCGAACTACAAACGAAAATAAAAATAAACTTCAAAACATTAGAAACTTGGCGGTGTGTTCACCCACAGCAATACCGTTTCGCCATCAAACGTATTTTTCCACGAGTGTCGGGTGGTGCTTTTAAAATAAAGTGAGTCGCCAAGGGAAAGGTTATGAAATTCTTGGGAACCAAGTACTATTTCTACACTTCCTCGCAGCACATGAACAAACTCTTCTCCGTCATGATCGTAGGCACCTTGAGAGCTGGTGCCGCGCGCGAGCACGAAACGGTGGCAGACCATTTGGTTGAGCCCCTCGGCGAACAATTGCACGGTCACCCCCGGTATCGTTTGCGGCCAGCTCGTCCATTCTCCATCGCGAACAAGGTGCCTGCTATTTTCAACCTGCGTGCCGGAAAGCCCGGACATGGTTGTTCCCAGTGAATGGGCCAGATCGTGCAATGACTTGAGTGACAGACCCTGACCCGTCCGTTCAAATGTTGAAAGCGCCGAAATTGCCACACCAGCTTTTGAGGCGACGTCCGCCAGCGTGCGCCCTTCGCTCTGGCGCATGTGGCGCGCCCGCTTGCCCATATTGTCACTGTCTTGGCGGATGGTAGCGGGCTGTTCTTGACCATCGCCAGCCAAAGCGTTTTTTATTTCTGCGGGATTCAACCCTTGCTCAACACGCAGCCATTGAATGTGTTTCAACGTCTCCAGATGAGTAGTGGAAAACACGCGCTGCCCGGTCGCCGTACGATTAGGAACGATCAGCCCTTGCAACTCCCAAGCGCGTAATGTTGAAGCTGAGACGCCTGTGAGGCGGGCTGCTTCTGTTACTTTGTAGCCGATTTGGTTCGCGTCACGCATGGTCGGGTTCCGTCTGGTTTCCGTATCGTTTTCGCACGCATTCCGTACGTTTGCCGATCACTTGCCGATCACTTGCCGATTGGTAAAAAACATCTAAAATACGTATTGGCAACTTACAGAAAAAATGCAAGAAGCCCGCAGAAATTCATTGCCATTCCATCACCGCTTGAGGATCCCCCCATGAACGCGCCTGTCGATAAGCATTTGAAAAACGCCTCAATTCAAATCCGCAAGACCGATGCGATTGCGCGGGGCGTTGGCGTTATGACGCAAGTCTATGCCCACAAGGCAGAAAATTCCGAAATTTGGGATGTTGAAGGAAATCGCTATATTGATTTTGCTGCCGGCATTGCCGTCGTCAATACCGGCCACCGCCATCCGAAAGTAATCGCTGCTGTCAAAGACCAGCTCGATCATTTTACCCACACCTGCTATCAGGTTGTGCCTTACGAGGGCTATATTCGCCTTGCTGAGCGGCTCAATGATTTAGTGCCGGGTAACTTTGCCAAGAAGACAATGTTTGTGACAACTGGCGCGGAAGCCGTTGAAAACGCTGTGAAAATCGCCCGTGCCTACACTGGCCGCCAGGCTGTGATAGCCTTTTCCGGCGCGTTCCACGGGCGCACGTTCATGGGCATGACGCTCACCGGCAAAGTAGTCCCCTACAAAGTTGGTTTCGGCGCGATGATGGGCGATGTGTTCCATGTACCATTCCCGGTAGCGCTGCATGGCGGCAGCAATGAAGATTCCCTCGGTGTTTTAGACAAGCTTTTCAAGGCGGATGTAGACCCTAACCGTGTCGCCGCAATCATCGTTGAGCCAGTGCAGGGCGAGGGCGGCTTTTACGATGTCCCGAAGGCCTTCATGAAGTCACTACGCGAAATATGCGACAAACACGGCATTTTGCTGATCGCAGACGAAGTACAGACAGGCTTTGCCCGCACCGGTAAAATGTTCTGTATGGAGCATTATGACGTGGTGGCCGATATCACCACTATGGCCAAAGGCCTTGCCGGTGGCTTCCCCCTTGCTGCCGTAACAGGCAAGTCTGAAGTGATGGACGGACCAATCCCGGGCGGTCTTGGCGGCACTTATGGCGGAAATCCGATTGGAATCGCCGCTGCCCATGCCGTTCTTGATGTTATTGATGAGGAAAAACTATGTGAGCGCGCGGAAATGCTCGGCGCACGTCTTCATCAGCGTCTTGATTCATTGCGCGCCGATGTACCGCAAATTGCAGATATTCGTGGCTATGGTTTCATGAAAGCAATCGAATTTAACATGGCAGGCAGCGATAAGCCCAACGCGGAAATGACCAACGCCATACGCTTAAAGGCGCTGGAAAAAGGCCTGATTTTGCTTACCTGCGGTGTTTACGGTAACGTTATCCGGTTCCTTGCTCCCATCACGATCCAAGACTCCGTATTTAATGAAGCGCTTGATATTATTGAATCTTCCATTCGCGAATGCGCAAAGGCTTAAACCTGACATGATCGCTACCTCACTTACATCCCGCCTCAAAGACGCGTCGCTTGTGGTAGATAAAGCCTATGTTGCCGGTGTTTGGACAGATAAGGCCGACAACGGTAAAAGCTTTGAAGTCATCAATCCGGCCAATGGCGAAATTATCGCTGTTTTGCCGGATATGGACCGCTCGGAGACCTCCCGCGCCATTGACGCTGCTCACGCTTCACAGAAACTCTGGGCCAAAAAGACCGGTAAAGAACGCGCCATTGTCATGCGCAAATTGTTCGATTTAATGGTCGCCAATCTCGATGATTTGGCAATAATTTTGACCACAGAAATGGGCAAACCGTTCGCTGAAGCCAAAGGCGAAATTCTATACGGTGCATCCTATGTCGAATGGTTTGGCGAAGAAGCCAAGCGCGTTTACGGCGATGTGATTGGCGGCCATCAGGCAGACAAGCGCATCATGGTCATACGCCAGCCGGTCGGTGTTGTAGGCTCCATTACGCCGTGGAATTTCCCAAACGCCATGCTGGCCCGCAAAATGGCACCGGCGCTGGCCGTCGGCTGCACGATGGTAGCCAAGCCTGCCGCGCAGACGCCGCTTTCTGCTATTGCCCTTGCTGTATTGGCAGCGCGCGCCGGTGTTCCCGCAGGTTGCTTCTCTATCATCACATCCAAATCCGGCTCAAGCATCGGCAAAGAATTCTGCGAAAACGAGAAGGTGCGCAAACTAACTTTTACAGGCTCTACCGAAGTCGGCCGCATCTTGATGCGCCAAGGCGCCGACCAGATCATGAAGCTCGGCTTGGAACTTGGCGGCAATGCACCGTTCATCGTATTTGATGATGCGGATTTGGACGCCGCCGTCGATGGCGCGATGATTTCCAAATATCGCAATAACGGACAGACCTGCGTGTGTGCCAACCGCCTTTATGTTCAGGCAGGCGTCTATGATGCATTTGCGGCAAAGCTTTCCGTTGCCGTTGCCAAAATGAAAATCGGCGATGGATTTGGCGATGGCGTCACCACCGGCCCGCTGATTGACGCCAACGCCTTGGTAAAAGTCAACGAGCATATCGCCGATGCGGTAGCCAAGGGCGCGAAAATCGTCGCAGGCGGCAAGGCCCATGAAAAAGGTGGGCTGTTCTTCGAGCCAACGATTTTGACAGGCGTTACCAAAGATATGTTGGTGGCGCGTGAAGAAACCTTCGGCCCTGTCGCTCCCTTGTTCAAGTTCGATACGGAAGAAGAAGTCATTGGCTATGCCAACGATACCGAATTCGGCCTCGCTTCATACTTCTATACTAAAGACACCGCCCGCGTGTTCCGCGTGGCTGAAGCTTTGGAATATGGCATGGTAGGCATCAACACAGGCCTCATTTCCAACGAAATGGCCCCGTTTGGCGGCATCAAACAGTCCGGCCAAGGCCGCGAAGGTTCAAAGTATGGCATCGATGATTACACCGAATTGAAATATATGTGCCTTGGCGGCGTTAGCTGATTAAATCTAAAGCCCGGCTGAAATGTCGGTTTTTTTTCTAGATATAGACTTTGTGAAAATGGCGCACCCGACTGGATTCGAACCAGTGACCCCTGGATTCGGAATCCAGTACTCTATCCAACTGAGCTACGGGTGCTCACATTAAGTTGCTTCTAACCGAACCGCCCGCCATCATCAACAGGCAAAACATGTGGCGGGGCGATTTGGTGGTTGACCCTTGGGTGTGAAGCAGCGTGTATGCCTGTTGGTTACACGAAGGATTATATATGTGGCAAAGCGCATCGCGTTTGCGAGAGGTTCTTATTGTCGTGGCTGGTCAATCAGGGGCATGACGTGCTCAAGCTCGAATTGGTGCTAACTGGCGACTTTTTGTGGAGTGACGATGAAGCCCGCCTTTGAAGTGCCGCAAGCTTGGCAGCCCCTATTAAATGATGTGCTGTCTTCACAGAAAGCGCATCAACTTGCGGCTTTTTTTGCCGCTGAGGAGGCGCTGGCGGTGCAAATATTCCCGCCGGAAAACCAGCGATTTCGAGCATTGGAATTGGTGAGGCCACAAGATCCCCGCGTTGTGATCTTGGGACAAGACCCGTACCACGGCATCGGTCAAGCCCACGGGCTGGCTTTCTCGGTGGCGCACGGCATTGGCATCCCGCCATCGCTGCGCAACATGTACAAAGAGCTCGCGCGGGATTTAGGCGTTGCAACGCCCGGCCACGGCAATCTTGAATCTTGGGGCCGCCAAGGCGTGCTGCTGCTGAACGCAGTGCTTTCAGTCGAGGAAGCCAAAGCCGGTTCGCACAAAGGCAAAGGATGGGAAGAAATAACCGACGAGGTTATAGCTCATGTCGGCGCTCAAACCACTCCCTGCGTGTTCATGCTATGGGGCGCGCACGCGCAAAAGAAGCGTCCGCTCATTGGCGGCGGCCATCTAATCCTCGAAGCCCCTCACCCCTCGCCATTGTCTGCTCATCGCGGCTTTTTAGGCTGCGGTCATTTTGGCAAGGCGAATGCGTTTTTGAAAGATCGAGGGTTGGCGCAAGTTTGCTGGTAGTTTTCGCTAAAACTTCGCATAGTCTTATAGCCTTGCGGCTTACCGTGCCAAAACTTCAGCCAAAGGCTGGTGGAGCCAAGCGGGATCGAACCGCTGACCTCTTGCATGCCATGCAAGCGCTCTCCCAGCTGAGCTATGGCCCCATCGCAACAATCAGGTCTGGAGCCTGACTGGAAGCCGCAAATCGTTAATCTCTGCGGGTAGTTGTAGGCGGGTTCATAAAACCCGCCGCGTTTATAATCAAGCGTAAAATCTGCGAAAACGGCGAAACCAAAATTATGTGCCAGGTTCGCTCTGAAAAATTGCTTTAGCTGACCATCACAGTGATTTTTATACTTCGTCTTCGCCCTCTGGAACACCGCCAAGAAGATCAGACATATCATCGTCATCTTCTTCTTCGGTTTCCAGGAATGTGTCTTCGCCGTCATCATCACCGATATCGACATCATCATCGCCAAGATCAGGTATATCATCGCCGTCAGCCTTTTCATCACCATCAGCTTCTTCCAGCGGAACGAATTCCACATTGTCCACAGATGCCACGGCCTCGACTTCTTCTGCTTCATCATCCTCAATGCGTGCTTCGCGCCGCACTTGCTCAAAGGCTGACAGAGGATAGGCAATGCCGGTGTATGGCGAAACGATTGGGTCTTTCTTCAGGTCATAAAATTTTTTGCCGGTTTCAGGGCAGGTACGTTTCGTACCCAAATCTTCTTTTGCCACTTTAAGCCTCTTTCTGTGATTATGTTTAAAACGCAGCATAGGCCCAAGCCAATCGCCAGCCGCAATCAAAATTTGCGCGTGCATAGCCATAAAGGGCGGGCTTTGTCAAAGCGAAAGCGGCTATTCTTGGGCTTCGAAACGCGCATGGGTGAGGTTTCAAGGCGTGACCGGATAAAAAACCTGTGTTAGAGCCAAATTTCATTTCTCTTTATGCCCCTAAGAAAAGTTTTACCGTCCATGTCCCATTCTTCCACCGCCCGCCCCGCCACGTCCCGCCGCTCGGAAAATCTGAAAGGCACGGTGTCAATACCAGGCGATAAATCCATCTCGCACCGTTCCTTCATGTTCGGCGGCTTGGCATCGGGCATAACGCGCATCACGGGGCTGCTGGAGGGCGAAGATGTCATCAACACTGGCAAAGCAATGTCCGCCATGGGCGCAAAGATCGAGAAGAACGGCAAAGAGTGGATCATCCACGGCACCGGCAATGGCTGCCTGTTGCAGCCGGAGGCGCCGCTGGATTTTGGCAATGCCGGCACGGGTTCGCGTCTCACCATGGGTCTCGTCGGTGTATATGATATGGACACGACATTCATCGGTGATGCAAGCCTGCAATGCCGCCCGATGCGGCGCGTTTTGGACCCGCTGCGCCAAATGGGCGTGCAAGTGAGCGCCGCTGACGGCGACCGGATGCCTTTGACACTCCGTGGCCCGAAAACGTCTGTACCAATCTCCTATCGTGTGCCGATGGCTTCCGCCCAAGTGAAATCCGCCGTGCTTTTGGCAGGGCTGAACACACCGGGCATTACCACCGTAATTGAGCCGGTCATGACGCGCGACCATACGGAAAAAATGCTCAAAGGCTTTGGTGTCAATCTTGAAGTGACGACGGATAAAGACGGCGTACGCCATATCCAAATTGAGGGCCAGGGCAAGCTGACCGGCCAGATCATCGATGTGCCGGGAGATCCATCCTCTACCGCGTTCCCGCTGGTTGCAGCGCTTATTGTGCCGGGGTCTGATGTGACCATCACTAATGTGTTAATGAACCCTACCCGCACCGGCCTTATTCTCACCTTGCAAGAAATGGGTGGCAGCATTGAAGTGATGAATGCGCGTCTGGCTGGCGGCGAAGACGTCGCTGATTTGCGCGTGCGCTCGTCAGATTTGAAGGGCGTCAAAGTGCCAGCAAGCCGCGCGCCTTCGATGATTGATGAATATCCGGTACTGGCTGTCGCGGCCAGCTTTGCTGAGGGCGAGACCATCATGAATGGTCTGGAAGAGTTGCGCGTAAAAGAAAGCGACCGCCTCGCCGCCGTCGCACGCGGCCTTGAAGCCAATGGTGTCGATTGCACCGAAGGCCATGAGACCCTCTCCGTGCGCGGTGTGCCAAGCGGCAAAGGCATAGGCGGCGGCACAGTCGCGACGCATCTCGATCACCGCATCGCGATGGCGTTTCTGGTCATGGGGCTGGCCGCTGATAAGCCGGTGACGGTGGACGATGCCACGATGATTGCGACCAGCTTTCCGGAGTTCATGGATTTGATGACAGGGCTGGGGGCGCAGATTACCTAACGGGTCTATGGGGAGCCCTATCCTTCAAGCGCCGAACAAGAAAAGACGCAAATGAAAGATGGTCCAAGCACGCCTCAAGATTGTCTAAATTCCCAACTTCATGTCCTCTTGGGTTTCGAATTGCTGACGCAGCGCCAGCAAAAATGAATTTGAATCCACTTTGCTCATCAATTTCGCTTGTAGTAACTAAATTAGTTAGTTTGATGAGAGGCATTTTCTCAGCAAACGCGTTCATCATTAGTTTGAAGCCACTATCATTGACTTTAGAGACCCTAGCCACTTCTTTATCCAAATATTTAAAAGCTTCAAACGTTGAGTGCGAGTAATGCCCGTCGTCGAATAGTTTTTTTGCTACCAATTCTATTTCAGGGTGAATATTTCTTTTATCAAATGGGTGTAATGAATTTTGCTTTTTGTCACCCGCGTCCTTCTGCAATCTCGACGTTTTTAAAGTCAAATTTTTGAAAAAATCTAAATTATTAGTCATTTAGAAGATTTTCTTTTATGCTACGGAATATATTGTCGTATGTTTCTTTTGTTCCATCTGCGGGTATGTTTATTTCGAGCCGAACGGTCATCTGAATATTATTCTTTTTTGTGTTAAAAGACTGCGCATGCGTAAATGGTTCAGATATTTTCTCGCTATTTTTGTTGGCGGCCTGTTTTGCAATTAAGGTTTTTTCACTGCTTGTTACTTTGGCAGGCTTTAATTTCACCGACGACGACTGTGCTTTTGGTTCGGCCAAAGTCCCATAACCGGACAAACTCGCAAATGTCTGAAATACGGCCGCCTGACGGCTCCCTATTGCAGCGCCAGTATCGTCTGATTTCCGGAAAAAAGTTATAAGACTGTTTTTGTCGAGGGCCCATGCGTTTTCGCCATGCAGATCAAATAGTTCGGAGTATGCATTCTTTACTAAGGGTTGAAAATTTTTAGCGAAGTCCTCGTCCTTATGACTTGAGAAAGCTAGGGCTGCTTCGTCTGTCTTTTTACCTTCTGAATTCAACACTCCTACGAACTGAAGAGAGTTTATGACATAGCTTTCGTTATTAGGCGCATACCCTAATTTCTTTACGGTTTCGGAATTAACAACCGATGGAAAACTTTTTCTTAAGCTAGTCACCATTTTTGTAATGTTGCACACGCCGGAAATGTACGGATGTGATTTAGCCATTAGGATTACCTCGTTTTCAACCTCAGTTTGAGGGTGCTTGATATTTTAGTCAACAGCTTGTTTCTTGTTTGTTCACAGATTTTGCTGTTGCTATTTGAGGATTGGTCACTGTTAATATTGCCTTGTTAAGTTTAATGGTGCGCTCAGATTATGCCGGCTATCAAGTCAGGTATTAAGAGGGTTCGATGCAGCAAAACAAAACAGCACTCATCATCGGTGGCGGTTCCGGCATGGGAGCGGCGGCGGCCCGCAAGCTGGCAGCTGATGGCTATACCATCGCTGTCATGTCATCCTCCGGCAAGGGCGAAGCGCTGGGCAAGGAACTTGGCGGGTTGGGCTTTACCGGTTCAAATCTCAATGTTGATGACATCAAGCGTTTTGTTGATCTGTCGATGGAGAAGTTCGGGCGCATTGATGCGCTGGTCAATTCTGCAGGACATGGGCCCCGCGCTGCATTGCTGGAAATCACAGACGAGCAATGGCACACCGGCATCGATGTTTATCTCATGAATGTGGTGCGTGCCACGCGCCTTGTTGCACCGGTTATGGTGGAACAAAAATCCGGCGCTATCGTCAACATTTCCACGGCATGGGTGGGCGAACCGGCGGCGATGTTCCCGACCTCTGCGGTGGCGCGCGCGGGCCTTGCCGCCTACACCAAGCTGTTTGCCGAAAGTCACGCCGCCCACAATGTGCGTATGAACAATGTTTTGCCCGGCTGGATTGACAGCCTGCCGCAAACCGACGAGCGCCGCGATACTGTCCCTATGGGCCGTTATGGTACATCCGAAGAAATCGCCGCGACGATTGCCTTCCTCGTTTCCGATGGCGCGGCCTATATCACAGGCCAAAATCTGCGCGTGGACGGCGGCTTGATGCGGAGCGTTTGAACGGTTTGACTTGTGTATAATACGTATTTCAGCTACTTTACGTATAAATGTTTAGTGAGGCCATGATGAAATCCTTCTCCCTTTCGGAACTAAATCGCCAATCAGGTGAGGTTGTCGATGCGGCAATGGTTGCACCTGTAAGCCTGACCAAGCGCGGTAAGCCTAAATTGGTGGTAATGAACGCGGTTACGTATGAAATGCTCAAACGCGGCAAAGCCTACACTGTTGAGAATGCGCCGGAGGAAGTACACCAACTTCTTGTCGAGGGGCTCAACGAAATGCTGTTGGAGTTATAACGCTTGTTAGAGCATGGCGCCGTATATTCATATAGCTATCTCCAGGCGCGTGAGGCAGATAGTGGAGAAGAATCGGGCCGTAAGAACAGGCCTGCCTGTTTCTTGGTGCGCCCGTCCCGTCGCCCTGATCTCATGTATTTGTTCGCAATAACCAGCCAAGAGCCAACCAAGCATCGGGTGGCTGAAAAATTACCATCCGCAGAATGCAGGCGCTGCGGTCTGCGTGAATCTGCATGGCTAGTGCTTGATGAGTATAACATTGCCATTGATAGCGAGTTACATGATTTTATGTCTCTCGCTCCCCTCGGTAATTTCAGCCAGAATTATTTGAAACACATACTCGAGATAGCGATTGAGGCAGCGGTATCAGGCCGGGCACCCGCTATTTTGCGGAGCTAACTCATGACTCTCCTCATAGCCATTGATGGCCCCGCCGCATCCGGCAAAGGCACGCTTGCCCGACGCCTTGCTGAACATTATCACCTGCCGCATTTAGACACCGGCCTTACCTACCGCGCGGTAGGGCACAAAATGCTGGATGAAGGGCTTTCTCTTGATGACCAAAGCGCCGCGATTATCGCTGCGCAAATGGTTGATCTTTCCAAGCTGGATCGCAAAATCCTTGCCACGCATGATGTTGGCGAGGCAGCCTCCCGTATCGCGGTTATTCCGCAAGTGCGCAAAATTCTGGTCGACAAGCAACGCGACTTTGCGGCCAATGCCAAAGGCGCGGTGCTGGACGGGCGGGATATTGGCACCGTGGTTTGCCCTCATGCGACTGTTAAACTCTACGTTACTGCCTCGGCCGCAGTGCGCGCCAAACGGCGCTTTGACGAAGAGGTAATGCGTACCGGCGATGCGGACTATGAGGTCATTTTGGACGAGATCGAAATACGCGATGCCCGCGATATGGGGCGCACGGATTCGCCGTTAAAACCCGCCGCCGATGCGCACTTGCTTGATACCAGCAAAATGAGTATAGAGACCGCGTTTTCGGAAGTTATTGCTATTATTGATAAGGTTTCTGCAAAATAACTGAGCCGTCTTAGCTCCGGTCAACGCACCGGTTCCTTTATGTTTTAAGATATTTTGTCTTTGAATATAAAGGTCCAGCCCGTAAAAGCGGGCAAGCTGGTTGTCTAAGGCAAATACAACACTAACCAAGGTGCCGGGCCGTGCCGCCGCTTGATCTAATCAGCCGCTACGGTCATTTTAGGAGAGCTTATGTCTGTATCCAATCCAACGCGGGAAGATTTTGCCGCGCTACTCGAAGAATCATTTATTACCAACGACCTTTCCGAAGGTTCGGTTGTTAAGGGCCGCATTATTGCCATCGAAAAAGATATGGTTGTCATTGACGCCGGTCTTAAAGTCGAAGGCCGTGTAGCCCTCAAGGAATTTGGCGCGCAAGCAAAAGACGGCTCGCTGAAACCAGGCGTTATGGTCGATATTTATGTCGAACGTATTGAAAACGCACTAGGCGAAGCCGTGCTTTCCCGTGAAAAAGCCCGCCGTGAAGAGAGCTGGGTCAAGCTCGAAGAGAAGTTCGCCAAGGGCGAGCGAGTTGACGGTACAATCTTCAACCTTGTCAAGGGCGGCTTCACAGTTGATCTCGACGGCGCGACAGCATTCTTGCCACGCAGCCAGGTTGATATCCGCCCGATCCGTGATGTGTCCCCATTGATGCATGTGTCGCAGCCGTTTGAAATTCTGAAAATGGACAAACGTCGCGGTAACATCGTGGTTTCACGCCGCTCGGTTCTGGAAGAGTCACGTGCGGAACAACGCTCGGAAATCGTACAGAACCTTGAAGAAGGCCAGATCGTTGACGGCACAGTCAAGAACATCACTGATTATGGTGCGTTCGTTGATTTGGGCGGCATCGACGGTTTGCTTCACGTGACAGATATGGCATGGCGCCGCGTCAACCACCCGTCGGAACTTTTGACAATCGGTCAGACCATCAAGGTTCAGATCATCCGCATCAACCAGGAAACACATCGTATTTCGCTGGGCATGAAGCAGCTTGAGTCTGATCCATGGGCGGCAATCGGCTCCAAATATCCATTGGGTTCAAAGATCACCGGTAAAGTAACAAATATCACCGATTACGGTGCGTTCGTTGAAATCGAAGCGGGCATTGAAGGCCTCATCCACGTTTCTGAAATGTCATGGACAAAGAAGAACGTGCATCCTGGCAAAATCCTGTCCACGAGCCAGGAAGTTGACGTGTTGGTACTCGAAGTGGATCCGGTCAAGCGCCGCATTTCACTTGGCCTTAAGCAGACCTTGGATAACCCTTGGTCAAGCTTTGCCAAGTCCAACCCGAACGGCACAGTCGTTGAGGGCGAAGTCAAGAACAAGACCGAATTCGGCCTGTTCATCGGCCTCGACGGCGAAGTTGACGGGATGGTTCACTTGTCAGACCTGGACTGGAACCGTCCGGGTGAACAGGCAATTGAAGACTTCCAAAAGGGCGAAATGGTTAAGGCCGTTGTTCTTGATGTTGATGTCGAAAAAGAGCGTATTTCGCTTGGTATCAAACAGCTTTCCAAGGATGCTGTCGGCGAGGCCGCAACATCGGGCGAACTGCGCAAGAACGCGATTGTTACCTGTGAAGTTACCGCCGTTTCTGAAGGTGGCCTTGATGTGAAGCTGGTCGATCAAGACCTCGTTTCTTTCATCCGCCGCGGTGATCTGTCCCGTGACCGTGACGAACAGCGTCCGGAGCGTTTCGCAGTCGGCCAAAAGGTTGATGCCCGCGTTATCGCTTTCGACAAGAAGACACGCAAACTGCAGGTTTCTATCAAGGCGCTGGAAATCGCCGAAGAAAAAGAAGCTGTTGCACAGTATGGCTCAACAGACAGCGGTGCTTCGCTTGGTGACATTCTGGGTGCAGCTTTGAAGAACCGCAAATAAGCGTTTTTAACGGCACTAAAATCAAGACCCGCCGGATTGCTCCGGCGGGTTTTTCATATTTGGTCTCTTGTTCTAGCCACGCACACCATGCCAATAACAAATAGAATTGTGGGGTTATATGAACGAACAGCGCAGCTATAAAATCGGCGATATGGTGATGCCTGCGCGACCGCTAGAGCCGGGGCTCTATCTTGTAGCCACGCCAATAGGTAATTTGCGTGATATTAGTCTGCGGGCGCTGGAGACATTAGCGGCGGCGGATCTGATTGCTTGTGAGGATACGCGCACCACTCGTGTGCTGCTGGACCGCTATGGCATTCGCACCAAAACCGTCTCCTATCACACGCATAATGAGGCGTCGTCCGGCGTGCGCCTGTTGGAGGATTTGGCGGCGGGCAAGACTGTCGCGTTGGTGAGCGATGCGGGAACGCCTATGATTTCAGATCCTGGCGAGCGAATCGCAGCGTCCGCCCGTGCCGCCGGTTTTCGTGTGTTTCCCATTCCTGGCGCGTCTGCGGTTCTAGCTGCGCTCTCAATTGCGGGACTTCCCGCTCAGCGTTTCTTTTTCGAAGGGTTTTTGCCGGTAAAGCAAGGCCAAAGGCGCAGCCGCTTAGCATCATTAGCCAGCCTTGATGTCACGCTGATATTTTACGAAGCACCGCACCGAATTTCTGAAACAATTGCAGATATGGAATCAGTATTCGGTGAAATGCGCATTGTCGCTGTTTGCCGCGAATTGACCAAAACATTCGAAGAGTGTGTCCAAGGCCCGCTTGGTGAACTTGTAATGCGCTACCCTGATGGCGGCACCGTAAAAGGCGAAATCGTCATCGTTGTTGCGCCGCCAAGCGATCAGACGTCGCAAATTATTGATGCAGAAGAGCTCTTGCGTTCGTTGATGAAAGAAATGTCTGCGTCTAAAGCCGCCGCCGAGGCCTCGCGGCTGACGGGCGAGCCTAAGGGTGATCTTTATAAGCGCATATTGGCGTTTAAACCGACGGGTCTTCGTGACCATGAGTAATGCGGTCAAACGCCAGCGCGCCGAACAACGCGGCCATCGCGGCGAATGGATCGCCGCCTGGTTTTTGCGACTCAAAGGCTACCGGATTTTAGAACAACGTTTTAAAACCAAGCATGGTGAGGTTGATATTATCGCCCGCAAAGGCGACCTGATCGCGATGGTGGAGGTCAAAGCACGTCCAACGGTTATCGAAGCCATGGATGCCGTATCTTATACAGCGCAACGGCGCATTGAATCGGCAGGCGATATGTGGCTATCGCGCCAAAAAGACTTTGCTAAACTCTCGGTCCGCTATGACCTAATAACTATCATGCCGCGTAAATTACCGTTTCATACGCGACGACTGTTTGAGGGCGGAAACCGGTAGTTTTTGCACAAGATTTCAGGAAAATCGCGACGCATCGACACCGAAGTGATTGAGGTAGCGTGCTGCGATACGCTCAACAGGGAGAATAACGAACACATCCGTTGATCCAAACTCGGCGTCAATCACAGCACCTTCACCGAACAGTGCACCGACACGTAGGTAGCCTTTGATAAGCGGCGGCATGGCGTTTAGGGCGACACGGCGATCAATGGCTTCAACTGGCATCAAATCCATATCAATTTTGCGGGTTTGATGCGCAGACACCGCAAATTTGCCCATGGCGCGGGCATGATGATGGAGGAATGCCAATGGCAGCGCATGGGCAGCCGGATTGCAGCCTTCAAATGATCCACAGCCAAAGAGCACGTCAATTTTCCAATCACGGCAGCACGCCCATATACCTTGCCAAAGCAATTCAACTGTCCGCTTGGAGCGGTATTGCGGCAGCACGCACGAGCGACCAAGTTCAAGGACTCTTTTTGAGGGAAATCTTTTAATGAAGCCGGCTATATTAAATTCAGCCTGACTATAAAATCCACCACACTGCGCCGCCTCATCCTCACGAAGGAGCCGATAAGTGCCAATGATTTGTCGATATGACGGTCCCTGTAAGGTCGTATCCAGAACGATCAAATGATCACAGTAATCGTCAAACATATCGCAATCGCGCATTGCCACATTTGATTTGGATTGCCGGGATGTCCCATTGCCAAAAAATATCGAATGCCTAAGCTCTTGCGCAGCTTCGACTTCGCGCAAGTCCTTGGCAATGCGGACCTGTAAATTGCCTATATGACCGAGAATAATGACTTCCCGGCTGTGCTTTAAAAACATCTTTTGATCAAAAGACTTTGTGACTTC
This sequence comes from Phyllobacteriaceae bacterium, assembly GCA_043776635.1. Lineage (GTDB taxonomy): Bacteria > Pseudomonadota > Alphaproteobacteria > Rhizobiales > Rhizobiaceae > JANMEX01. The sequence continues at coordinate 36,953 of JAYVRA010000069.1, forward strand.
GAAGCGTGGCATTTCCAAAGGGGCAGCGCTGGTTGTTACGCTTTCACTGAATCTCATATGAGCTGTCATGATGCTCTCCACGTCAGTAATCATCCTACAATGAAGATGTCTATAGACCAAATGCTACACGTTCATGACGAAAATAAAACAAAATAAAGGCGGTAAATTTAGAGCAAGACGAGTTCAGTCCTAATCAGAGTTTGTCCTAAGAACCAGGTGAATTCCGATATTATTAGATTAATTTTAACTCGGCTTGCTCTAGGGTCCGGGCCTGTTAATTTTGACGAAATGGCATGCAACTGACTTCACTCTGCGGCGTCAAACAGTTTGAACGGGCCACGTCCCGTCCTTCACTGTTTTCCTTGCATAGTTTCGCCATTCGCCTGCCATTTCGTCAAAATTAACAGGCCCAGACCCTAGGCGGCCACGGCTTCTTCAACGATTGTTACGAGACGGAACGGGTCAACCGGCTTTGTAACATAACCATTGCCACCGACAGAGCGCACTGTGGATTCCACGCCGGCCTGACCGTCGGCGGTCAGGGCATAAATTGGAACGTGCAATAAACCCAGCTCATCCTCGCTTTTCCGAATAGCGGTAATCGCGTCAAGTCCGTCCATCAGAGGCATATGAAGGTCCATCAAAATTATATCCGGACGGTTATTATGTACCATCGCTGCCCGAACAGCAGCGCGACCATCGCCCACAACGGTTACATCATGGCCGGATCGCATGAGCGAGGCCTTGACCATCATCGCATTGATTTCATTATCTTCGGCAACAAGAACTAAGAGCTTGCGGTGATTTTTATGCACAGTACGTAGTTTTGGTCGTACTTTTTTAGCCGGATCACCAATTTTATCGACACCAAGCAGCACCCGCACCAAACTCTTTGCACGAACCGGACGCACTAAATATGAGTCAAATCCTTGAGAAAATAAATCGTCAAGTTGCCCGCGCTCACCGGGCTCGATTAGAATTATTCGGCGGCCAAACATCGTAAAATCTACGCTGGCGATACGTAGAGATTGTGCTGTCACCAAATCAATGAGCAATGTTGATTTCCGGTAATCTGTTGCAGCATCATCGGCTATTTCGCGCGCGCACAAATCTGCATTGCCGCCATGTTCGGTGATAGTGGCCATAAGGTTTTGCGCTTCACTCGATGAATGAAGAGCTATCACGCAGTTCTGCTTGCCTAATTGTGAGACAATCATAGGGCTGGCTGTGCCAAAGCTTGGGAGACATATCGAAAAAAGGGAGCCTTTACCAATGTGACTCTCAACACTCAGGGTGCCCCCCATCGCCATCACGAGCTTACGGGTTATCGAAAGACCAAGGCCTACGCCGCCATGATTACGGGTATTGCCTGACTCCACCTGTTCAAACTCTTCGAATATCCGCAGTTGATCATCGCGATTAATGCCTTGGCCGCTATCGCGAACTGCAAATTGGACACTGCCCGGCGACACGTTCACCTCAAGCGAAATGCCGCCGTCTTGGGTAAATTTCAGAGCATTGCCCAGCAAATTCAGCAATGACTGCCGCAGCCGATCAACATCGGTTACTATATGAACCGGAACGTCTTGGGCGATGAAGGATGAAATGCTTACCAACTTGGCATGGGCACGCGCAGCCACTAATTCAACAAGGTTTTCACAAAATTCACGAATGTCCAGTTGTTCAGGGCGCAAATCCAAACGCCCGGATTCGATTTTTGAAAAATCTAAAAGATCTTCAATCAAACTTAATAGCGATTGGCCGGAGCTTGTAACGGCTGCTACATAAGTTGTTTGTTCTTCACTTAAAGAGGTGTCCGCCAGTAGTCTGGCCATGCCAGTAATACCGTTGAGAGGGGTGCGGATTTCATGGCTGACAGTGGCCAAGAATTTCGATTTGGATTGATTAGCTGCCTCGGCTTTTTTGCGGGCTTCAATCAGCAGATTTTCGCTTTCTTTGTGGGAATGAATATCGCGGGCAACCACACGGATGGCTGGTCCCTCAACCTTTCCCAATGGAGACCGTAACTCAACCCATGAATACCAGCGACCAGCGATCATCACATCTTCGGGTATCATTCTGGTTCGCAACCCGTAGCGCGGCGCATTGATACCCAAGCTGGAGAAATTCTGACCTTTGACTTCAGACAAGGGCCGTCCAAAAATTCCCAAAAAATTACTATTCGCGTAAAGAATATTACGCTTTGCGTCACATAAAATTACTAAATCGCCCAATTGATCAAAAAGGTCTGATGCCCGATCTTCGCTTTCGGAGGCCTCCCATAGGCGATCTGCCATTTTTTCATTTTGATTATGAAGTTGCCGGAAAAGATGGTCAGCGTTCCTAAAACCAGCAGCGGCAACAAGGGCAAATACAAATGCGGTCAGGGTGAGGACAATTGCTACGAGAGTGAGTGTCACATTAAGGCGATCACTGATAGCCAATATCCATGTTCCAAGCGAGACACCGGTCATAGCCGCCGCAATCATCGCCATTTCTGGTGCACGCGAAGAAAGTCTCTGACTGCTGGTTATTATCGGCTGCTTTTTGGTCAAGGGACTATTGTTGCCGCCTGTTTGCACATCAGCTAGATTTTGATTTACCAATGACTGCATTGTCTTGATGCCCTTTTCCATAAAGACAATGGATAACAGATTAAATTTGAAGAACAATTTTGCGGATATTTAAAATTTTATCGAATACGCGTTGAGTTTGATGAAATTTATAGATTTTGGGCAGATACAGATTTCGTGATTGGTATCTTACTCCGGCGCGTCCGTGCACACCTTAAAACTCAAAAATCAGCGACGACGCGCCCGCGTATTTTACCCTCAAATATTGCTTTGCCGGCATCAATCAAATCATCAAAACCAATTGTTGTGCTGAGCGCATGAAGTTTTTCCAGAGGCAAATCTTGCGCCACCCGCTGCCAAGCCTTGATACGGATTTTACGCGGGACCATCACCGAATCGATGCCCCTTAGCGTGACACCGCGCAGGATAAAGGGGGCGACTGACCCGGGAAGGTCCAAGCCCTGCGCCAGACCGCAGGCCGCAACCGCGCCGCCATAAATCGTTTGACTGATCACATTGGCCAAGGTGTGACTGCCAACGGTATCGATGGCGCCTGCCCAGCGTTCTTTGCCCATGGGTTTGCCGGGGGTCGACAATTGCGCCCTATCAATAATTTCTTTCGCGCCAAGTGCTGACAAAAAATCAGATTCTTCAGTCCGCCCTGTTGAGGCAATCACATGGAAACCAAGTTTGGCAAGAATCGCAATGGCAATAGAGCCAACACCGCCGGCTGCGCCCGTTACAAGAACAGGCCCTGAAGCCGGCGTTAGCCCTTGCTGTTCCAGTGCCATAACGCAGAGCATTGATGTGTAACCGGCCGTCCCGACAGCCATGGCGTCATGGCCGGAAATAGTTTCAGGTTGCGCAATCAGCCATTGCGACTGTAAACGGGCATGGCCTGCAAAGGCTCCATAGTGGGCTTCACCTACACCCCATCCGTTTAATAGGACTTTGTCGCCCGGGTTCCACTCATCGCCCGTCGATGAAATCACCGTGCCCGACAAATCAATGCCAGGTATCATTGGCCAGCGCCGCACGACGGGCGCCTTGCCGGTAATTGCCAAGCCGTCTTTATAGTTAACGCCAGTATGATCAACTTTGATAAGAACATCACCCTCCATCAAATCGTCGTCATGCATTTCTACGACTCCGACCGACTGGATTTTGGTATCATCACGGGTGATCAAAATGGCTTGGAATTGGCTTGTCATTTCATGCCTCCCGGATACATGCGCGCTTATCAAATGGCGGCCCATGAATTCATCGTAACCCAATTATTGGTCTGCGGTGGATGTTTTGGCACCGTCGCCAAATATTCCGCCCCGAGCTGAAATGCCAATAGCGGCCGGTCCCAAAATTACGCCGAATAGTACAGGTAAGAAAAATAGGATCATCGGAACAGTCAGTTTCGGAGGTAAGGCAGCAGCCTTTTTTTCCGCTTCATTCATGCGGTGTTCACGGCTTTCTTGGGATAAAACGCGAAGCGCGGTCGCAACAGGTGTGCCGTAACGTTCGGCCTGAATCAGTGCCTGCATGACTGAGCGCACCGTGTCGAGGCCTGTTCTCGTGGAGAGGTTTTCATAAGCACCGCGCCGTTCGGGCAAGTATGACAGTTCCGCTGTAGTGAGTACCAGCTCTTCGGCCAGTTCGATTGATTGTGTACCAATTTCCTCCGAAACTTTCCGGAACGCACCTTCCGTCGCCATGCCTGATTCCACACAGATCAACATCAAATCGAGAGCATCCGGCCAAGCACGTTGAATGGATAGTTTTCGCTTGCTCGAACGGTTGGAAACATAAAGATTTGGCGCATAAAAACCGGCATAGGCTATCACAAGACAGATGAACCATTTCATCATGGTGGATTTTTCGGCAAATGCACCGAACCAAAACACATAGGCAACAGCTCCGAGAAATGCAGCAAACGGAAGCACAAAGCGCAAAAATAGAAACATAGTCAGCGGGTTTTGCCCCCGAAAACCGGCCATTCGTAAATTATTAATTGTATTTTCGTCAGCTAAAACCCTTTTCAAGTCAAGCCGTTCGACTAACTCGCGAATTCCCGGTTTTTGTTTTGTTTCCTTTAAACTACCGCCACGGCGCTTGCGATCTGCTTCAGATACCATTTTCGAACGCTCGCGTGTTCGTATCGCATCACGTTCTAAAGCAACTGTCTTCATACGGCTTTCCAACTGGCTGCCGCCAAAATAAGGCATTAAAACCGTAAAAATGGTCGCGAAGACGGCGACACCGATGAGAGCGACAAACAAAAATTGCGGATCGGTAAAGCTTCTAATCATCTGAACCATAATATTTACTTTTCCGCTTACAAATCAAAGTTAATCATTTTTTTCATGACCATCACGCCAATGGACATCCATGCAAACGAAACGCCAATAATTGTGTTTCCAGTTGTGGTCGTGAAAAGTACTAAAATGTATCCCGGAGACGACAAATAAACCAATCCGGTCACAATGAATGGCAGACAAGCAATAATAGCTGCCGATGCCTTTGCTTCCATCGACATAGCATCGACTTTAGCTCTCATTTTTTTACGGTCACGGATAACACGCGAAAGATTGCCCAGCGCTTCCGATAGGTTGCCGCCAGCCTGCGTTTGAATTTGGATGACAATGCCGAAAAAGTTTGCCTCCGCGCATGGCATCGTCTCGTACATCTTTGCCACTGCCTCGGGAACCGAGAGGCCGATCTGTTGCGCTTCAATAATACGGCGGAATTCAGTCCGCACCGGCTCTTTTGCTTCGGTTGCGATGAGGCGAAGGCCGTCATTTAGTGGCAATCCGGACTTTACAGCGCGCACGATGATGTCAATGGAATTGGCAAACTCGGATATGAACTGTTTGATGCGTTTTTTCCTCAAATGGGAAACGACCCATCGTGGCAATCCAACCCCAAACACCAGCCCTGCTCCAGGGACAGCATATAGCGGGACTCCGATCAAAAACGCTATGAGAGTGGCAGCGACACCAGCCACAGCACTAACGATATAAAATGTTTGAATGTTCCAAGTGAGACCAGCCTGTAGTATCTGTGTCTTCAATGGAGGCTTACGAATTAATTTTTCACGATTTTTTTGTCGCGCTTCGAAATCTTTCAAATTATCTTGAACAGCTTTACGGCGCTTGTTACCGTCGGCAGCTTTTTCTTTATCGCTACGATCGCTGCTTCGATCACTATCGCTTGCTCTAACTGCATTCATTCGTTTTGATGTTCGGTTCTCTTCTTCAATTCTTTGATATAAAAAAGCATAAGCCAATGCGGCAACACTGAACCCAGCGAGGACGACCATAGCCAGCAAATTGGTATCCAACCCGAACATAGTCACTAACCTTTACCGCGTCATAGCGCCTACCGCATTGATCAACTCAGGGGCGATTCCAACCCTCTGATTTATTGTTTTTTTGACCGTTGCTTATTCCAACTGAACCAAAAAAATTTTCAACATTCAAATCGTTTAACTTCAGCTCCAAACTTTGGTTAAACCCATTTCATTAATGCAAAGCCAACTTTTGTTAATGGATAAAATTAGTTTCGTATTTGTTCCATACTATCCAGCGCCGCTGCTAAGCGATTTTCTTCATTGTAATAACGGGCGCGATCCCAGAACCCCGGCCGACCTACTCCGGTAGAGACGTGTTTACCCATAATCTTACCATTGGCATCTTCGCCGCTCATATCATAAAGCACCAAATCTTGGGTGATAATGACATCGCCTTCCATGCCGAGCACTTCGGTAATGTGGGTGATACGGCGCGAACCGTCGCGCAGGCGCATAGCTTGAATGATAATATCAACAGAACCCACAATAATTTCGCGAACCGTGCGCTGCGGCAGGCCAAAGCCGCCCATCGCAATCATCGCTTCCATACGGTTTAAGCATTCTCGCGGTGAGTTAGAGTGAATGGTGCCCATTGAACCATCGTGGCCGGTGTTCATGGCTTGAAGCAAATCGAATACCTCGGGGCCGCGTACTTCACCCACGATAATGCGTTCAGGGCGCATACGCAGGCAGTTTTTTACCAAATCCGTCATCGTGATTTGGCCTTCGCCTTCCAAGTTTGGCGGGCGTGTTTCAAGGCGCACGACGTGTGGCTGTTGCAATTGAAGCTCGGCTGTATCTTCGCAAGTGATGATGCGTTCTTCAGGATCGATATATCCCGTCAAACAATTGAGTAGCGTCGTCTTACCCGAGCCCGTACCGCCGGAAATAATGATATTGCAACGGACACGGCCGATGATTTGCAGAACAATCGCACCTTCCGGAGAAATTGCACCGAATTTAACGAGTTGGTCAAGCTTGAGCTTGTCCTTTTTGAATTTACGAATTGTGAGCGCACATCCGTCAATCGCTAACGGTGGAGCAATAACGTTCACGCGCGAACCGTCAGGAAGACGAGCGTCACATATCGGGCTGGATTCATCAACACGGCGGCCCACTTGACTTACTATGCGTTGGCAGATGTTCAGAAGTTGCTGGTTATCGCGAAAACGGACGTTGGTTTCCAACATCTTGCCGTTGACTTCGATATAGGTGCTGCGTGAACCATTGACCATGATATCAGCGATATCATCACGAGCCAGAAGAGGCTCTAGCGGACCATATCCAAGAACATCGTTACAAATGTCTTCCAGCAACTCTTCCTGCTCGGCAATGCCCATCGCGAAATTTTTAATAGCGATAATATCATTAACGATGTCGCGAATTTCTTCGCGGGCAGAAACAGCATCCAGCTTTGCAAGCTGTGAAAGGTCAATCGTATCAATCAGAGCTGAGAAAACTTGGCTTTTCGTATCATAATAATCTTCATTACGTTCGCGCTGGGGCATCGCATCCGCTTGTTTTGCTCCACTCTGAAGTACACCAGGTGAACCAGCTGTCGATGTTGACGCTCCGGCCCCGGACACCGGCCCCGGTCTTGACTCGCTTGAAGGACGACTTCCACCTTCACTGCCTCGTTTACCAAACATCATTTCACCCGGTAATTATCAATTGACGAATTGTCAGTTGTTTTTAAGCTTTTTTGGAACGTAACTTTTGCAGGATGCCTTGTAGCCCCTGTTTCTTTTTGACCTTCACTTCCGATCGCCCGGTCACTACATGCGCTATATCGCTGATGAGTTTAATTGTTGGGTGTTTTCCATCTGACTCAGATAACATACGACCATTGTTCGCCGCATTTCCAAAAAGTTGCGGATCAAACGGTATGATTGCCAACGGCTCTATTCCGAGTGGATCACAGAAATGAGCTGTTGTAATTTCTGGTCGTTTGGGGATGCCAACTTGATTGAGAACAAGCCGTGGCGAGAAATCATTGGGCCGGATTTTACGCAGCATATCGATAATATTTTTAGTATTGCGAAGGTTCGCCAGTTCTGGCGTTGCAACAATTACAATTTCGTCGGCGCGCGCCAATGTGGTCTTCATCCAAGCATTCCACCCATGTGGCATGTCTAAAACAACTGTTGGCGCACTTCTTTGCGCAATGTCCACAATCTGTGAAAAAGCGTCAGCATCGAAATCATATGTCCGGTCCAACATAGAGGGCGAAGCAAGTAATGAAAGTCGCTCGGAGCATTGTGCCAATAACCGGTCTAGGTAGACTTCATCGATTCGTTCGGGCGCAAATACGGCCTCAGCAATGCCTTGGGCAGGGTCTTGATCAAAATTGATACCGGCGGTTCCGAATGGTAAATCCATATCCGCTATGATGACTTCATTTTTGAAAAGGCTCGAAATTGTCCAAGCTAAATTATGAGCAATCGTTGATGATCCAACACCACCTTTCGCACCTAAAACTGCAATCGTCCGCCCAAGCGGTGATGCATCCGGAGCGACAAAAATTCCAGAGATTACCCCTATTACGTCCGCCAATGAAATCGGCGCTACCATATATTCTGAGATGCCGTTTCGCAGAAGCTCGCGATATAGCGTTACGTCATTATAGTGGCCAACGACGACGACTTTCGTGGTCGGATCGCAAACTTCCGCCAAGCCGGATAGTTCAGTTAAAATGGCTGACGGCTCGGCTGACGTTTCCAATATCATCAAATTTGGTGTCGGGTTTGAATGATAATATTCGATGGCGGCTGCAATACCGCCATGCTCAACTTTCATGTGTGTGCGCGCCATACGGCGGTCTGCCATGACTCGCTCCATTGGCTTTACTACGGAATCAGTCTCGCAAAATGCTTGAACCGAAATTCGGGGGACGGGGCGCAATTCCTGCATTGCAGAAATTTCACGGTCGTCCGCTGGTTCAAACTCCATTTCGCGGTCTAGTGCAAGATTGCTCATTTTTAAACCTCGAATGGATAATTAATAGGCTACGCCACCAGCGGTAGAGCTGATAGCAGATTCATAGTCTTTGATCACATTTCCGCGCTTAGTCGCGTCGATCTGGCTTGCTGCCCGCGGACCCAACAAGTCTGCCGGGTTTGCTAACATCGCCGCCACATTATTTTGGTAAGAGCAGCCATAATCGGCGTAATGCTTATTTTCAGTCGTATCACCAATATCGTCGGGCCATTTACCGCACTGGTTGGTTGATGCCGTAATAGCTCGATAGGAGATGCGCACAGGGCTCGCCGCGTTTTGACCGTCGGTAGTGTAAGTGGTTGTAATTATCTGTCCAGCAGGAACACCACCACGTTTAAGGGCAGCAATCATATCTCCCAATACCCGGCGCGCTGCAGCAGCATTAGCGCCATTGGACGGCAGCATGATCTGTACAGCACCGGAACCGTTTGACTTATACTGGTCAACAAAGCCTTGGATGACTGAGCGTTGCGGCACTGATATTTGAGTATCAGCGGTTCCAATTAACACATCAAGATGTTGTTCCTGCTCTGACAGGGTCACAGGGTGCGTAGTTCTATAGTCATCAGGAATTGATCCAACGGTAATGTGCTCACCACCGCGAAAGTGTCCTGCACTAAAATAAGAACAACCGGGCAGGAACAGCATGGCTGAGGCAATGATTGCCAATGAGACAATACTTGAGTTGCCAGATTTCAATATTGGATTATCCAACTTTGATATATTGGCGGTTTTTTCGAATACGCGGGACATGTTTCTGCTCTCCGGTCACTTATAGATGAAACCGACCACACCGTGGTATCGGCCATTAGGGAGGTTGGTTTGCATCGTGCCATAAACACGATTGATTTTGCCAAGCAGTATGCCTGCGCCGTCTGAGGCTACTCCAAAATTATCATCGGGTTTTGCCAACTTGTTGCGCGCTACAGGACGGACCAGATAGGGCGTGACAATAATGACGAGTTCCGATTCATTGCGGACGAAATCGCGGCTACGAAATAATGCGCCAAGAATTGGCAGGTTTTTCAGACCAGGCGTTCCGTTTATCACTTGCCGGACATCATCACGCACCAAACCGGCAATCATCATAGAGCCGCCTGAGGGTAATTCTATTGTCGTGTCGGCAAGACGTTTGCGGATTGAAATGATATTCGCGCCAGCAATCGAAAGTGACCCCTCACTTGTAGGTTCAGATACCGATGTCCGTACTTTTAGGCTAATACGCCCGGGAGATAAAACAGTCGGCTGAAATTCAAGTCCAATGCCGTATTCAACTTTGTTGTGGGAGTAACTGTATAGTCCCTTACCTTTATCATCCACCGAATAGCTGGCCTCGGTGAGGATGTTGTATTCACCACCTGCCCTGAAGGTCGCTTTTTCTCCTGATACTGCAGTCAAGGTTGGTTCCGCGAGAGTTTTCATTACACCGGATTGCTCCATGGCATTCATGGTCGCGCCAAGTATGGAACCGCCGGGTAAATTTGCGAATAGAGAGTTAGCGCCTTGGGGTGTTAGTCCTTTGCCAAGACCGGTGAACGTATCTGCTGCCCCGCTGTAACTAATACCGTTGGCGCTACCGCTGGCAAACATATTGACGCCAAGCTGCTTCATCACACTGCGGCTGATTTCAGCGACCGTAACTTTCAACATCACCTGATCATCACCGCTTATCTTTAGAAGATTAACGATCTTTGAAGAACGGGTTTTTTCAGCGCTACCGGTAACCACGGTCGCACCGGCTGAGGAGGTATTGGCAGTGCTGGAATTAAAGCTACCGGTCGTGGCTTCGCCGCCAGTCACAAAAATTTCAGCCAATTGAACGGCACGTGCAGCGTCTTGAGGCGTCTGCACTGTTCCCGTCAGCACAACGTTATCGTTTATGATCTCAGCTTTAATATCAGAATCTTCAATGAAGCGGGCAAGATATGAATCAAGTCCGGCAACATCACGTTCTATAGTCAAATCAATGGATGCGATCTGCTCACCATTAGGACCAAACACAAACACGTTGGTTTGACCCACTTGTTTACCAAAAATATAAATGCGCCGTGCGGTGCGAGTAATCGCATCAGCTACGCCGGGATTTGCCACCAAAATATCGTAAGCATCTTGCGGCAGGTCAATCACGATCGATTTGTTGAGGCCCAATTTGACACTCTGCGGTTTGGCGCCTGTGTTATGAATTTTTTCGACTGCAATAGCATCGCCGGTTACGCCGTTAAACGCAACGCCAGCAAAGGCAACCGGAATTAACATAGCAACCGCGAACGCTCTGGACGACAGCCGGAGTTCCATTTTTTTGAGTTGCGAGTGTCCTGATAATCTTATCATTTTGTTGCTCCGACCTCTGTAACTTCACCTGATTTGATCATGCGCACCGTGCTGCCACGACCACGACTATTCACTAGATAGTCAGCACTGGGGCTTACCTTATCGGCGGCATCGGCAGTTGAGCGTAAAGCTAATGCCAGACGGTCAGCCATCTGCTGTGCAACGGTAACAATTTCTGACTGTTGGGGGGTTAATTCAAGCGTAGCCGTTTGGCCTACTTTGACTTTTCGGCCCTCTTCGTCTTCACGAATTGTTTGGTCGATAGCCAGAATTCGAATATTTTTTAAAATTGTTTCTGTGATGAATGATTCGCCACCCGATGCTGATGGTGCGCGTCTGGTCATGATAACATCGACATAATCATTAGGCAGAATAAAACCGCCAGCCGACGTATTTGCTGAAATTTCGACCGCGACTGCACGCATCCCCGCTGGCAATATCGACGACATTAAGCTCTGATCTTTACCAACCAATTTAATATCGCGAACGGGCTCGCCTGCAAGAATCACGACGCGGGCAAACGAACCCTTCAGTTCTTCAATCGCCTGAGGGCGCGCACTTTGAGTAATAAATCCTTCAGTAATACCATCTTTGGGCCATTGCTGCCACTTAAGCTGGGCATCAAGTACGCCGCCAACGGGAATGTCTTCGCCTGTAACCAATACCTGTTCTAATGCAATTTGAGGGGCAACGGGTACCGCAGCAGCTTCCACGGCTACCGCCGGCGGGGCCTGCATGTTCATGGCCAAGTAGCCTGCGCCTAATGCGGCACTTAACGCTACACCCAAAACTATTAATTGCGTCGATTTCATAACCAAACCTCAAACGAGACTATCTGTCCCGGTCCGACAATGGTGCTGCAATCGTGTAATTATGGTTAATAAGTAGCTAGGGTTTGTGATTAATTTTTTGTAACTACACAAATCTGACGTTTAATATTCACAATCGTACGGTCACAATCAATTGCATTGGCGGTTGCAGCGGGTTGTATGATTAAATAATGTGAGAAAGTCTTTTAGCTGATAGCGCGATTGATAACCCACTGCACCAGACCAGAATCCGGATAGACCAGCAGGCCAGCCAATCCGAGCGCAATGCCGTAAGGTATTTTTTCTTTGGAGTTGGCCATTCTGTGTAAAAATTCAATATGGCCGGTATAAACGGCCAAGGACGAGCCCCGGTAGCTCAATATCGACAATGTCAAAGCACCGCCCAAAATAGATGCTGTAAGCAAATATTCCATCAATTGCATTGTAAGGCCGAACCAAAGCGCCGTTGAGGCAAGAAGTTTGGCATCACCGCCGCCCATAGCGTCCAGTGCAAAAAATCCAAAGCAGACCACCAATACGATTAAAAATGCCAAAACATGGTTTCCTAATTCAGCAAGTGGCATTCCGGTCAAAGGCGCAATGATGGCAAAAGATGCGATTAGAATGAGCGAAACCCTGTTCGCAATTGTCATCGAAAGCATATCGGAAATGGCCGCGTGAGCCATCGCGAACGGAAATACGATCAGTATTGCGGCTTCCAACATGTAATCACCTCCTTTTTCGAAAGACCATAAACAAGGGTGATTAAGCTTTGGTGAAATATCCCGTCAACTTTTACAAACTTTCTGACCGTAAACGCATCACGCGATAAGCATAGTTTCACCTGTATACGGTATGACGTTATTCTTCCGCGTATTGTGTTCCCCATCGCCCGCAAATGCTTTATTAGGCTTGCAGCTTTACTAATCAATTGGACTTTTCATGACCGAGACTATTGGGCAAGAAGTTGCCCGCCGCCGCACGTTTGCTATCATTGCCCATCCGGATGCCGGTAAAACCACGCTGACTGAAAAGCTGTTGCTGTTCGGCGGCGCTATCCAGCTGGCAGGCGAAGTGAAGGCGAAAAAGGACCGTATCAACACGCGCTCTGACTGGATGGCCATTGAGCGTGAGCGTGGCATTTCCGTGGTTACGTCCGTGATGACGTTCGAATATGAGAACGCAATTTTCAATCTTCTTGATACGCCGGGTCATGAGGATTTTGCTGACGATACTTATCGCACACTGTCCGCAGTAGATAGCGCCGTCATGGTGATCGATGGCGCCAAGGGCATTGAGCCGCGCACATTGAAGCTGTTTGAAGTTTGCCGTATGCGCGATATTCCAATTGTCACTTTCGTTAACAAGATGGACCGCGAGGCGCGTGACCCGTTTGAGATTTTGGACGAAATCGAGCAGAAGCTGGCGCTGGATACCGCGCCGGTTAATTGGCCGATTGGCATGGGCAAGAATTTTGCCGGAACCTACAATCTTGTCGAAAACTCAGTACGTCAACGCGATGCCGATACAGATGCCGTCAAAGTCAACGGGCCGGAAAGTGATCAGGCCGCAGGACTACTTCCCGTCAATGAGCGCGATGCGTTCATCGAAAGCTGTACTTTTGCCCGCGAACTTTGCAAGCCGTTTGACGCTAAATCCTTTAAGGAGGGCCATTTAACGCCGGTCTATTTTGGCTCGGCGCTGAAGAATTTTGGCGTGCGCGATCTCATCAATGCGCTGGCAGATTTCGGTCCGCAGCCGCGCGACCAAGAGGCCGACACGCGCACGATCCACGCGAACGAAGAAAAAATGAGCGCATTTGTGTTCAAAATTCAGGCCAATATGGACCCGAACCACCGCGACCGTATCGCCTTTGTGCGCGTCTGTTCCGGCACGTTGGAGCGCGGCATGAAGGCCAAGCTGGTGCGCACGGGTAAGCAGATGGGCCTTTCCGCCCCGCAGTTTTTCTTTGCCCGCTCGCGCCAGATTGCCGATGAGGCCTTCGCCGGTGATGTGGTGGGCATCCCCAACCACGGCACGTTGCGCATTGGCGATACGCTGACCGAGGGCGAGGATTTCCTGTTCCGGGGCGTGCCGAACTTTGCGCCCGAAATTCTGCGCCGTGTGCGACTTGATGATGCGATGAAGGCCAAAAAGCTGAAGGAAGCCTTGGCGCAAATGGCAGAAGAAGGCGTGGTGCAATTATTCTCACCGGAAGACGGCTCGCCTGCGATTGTCGGCGTGGTCGGCGCGTTGCAGTTGGATGTGTTGCAGCAGCGTTTGCAGCTCGAATATACGCTGCCAACCGGTTTTGAAATGTCGCGCTTTTCGATCTGCCGTTGGATTTCGGCGGATGATAAAACCGACCTTTACAAATTCATGGAAGCCCATCGCGGCGACATGGCCCGCGATTTGGACGGTGATCCAGTGTTCCTGGCGCAGAATAATTTCTCGCTTAATTACGAGGCCGACCGTTGGAAAGTCATCCGTTTTGAGGCCATTAAGGATTACCAGGTACGCGGGGCGAAAGCAGCTTAAGCGGCGAATAGAACGAGGTTGCCAGGGTCTGGACCTGTTAATTTTGATGAAATGGCAGGAAAATGACGAAAATATGCAAGGAAAACAGTGTAGTACGGGGTTAAGGCCCCTTCAAACTGTTTGACGCCGCAGAGTGTAGCCAGTTGGCTGTCGGCATCAAAATCGGGCGTTTTTCGGCGATTGCCATGTCGCATAGGCCTTGAAAATGCTCGCATTTCCTGCGCTTTCGCTCCCGGCACTCACCAAAAATCACCTCGACCATTTCGTCAAAATTAACAGGTCCAGACCCTAGATGCTTCCTTGTTTTTTTTCCACTTTACTGATTGAAGCATCATTATGAACGATGAAAATAGCGAAACTGCTGATTACGCGCTGACAGCCGAAGACATCCGCCTGTTTGCGCGGCCGTGGATATTTATCAAGGGTGTGCCTTCAATGCGGTTTTTGCCGCCGGAAGGGCCGCCGGAGATTGCGTTTGCGGGGCGATCGAATGTTGGAAAATCATCGCTTATAAACGCGCTGACAGGCCAAGGCGGGCTGGCACGCACATCCAACACGCCAGGCCGCACGCAGGAGCTAAACTTTTTTGTGCCGGACGGGTTTGAAGGCACGATGGAAGATTTACCGCCGATGACGCTGGTTGATATGCCGGGCTATGGCTACGCCGAAGCGCCGAAGGATCAGGTGGATAAGTGGACCCGGCTGGTGTTTTCTTATTTGCGCGGGCGCGTATCATTAAAGCGCGTGTTCGTGCTGATTGATGCCCGTCATGGCATTAAAAAGAACGACGAGGATGTGCTGACGCTGTTGGACAAGGCTGCAGTGTCATATCAAATCGTGCTGACAAAATCTGACAAACTGCATGATGCGCAAATTGCGCCACTCGTGGAAGCAACTCTCGAAAAGCTGAAAAAGCGTGCAGCGGCCTATCCGGATGTGATTGTAACATCATCGGAAAAGCGCCTCGGCATTGAGCGACTTCACAGGGCTATCTTCAAGGCGATTGATTTCACACCTGTCACTGACAAATCCGTTTAAACCGCATCCGTCTTGAAGGTTAGCGCAACACCATTCAGGCAATGGCGCATTCCGGTTGGCTGCGGGCCATCATCAAACACATGGCCGAAATGCCCGCCGCAACGGCGGCAGTGGATTTCTGTACGCGCCATCAAGAGCGACGTATCATCCTGATTGCCAATCGCATCTTTCAGCGATTCATAAAAACTGGGCCAGCCGGTGCCGCTATCAAATTTGGCATAGGAGCCGTAGACGGGCAGATCGCAACCTGCGCAGTGAAAAGTCCCTTTTCGATGCTCATCAAGCAGGGCGCTGGTGAAAGGTCGTTCTGTGCCCTCTTCGCGCAGCACCGAAAATTGTTCAGGCGCTAAAAACTTGCGCCATTCATCGACCGTCTTTTCGACCTCGAATTTACCACCGGCAGCAATGGCGGAACTCTTCAAGCCAAACTTACCACTTATCACTGCGGGCACGATGAGTGCACCGGCGACAAGAAATGTAGCATTTAAAAACATGCGACGGTTCATTTTATATTACCTTTTCAAATGTGATTGTCCGCAGAGGGGGGTCTGCGGACAATCCAGCCGGTCAAACTGGCTTATTATCTTGGAGGTATAATTACAGCCTTTTTAGTTCAACCGGAAGTCACGAATGGCTTACTTAGGAAGCAAAACCTTGTTGATTACGTGAATGACGCCGTTTGACTGCTCAACGTCTGCGATTGTTACAGTGGCAACACCGCCTGTTTCGTCCGTTACAGTCACCTTGTCGCCGTCCATTTTAAGGGTCAGCTCACAACCGCCAACGGTCTTCACCTTGTGCGCGCCGCCATCGTCCTTGATCATGCCCATTACGGTTGCTGCCATCGCCTTTGCGGCAACCACATGGCAGGTCAAAACCTTGGTCAATGTTGCCTTGTTTTCTGGCTTTAGCAATGTGTCAACTGTGCCGGCTGGCAAGGCGGCAAACGCCTCGTTGGTTGGCGCAAACACTGTAAACGGGCCTGCGCCCTGCAATGTTTCAACAAGCCCGGCAGCCTTGACAGCGGCGACCAATGTCGTGTGATCCTTGGAGTTTACTGCATTTTCGATGATGTTCTTGGTAGCAAACATTTCGCCGCCGCCAACCATCGGATTAGCCGCATAGGCCATTGTGCCGAAAGACAGGGTTGCAGCAACTGCTGAAAGGATGAGTGATTTCTTGAACATATTGGTAGCTCCTCGTTTGAAAAAATTCGCTTTATCCGCTGGGGACATACTGATAACGGGGAGGGGCACGCTTTAGTTTCAAAGATTATTCATTTTTATTTTAATGTTTGAATTCAATCAGCTGGCAATAGCACACGATCAATCATCTCCATCATACCATTGGATTGCACGACATCGGCATTGGTAATTCGCGCGGTTTGGCCGGATTGATCTGTCACAGAGAGCTTATCTTTCACTCTTGACATGGTGAGCACACAGCCCCCTGGCGTCGGCAATTGCAGCGGCTCTCCTTGCGCCATACAGTCTAATAGCCGTTTGCCCGTGAGCGGTGGATTGATGACAAGATGGCCGGCCGGCAGCTTTGCCATTTCAGCGCGGTTGATATGGAGAAATACGCGGGATGACACTGTTTTTGGCACCGTGGCGAACGCTTCATTATCCGGCGCGAACAGGGTGTAGGAGCCGGATTTCGTCGGCTCGTGCTTGGGCGCAAGACGATAAGGCAAATAACAAAAGTGTGACGCACCTTATTTTCATGCACGAACCTAACGAGGTTATTTGCGATAAATATAAAACTACGCCGACTGATGAAAATTGCCAGTCACGTTTTGGCCGCACTAGGGTCCGGATCTGTTAATTTTGATGAAATGGCAGGCGAATGGCGAAACTATGCAAGGAAAACAGTGCGGGACGGGCTTAGGGCCCGTCCAAGCGGTTTGACCCCGCAGAGTGAAGTCATTCGCCTGTTGGTGTCCAAATCGGGCGCTTTCCGGCGATTGCCATGTCGCAAAAGCTTGAACTTGCAAAGACTTGCCACTCGAAGAGGCCGCAGGCAACATGCCCGAATTTCCCGGCGCCTTCGCTCCTCTGCCTTGACACTTGACACTTAACAAATATACTTGGCACTCACCAAAAATCACCTCGACCATTTCGTCAAAATTAACAGGTCCAGACCCTAAATCGACTTCGTAACGCCAACTGCGATAACCGGACCCGTAGCAGTGCCTGTCGGCGAGCCGCCTATTGGTTCAATGGAAACCGCAAACGCATCGCCGGCGTTAATACGGGCCACAAACTCCGGCTTCACTTTCAAAACCACTTCGTCCTTATCCGGTATCACGCCCATAGACTGCGGCTTGCCGCCATCATCGACAAGCCATAGCTCATAATCTTGGGTCGCACCCTTGTCCGATTTGACTTTTGAAATACGGATTTCATCAGAGCCCGGTTGATAGAGCGCCACGAATTTCACTTCGCCACTTTCAGATTGCATCGGCGCGATAATCTGCGCGGCTGCAACCAAAATGGGCTCAGGCGAAACCAGCAGTTTTGGAACGATAGCAATTAACGCCAGCGCTAATGTGGCAAAAGTCAATCCGCGCCACAAGGCGAGGCTTTGCCAAATGCCTGAAGCTTGTGTCGCGCCATTGCCAAAAAGCCGCGCATCCAGCGCTTTTTTGGCTGCCAACGGCGGCGTAACGGCGACGTAATCATCATTCAGCGGCTCCAGCCGCGCTTCCCAGTCTGATACCAGCCGCGCAAAGCCGCGCTCGCTGGCCATGCGCCTGGTCATGGCTGCACGCTCGACACTCACCAAAACGCCGAGCACATATTCTGCGGCGAGGAGGTCGTCGCCGCCATCTGGCAGTATCCCTTCATCTTGTCCGCTCATTGATCCAAACACTCTCGTAATTTCAAAAGGCTGCGGCGCAGCCATGTACGCATTGTGTTAAGCGGCACGTTAAAGCGTGCCGCCAGTTCTTCATAAGAGCTGCCCTCAACATAGGCTGCCCGCACAGCAACCGCCTTATCGGCATCCAGCTGTTTCATACAATTATCAATCCTCCGGCTTTCGCCGGAGTTAACGGCGCTTCTTTCCGGATCAGGACCGGTATCGGCGACATCAAACGCATCTTCAATAGGAACGGTCGGCTTGCGCCGCGCACGAATTCTGTCAATCGAGTGGTTTCGTGCAATGGCGCACAGCCAGCCGAACGCCGGGGCGTCGCTCTGGGCAAAGCGGTCAGCTCTACCCCAAACTTTCACAAATACTTCTTGCAACGCATCTTCCGCTTCGCTCCGTTCATTGAGTAAACGAAGGCAGACGCCAAAAAGTTTCGGGGCGGCTTGTGTATATAGCCGGTCAAACGCTGCGCGGTCTTTCAGCGCGATACGGCTTAAAAGCTGGGCGATGTCATCCGCCATGGGGCGAACCTGTTGCGAGGCTGTACTTCATGAATGTCACTTTGCCGTTAATCGCGGGAAAATCAAGTGTGCAACACTATCAAGAGTGACGAATGGCGCCGCCATTTTCTTCCGTCGACAATTCCGTGAGGTAGTCCACATTGTGCACAATCACCTGCTCGCCATCCAGCAGCACCACGCCATAGCCTGGCGCCTCGCGCGTGCCAAGCGCGGTGTCTTTGGTTTCCAAATCAAACGGCAATTGGTCGCATGTGCTTTTGAAAACGGTGGCCATCATGCCCTTCCAGCCAACCGAGAAGAAACGATGGATGTGCCCCATGCCGAGGAAGCGCACGTCATGTCCGGCGAGCGCGGCTTCAAAGCGCGGCGCATCTATCAGGCGGATTTGGTCCATGCCGGAAAAGCGCGAGATGAACGGATGATGGTGCATGAAGAGCGCGATTTTCTTGTTGCCTGCCGCGTTTATCGTCCCGGTCAAATACTCCAGCCGCTTGGTGCAAAGCTGGCCAGCGCCATGGCGCGTATCCGGCTGACGTGGCTCGTTGACTGAGTCCAGCCCGATGACCCGCCAGTCGCCGAAATCATTGCTCCACTGCACAAAACCGTTGGCGTCCTTCTCAGCATCGGGAAACGCGATCTGAAAATTTGCCCGCTTGTCGTGATTGCCGATCAGTAGTTTGTAAGGCAGTTTGAGCACAGAAATTTCACGCTTGAAAATCTCATACGCTTTCGGCTCGCCATGATGGGTCAAATCACCAGTGAAAATCACCAAGTCAGTATCCATTTGCGTGCGGTTGATGTGCGCAATCGCTTGGCGCAGACGCTCTAAAGGATCGATGCCAATAATATTGCCATCATTGTGGAGAATGTGGATGTCAGTGAGGATGACGAGTTTGGTGATTTTGGACATGTAAAGCTCTGGTCGATTTGTCGTTGCTAAGTCTGTCATTTTTGTTCGCACACTGTCATGTCATTTTTATAAATGAAACATTGCTAGAGCGCATAAATTTCCCTAGAGCGGTTTCGCCCCATCATTTGGATTATTGAACATGACCTCAGCTCCCACTGCCCAAGAAGGCGAATTGCAAGCGCGGCTTTTGTCGGAGGCGTTGCCTTATATGCAGCGTTATGAGGACAAGACAATTGTCGTGAAATATGGCGGGCATGCAATGGGTGATATTTCGCTTGGCCGCGCCTTTGCGCGTGATATTGCGCTGTTAAAACAATCCGGCATTGACCCGATTGTGGTGCACGGCGGCGGTCCGCAGATTGGCGCGATGCTGGCCAAGATGGGCATTGAATCGAAGTTTGAAGGCGGCCTTCGCGTGACAGACCAGAAGACGGTTGAGATCGTCGAAATGGTGCTGGCAGGCTCGATAAACAAGGAAATCGTCGCGATGATTAACGCTGAAGGCGAGTGGGCGATCGGTCTGTGCGGCAAAGACGGCAATATGGTTTTTGCCGAAAAAGCCCGCAAGACCATCAAAGATCCGGACTCAAATATTGAGCGTGTGCTGGACCTCGGCTTCGTCGGCGAGCCGGTGGAAGTGGACCGTAAGCTGCTCGATCTGCTGGCGCATTCTGAGATGATCCCCGTGATTGCCCCCGTTGCGCCTGGCCGCGATGGTCATACTTACAATGTAAACGCCGATACGTTTGCGGGCGCAATCGCAGGCGCTGTTAAAGCAGCGCGATTACTGTTCCTCACCGATGTGCCGGGCGTATTGGACAAGGACAAAAACCTCATCAAAGAATTATCCGTATCCGAAGCCCGCAAGCTGATTGCCGACGGGACGATATCAGGCGGCATGATACCGAAGGTCGAGACCTGCATCGAAGCCTTGCAGCGCGGCGTCGAAGGCGTGGTTATTTTGAATGGCAAGACGCCGCATGTGGTGCTTTTGGAATTGCTGACCGAGCATGGCGCAGGAACGCTGATTGTGCCGTAGGGCTAGGGTCTGGACATATTAATTTTGACGAAATTGCAGGCAAATAGCGAAAATATGCACGGAAAACAGTGCAGGCCGGGCCTAGAGTCCGTTCAATTGTTTGACGCCGCAGAGTGAAGTCAGTTGGCTGTTAATATTAAAATCGGGCGCTTTCCGGCGATTGCGTTGTTGCAAAGGCTTGATTTGAACACACGGCAAATTGCCACCGTTGCCGCATTAGCGGTGCTTGGCGGGCAAACCGGCCCGCAGCTTCGCGTCAATCTCGATCATGCACTTCCGGCAGGGGCTGGTGAAAAAGAATTGCTTGAGGTGATTTTGCAAATGATGGTCTATGGCGGCGCACCCGCTGCGATAAACGGACTGAACACGGCGATAGCTCATTTTAAGGAGGGGTCGAGGCGTGAGGCATCCTAACCCTCGTCACGTAATTGTTGCTTCAAAGGTAGTTCGATCCTCGTCCCTCATTTTTGTAAATGTTAAATTCAAGCTTTCAACTTCTTAACCAAATGATCACCAAGCCGGTGCGCAAGTGCCGTAATTGTCGTAGTAGGGTTCGTGTGTCCCGAAGTGACGAACACAGAAGACCCGCCTATATAAAGATTTGCCATATCATGGACTTTGCAATCGCCATCAACGACGCTGATCAGCGGGTCGGTTCCCATGCGCGTGCCACCCATGTGGTGGTGACCGGCAATTTCCTCATCGTTGGGATAAGGCTCATTATTGATCAACCATCGTTCAAATCGTAGCCGTCCAAGGTCTGTTTTGGCCAATGTTTCGCCCAATAGTCGCATCCCCTCCAGCAGAGTTTTACGCTCTAAATCACCCTTTTTCCAACTCAGAACCATACGCGGAACGCCAGCGGCATCCCGTTCATTTTTTGAAAGTGTGATGTTATTGGCTTCGATTGGTGACTGTTCCCATCCGCAGTAAATTTGAGCGGCACAACTCAATTTCGTATCAAGTCCGGTAGCAACCCATTCGGCTGCATCAGGGGCATAGCAGGCGAGATCAGCCACGAGGCGCTTCACGCCGTGATAAGGCAACTTAATAAGCCGCGCCCCGAAATTCATGATACCAAGTCGCTCCATGGCCGCTGGACTTGGCGAAAAAAACGCCTCGCCCGTCGCGTCAAATTCGAATGCAGTGGCATCATAAAGCAGCGCGTGTGCAGGTTCAAATTGCGGATGCTCCATCCAATATTTGCCCAGCGCATTGGCTTTAGGAACCACGCCGCCATTGGACTTTTCATTTGACCATAGTAACAGCCGCGAGTTTTCCAACCCGCCCGTGCAAACCACGAATGTGTCTGCCACTATCTCGCCCGCCGGCTTGCCTTTGGAGCGGATATCTGCGGATGTGATGCGTGTTCCATTGCCTTTAAGTTCGCTCACCATCGTATTCAAAACGACGCTGATGAGTTTGGATTGTTCGAGTGTTGTGCGATATTTTGTTCCAACACGAACCGCAGGACTTTTGATCAGTTGTATCCAATCGATATCTTCATTTACCGGTTTGTTTGGCCGGAATTCCGGCAGGTCAAGCATGACGCGGGTGGCGGTCATGTATGGTTCCAAATCAGCGCGGGTTATCGGCCAGCCCGAATTTGGAATCCATGTACGCTCGCCAAAATCATGTGCGTCCAAGACGCGGCACCAGCCTGCCCAATGATTGCTTGAGCCTCCGATAAAGCGCAGTCTAGTGGATTGATCGCAACGAAGGAGTCCAGATTTGGATTCCCTTGTTTTGCTGGATGTGCGATTCAGGGTTATGCGCACAGGAATTGAGTTCACCG
>JAYVRA010000070.1:0-22281 GCA_043776635.1 Phyllobacteriaceae bacterium
ACGATGATCGTGAGCAGCGCTGCGCGGTTCCTGTTGATGACGAGCGGCCAGTCCATGTTTGCCTTCCGGTTTCACATTACGGGAGGGACTATACGGCAGCACGGAGAGGTGTGGATAAAATGTAAAATATTTCACCCAGACCCGTCATCCTCGAGCCGCGTAGCGGAACCGGGGGTCCAGTTGCTCAGACCTTGAAAGTGAAGTGCACTACCCGAGAAATCATATTAAAATCAACAAATTAAAGGCAAACAGACGTATCAATTTTCGACCCCGGCGCTCTGGATTCCGGCTCTGCGCTACGCTTGGCCGGAACGTCGGCGGGACAGGGATGACACGTGCATATTGTTGTGTTTGTTCGCCGCCATAAACACCCCGTGAAATTTTACCAACCGTCTCAACTCTTTTACAACACGGCCATGCCATAATCCTAATCATGGAAGACGACGGCAAGACTTATATTTTACCTCATCACACCATATCCCGCATAATATTCACTTGTGCGGGGCTGTTTGCCCTTATCATGCCTGTGTACGAGCTATGGCGCGGGGTGTGGCCGTTGAATTTTGCCAGTCCGTTTTTTGGATTTATCATATTAGGCGGCATGGCTGTGGGTGCGGGTGTGACTTATGCGGGGCTGATTGCGCCGAGCGGCGCACTCATATTCGGCAAAGAAACCATCACTATTGAGCGTGACTTTTTGTGGGGCAAAACACGCCAAGTGTTCCGCAATGGCGACATAAGTTCAATTTCAACCCGCCGCCAAGACCAGTCCGACGGGCCGGACGACTGGTATGCGGTTATCAACATCAACGGTGCACCAGCGCTAAACTCCCGCCCGTTAGGGACAGAAGCGGCTGCGCAGAAGCTGGCAGAAGAGTTTCGACGTCTGTTAGCTTAACGCGGCTAACTCACCATCGTGGCTGCAATCCGCTGCCGTTTCGTTTCACACGTATTTCCGCCTCAAAACCGGGCTGCGAAAGATTATCCAAACTTTCCAAAATGTGTTGTGCCATGGCTTCTACAATCGGTGAGCGGCGGGCGCGGGTGCGGATGAGGCCAATTTCCACGTCGGGCAATTTGGCAAAGCCATCCGCCTCACCAAGTACGCGCATACCAGGGCGCAGCGAGCATTCGGCAAGAATAGAAACGGCGAGGCCCGCTAGCACGCTGGCTGTGATAACCGTCGCCGACCATGAGGTGAACAGCACGCGATGTTCGCGCTTCATCACACTTAGCGCTTCCGTTGCGTGAAGCCGCCAGATACAATTGGGCCGCCCGAATGCCAGCGGCAGCACAGGTTCCTCATGGGTATTATGATTGGCAGACGTGACCCAGAGTAGCGGCTCGCGGCGCACGATTTCGGAATAGCCCTGTTCCGGCACATGGGTAATCAGTGCCAGATCCAGAGCGCCGCGATTGACATGCTCAACTAAATTAACCGTCGGCTCGCAAATAATCGAAAGTTCCACACGCGGATTTGAACGGGCAAACCGCGCCATAATTTCCGGCAAAAACCGGTCGGCATAATCGTCCGGCATCCCGATGCGGATATGGCCTTCCAGCTTGGTATCATCAAACGCCGCAACGGTTTCGGTGTTGAGCCGCAGCATGCGCCGCGCAAAGTTGAGCAGGCGCTCGCCATCTTCTGTCAGCCTGTTGGTGCGCCCGTCTTTCTCAAACAGCGGGCGGCCGATCCGGTCTTCAAGGCGGCGCATCTGCATAGAAACAGCGGATTGGGTTTTATGCACCTCATCCGCCGCGCGGGTGAACGAGCCCGCATCTGAAATAGCAACGAATGTTTGTAGTTGATCGAGATCTAAAGGGCTGGCCATGCTCGCTCCAATTCACATAACAAATAATGATGCTAAGCATTAGAAACATTCGTTTGCCAAATCAATCAGATTCGCTATATTTTTTGATAGTGCAAAAGCATAACCGGCTGAAAGTCAGCCCTTTATCAGACTCCCCAAACGAGTGGCCCCTCCCGCCACGCGGCGGGAAACCACTGTCTTTGTGCAGCATTTTTGAAAAGGACCAATGAGATGACCACGATCGACTGCCGGGCAACCACATCAGCGCCAAATGCTTTCACAAAACGCGCCATTGCCAATTTTGCTACCCGTACAGTTGAAAAAGTCGCGACCTTCATTCAAGCTTTCAAAAATCGCCGTGCCATGTATCAGCTTGGCGTATTGAGCGATATTGAATTGGCCGACATCGGCCTGCGCCGTTCAGATCTGTTTGTTGCGCTGGAAAGCCCGGCAACAGTGGACCCGGCCATCCGGCTTTCGCGGCTCGCCGCCGGTAACATCCGCGAAGCAGCAGCGCGCTACGTCAACTAATTTCGTTCCCGCAGGCGCAATACACTCCCGGTTTACCCCCGGATGCCTGCCACCTGACCCGGCTGTTTCCCCGCAGCCGGGTTTTTTGCATGAAAAGATTAGCGGTCCATTCCTTTTATATACTGGTCGAAAATCGACTCAAGACCTTTGTTATAGCTGTCTTGGGTCTTCTTGCCGGTCTCAAACATCTTGCCGAATGGATTGTCCGCAGGTGGCGTAACTTGAGTGTCAGCTTGCGCACTTTGCCCGCCGCCCAAAATATCCTTCAGAATATTGCCCAATGGATTGTCCGCGCCAGTTGGCGCAGTCTGAGCCTGACCACCGGCACCCCCTGCAAAAATTGTCTTTAAAATATCGCCGAACGGATTATTGCCCGCCTGTGGTTGCGCCTGTGCAGTGGCCCCGCCGCCCAAAATATCTTTGAGGATATTACCAAGCGGATTATCCGTGCCCGCAGGTGCAGCGTACGTTTGGCTCACAGCGCCGCCGCTCAAAACATCCTTGAGTATATTGTCCCACGGATTGCCGCCGGCACCTGGCGCTGCCTGCTGCCCGCCGGACTGCTTCATCATTTCTTTGATGACATCACCAAATACATTGCCGCCAGCGCCGCCAACGGCATTCATCTGGCCGGTGGATTGCTTGAACATACCGCTCATCATTGTGGAGGCGAGCACTGGCAGCATTTGCTGCAATACGCTCTGCCCCACGCCCGTTGCCGCCGCCGCATGGGCCGCAACCGCCTTGGAAACTTCCTTCGAGCCGAAAAGATTACCGAGAATTGCGTTGCCATCCGCGACGCCTGCGGGATTGAACGCCTTGGTGATACTGTCAAAATAATTGGCCTGCCCGCCCGTCACCATTCCCTGCATCAGCCTGCCCATATCGGCCGTATTCGACGCGTTTTGCTTAAGGCCCATCGACAGCGCCGGCATCAGCGCATCAATCGCCGCCTGCGTTTGATCCGGCGAAAGACCAAACTGCTTTGCCATCTGATTCACGGCATCGCCGCCGCCGGCCCGTGTGAACATATCAATTAGTGACAACATGGTTTGGTTCCTCAAAGTGGTTTCAAAGCGTATCGAACAACAGACTGTTCACTTCCGCAAGTGCGCATATGGTGGTGTTAAAATAAGAACATAAGTGGGAGCTGAGAAAATGTCCGGCAGTCGTAAGTTTAACTACATAGTTATCGGTGCAGGCTCCGCTGGATTGGTGCTGGCCAACCGGCTGTCAGCCGACCCGAAAGTTTCCGTTTGCGTCATCGAGGCAGGCGGTAAAGACCGCAACCCGTTGATTAATATACCATTTGGCCTCGCCGTATTGGCGCGTCTCAAAGGCACCAACTGGAACTATAACACGGTTCCGCAAAAAGAATTGAACAATCGCCGCCTGTTTTGGCCACGCGGCAAGGTCATGGGCGGGTCCAGCTCCGTCAACGCCATGTGCTAGATTCGCGGCGCAGCCGAAAATTATGACGGGTGGGCGGCGATGGGCGCAAGCCGCTGGATTGAAAATCCGTGCTGCCACTTTTCAAAAAATCCGAATGCAATGTGCGCGGCGCCTCGGAATTTCATGGGGCAGGCGGTCCGCTAACAGTGCCGGATAACCCCGCGGCCAATTTATTATCCCGCACTTTCGTCGAGGCCGGAAGCCAAATCCAACTGCCGGTAAACGGTGACTTTAATGGCGAAAATCAACTTGGCGTTGGCCTCTATCAGACCACAACGCAAAAAGGCCGCCGTGGCTCCACAGCCGCGACTTTTTTCGCACAAGTCAACGACAGACCAAACCTTACCACACTGACGGGCACACAAGTTCAGTGCATTATGTTTGATGGCAAGCGCGCTGATGGCGTGGAAATAGCGACTGGCGGGGATGCGGAAACCATCACCGCCACACGGGAAGTCCTGCTCTGCGGCGGCGCAATAAACTCGCCGCTTATTGATCAGGACTATTTGAGCACTGAGCGCGATATGGAAATGATGCTCGAAGCCTTACGCCTGTCCCGCCAAATTTTAGGCGCACCGGCCTTTGATGCGTATCGCAAAAAAGAGATAGAGCCAGTCGCGGATGTCAGCTCGCGTGATGATATTATCAAGTTTATCCGCAACAAAACGGAGTCAGTTTATCACCCTGTAGGCACGTGCAAAATGGGCGCGGAGGCAGATGAAATGGCCGTCGTCGGGCCGGATCTGAAAGTGCGCGGCGTGACCGGCCTCAGGGTAGTTGACGCCTCCGTCATGCCGCGTTTGGTAGGCGGCAATACCAATGCACCGGCGATTATGATCGCGGAAAAGGCGGCGGTGATGATTTTGGATGGTGCTTAATAAGCATAGGCCATGAACACAGGCTCAACACTGCGGCCCCACACTGAATTATATTCGCTCAGCATCAATTCGGCCAACGTTGAACCGCGCTCGACGACCTCTTCCATGGGCGACAGGAACACGGATTCATCAAAGCCATCAGCATTCAATTTGGCACGGTTTTTGAGGCCCATGCGGCTGATTTTTACAACCTCGCGGGCGACATCCAGCAACGTCCCATCGCGCCACGGCGACTTAAGCCCTTGAACGGGAACAGTTTTTCTCTGATGCATCACATCATCATAACGCCAGTCACGCGTCAGTTCCTCTGCCGCTGCCAGCGCATTATCATCATAAAGCAGCCCCACCCAGAAGGCCGGAAGCGCGGTTATTCTGCGCCATGGACCACCGTCCGCGCCGCGCATTTCCAGGAAACGCTTAAGGCGCACATCGGGGAAAAGCGTGCCCAAATGGTTGGTCCAATCGCCCGTATTGGGCATTCCGTCCGGCACTTCATGTCGTAAGGCGCCGTTCATAAACTGGCGGAATGTGACGTGGGTGGCATTGTGATAACGTCCATCGCGCAGCACGAAATACATGGGAATATCAAGCGCCCACTCGACATAATCAGCGTAGCCAAACGAGTTGTTGAACAGAAATGTCGGAACGCCCGAGCGATTATTATCCGTATCGCTCCAAATATCGCCGCGCCAGGATTGGAAGCCGTTGGGTTTGCCCTCAGTAAAGGGCGAGGCGGCAAAAAGCGCGGTGGAAAGCGGCTGCAACTTTATCGACGTCAGCATCTTGCGGCGCATGTCATCTTCGGTGGCAAAGTCTAAATTCACCTGAATGGTGCAGGTCCGGTACATCATATCCAGACCCTTGGAGCCAACTTTTGGCATATAGTTGGACATGATTTTATAGCGCGATTTTGGCATACGCGGGGTCTGGTCCAGCGTCCATTTCGGGCTGCCGCCCATGCCTAGGAACTTGATTCCTAACGGCTCTGCAATTTCCCGCACTTGAGATAAATGCGCGTTTGCCTCGCGGCAGGTCTGATGCAATGTCTCAACAGGAGCGCCCGAAAGTTCAAATTGCCCGCCTGGTTCCAGCGATATCGCGCCCATGCCAGTGGGTTCCACAAGGCCGATAATATTGCCTTCATCAAGGATAGGCTCCCAGCCAAGCATGGCCTGCATCCCGTCCAAGATAGCCTTTATGCCACGCGGTCCCTCATAAGGCACCGGCATATTGCCATCCAGATAGAAGGGGAATTTCTCATGTTCAGTACCAAGACGCCACGTGGATTTCGGCTTTTCACCCGCCGCAATCCAGTCAATCAAATCCTGCGCGCCCTCAATCGGCGTAACGTCGGTGGTGTCCCGTGCCATGCTGTCTCCCCTCGGCGGGTCAAGGCCGCCGGTGTTTTGTCAACTCCACATGGCGTGACGTGGCGCGAAGTTCAAGTGAAATTATTTGATTGGATTTTGGCAAAAATGATGGATCGCGAAGCGGCCGGCAGACGCACGGAAATGATACGGAAAGTGTTCGAAGGGCGTGCGTCAAATGTCCAAGGCTTACTTCCAATCTCCAATCACCGTCTGCACCACAGCCATGGCCGCTACTGCTGCTGTATCCGAGCGTAGAATGCGGGGGCCGAGCGGGATGGCGGTGACGAAGAGCAGGCCGCGCAGAAGGGAGCGCTCGTCATCGGAGAAGCCGCCCTCAGGGCCGATGAGTACAGCCAGGTGCTTTTCTTTTATTTTAGTAATAGCTAACATAGGGTTTTGCGTGGAATGGTCTTCATCACAAAAAATGATGCGGCGGGAGGAATCCCAGTCTGCCAAAAGTATGTCGAGCTTCACCGGCTCCAAAACTTGCGGCAACGCCAAAATCCCGCATTGCTCGGCTGCTTCCAATGCGTTGGCTTGCAGCTTTTCCACACTCACCCGATGGTTTTGCGTATGCTGCGTTACCACGGGCTGGATGACGCCTGCGCCCATCTCGACGGATTTCTGGACAAGATAATCCAGCCGCCCGACTTTGAGCGGCGCGAACAGAAAGTGTAAATCCGGCAGCGGTGTTTGCGCTCTGGTTTGTGTCTCCATTTTTAACAACAGCTTTTTCTTAGACTTAAAATTCAAGTTGGCATGCCATTCCCCATCGCGCCCGTTGAAGACTAGAAGCCTGTCGCCTTCGCCCAGCCGCAGTACATTGGCGAGATAATTGAACTGCTCGTCATTGGCCGCAATGCTTGTCCCGGCTTCCAAATCAGCGCTGACAAATAATCGTTGCATCTTGTAATTCGCGCGCAATTTTAAACCCCAGCTGAAATGTGCCAGCGCGGCTGATAGCCTGCTTTGAGCGTTTTGACGAGGGCAGGGGCGGAGAGCAGACTGGCATTGTTAAGATTGAGATTGCTCAATTTTATCGGCGTCCCATATCCTTCGAAACTCCATGGCAAGGCAAACCCATGGCGCATGGCAAAGGCATTACTGCCAATCGCAATCATGGCTCCATCCGGCAGAGTATCAATTTCAGCGGCTAAAATTGGCAACGGGCCAACCCCTGAAACCTGCCGCTCACGATGCAGCACCTCGTCGATATCGCGGACTTTAGGCGTATTGCATTGCGGAAAACTTTCGCGCCAACAGGCTGCAAATTTTTTGTAGTCTTCACGTCGACAAAAGGCGCAAGGGCGATGACCGCAGGCAAGTGCGGCCACTTCATCGAGGAAAAACAGCCCGGTGTAGCCTGCGCTCATAACGTCGCGATGCCAATCTTTATAGACAATTTCGCAGCAAATCCAATGCTTTGATGCCCAACGACGGGTGAGTGTTTTTGTTGCCGGATCATGAATGCGCCCGCCGCGATTGCCCATGATTGTGCCCCGCGCGTTCACCGCAACCATGTTGCCAAAAGCATCAATGCGATTTTGTAAGGCCACAATTTATCCTTTGTTAACCAGAATAAGGCGACTATAGACCAGTCTCAGGCAACACCAAGACGAATTCCAAAAGCAGCCCCCATGCACGTTCTTATTGTTCAAAATTTTGATTCCACAGGCCTTGGCCAAGTCTGCGATGCGCTCAATGAAGCGGGCGCGACACGCGATTATCGCAAGCCTTATCTTGGCGACGCGTTGCCGGAAGATTGCTCGCAACATGATGCGATTGTTGTGCTTGGCGGCGGACAAAATGCTGTTTCTGACGATATTCATCCCTACCTGCCACATCTTGCAGCACTTATGCGCTGCTTTGCGGAAAACGACAAAGCCGCGCTTGGTATATGCTTGGGAAGCCAGATTTTAGCCCGTGCCTTTGGCGCGACCAACCTGATCGGCACAGCGCCGGAATTCGGTTGGCAAAACATCAAGCTGACCGACGACGCGGCGAGCGACCCGCTGATGGCCGCACTGCCGTCAGAATTTCCGATTTTTCAATGGCACGACGATACATTCACGCTGCCGGGTGGCGCCGTGCGCCTCGCCGCCAATAACGCCACGCCAAACCAAGCCTTCCGCGTCCACCGCGCCGCCTATGGCATCCAGTTCCACTTCGAAGCCGACCGGCAACTCGTGGTGAAATGGAACGAACGCTTCGCCGACGTGATCGACAAGAAAGACCCCGACTGGGCCGCGCGTTTTCCAAGCGAAGCCGCAAAGCATGGCCCGATAGCTGATGATGTCGGCAGGCGGATTGCCAAGGCCTGGGTGGGGTTGATTTAGCAGGTTGCCTTATCTCCCCCCACGCGGGGGAGAATGGCTGTTCAGAAACACTGGAATGGTTCACGGAAACTTATCTCCCCCCACGCGGGGGAGAATGAAATATCTTAGGTCTAGCCCTTGCTAAGCCTCAGATAATTAAACAGAGGGGCTCTCTTTGCTCCGCCAAACTCTGCAAAATCGAGCAGACGATACCCCCGCTCCTGGAATTTCTAAGACTTAGCAAGGGCTAAGCCTAAGAAATTCCATTCCCGCCCGCCAAGGGCGAGATAGTGCGCTGCTGGATTGCTTTACCCCGCATACCGCGCTTTCAACTCCGTAAAAAACTGCTCGGATGGGGTGTAGTCGCCCATTTCTTCCGACAATGCTAAACGCGCCTCAATTCGTTTTCGCGCCTCCAAATCAATCATTTCTAGGGCGATTTCGTTCTGGTCCACCTCTAAAGGGCTGAGACGTCACTGATGGCTTTGCTCAAAATTTGGTTCATGCCATCTATCTTCACAACCGGACTTTGCTGATATTAGTACAAAATTCATGCAATTAAAACCGGGATTCTACCCCGCCAGAACCAAATGCACGGCCCGTGGCCCGTGTGCGCCGAGCAGAATTGTCTGTTCAATATCGCCTGACCGCGACGGCCCGGTTATAAGATTAACCGTGCGGGGCATTTCGCCTTTTCCGTATTTTTCGCCAAGGCGCTGCATCAGGGTTTCGAGATCGCCCGCGATTGTAGAGGCTTCCAAAACCACGATGTGATTTTCCGGCAAGAAGTTGATCGTGGTCGGGTTATCAGCGCCGGAAACCAACATCAACGTTCCCGTTTCGGCGATGCCGCCATAGGCGAACGACAGTCCGTTTTCGTCGCTCCCATCTGATGGTCCGGTCTTCACCTCAAGCGTGTTTTGGCTCTTCCAATTCATTTCCCCAAAGCGCTTATCGCCGCCGTGAATAATTGTGGCAGGCAGGTTGCGCTCTCGCAGATATTCAGTGATGGCTCTGGGCACGCCATCGAGTGATTTCACTTTTTTCACCGTTACATTGACGCGCGAAACGCGGTCCAAAAACAGCGCGATGCGCTCCTTGTCCGGCAATTGCCCACGGGCAGGAATGATGCCGACAGGCGCGGATTTCAGCCGCGCGGCGACCGCCGCCTTGCGGGCCTTGTCATCGCCCGAGACTTGCAAGGCATCACGCAGGCGGGCGAGAACGGCGGATTTTGCATCCATCACTTCGCCTCCTGCTTTTGCGCATCGCGCTGCGCCCAGAGCTGCTGGAACGTGCGGGACTGCGGCGCGGGCAAATCGCGCCATTTGGTCCAGCCGCCTGCCAGCGGCAGAGACGTGAAACGGCCCTTGCCGCGACCAAGGGCAGATAGCACTGGAATGCCAATCGACATGGCCAGATGATAGAGCTTCGGACGTTTGGCGAAGAACGCCCAGACGCCGAGGCCATAGCGGGCGGTGCGGCTGTTCAAATGTTGCTCAAATTCCCGCTCGCGCCAGTGCCGCATCATTTTCGGCAAGGGTATTTTCATCGGGCAAACGCTTTCGCAGCGCCCGCAAAAAGTAGAGGCATTCGGCAAATGGCCGGCCTCCGCGACACCGATCAGCGAGGGCGTAAGCACCGCGCCCATCGGGCCTGGATAGACCCAACCATAGGCGTGGCCGCCGATAGAATGATAGACCGGACAATGGTTCATGCACGCGCCGCAGCGAATGCAGCGCAGCATATCCTGATATTCCGTGCCAATCATTTTGGTGCGGCCATTGTCGAGAATTACGACGTGATAGGCCTCCGGCCCGTCCGGATCGCCCTTGCGGCGCGGGCCGGTGGAAAGCGTGGTATAGACCGACATATCCTGCCCCGTGGCCGAGCGGGCGAGCACGCGCAGGATTTGCGAAACGTCGCAAAGCGTCGGCACAATTTTTTCTATAGTGGCGATAACGATGTGCATTTTAGGCAGAATTTGCGTGAGGTCGCCATTGCCTTCATTAGTCACGATGACGGACGTTCCAGTCTCGGCTATGAGAAAATTCGCGCCGGTGATGCCAACATCAGCGTCGAAATATTTTTGCCTCAGGATATGCCGTGCCTCGTTGAGCAACGTCACCGGCTCGGTCAAATCGCGGTTTGCATCCAAGTGCGTATGAATGCGGCGGAAGTCCTCTTCGACCTGCTCCTTGGTCACATGCACGGCCGGCGCGATGATGTGGCTCGGCTTTTCGCCGCGCAACTGAATGATATATTCGCCAAGATCCGTCTCGACCGGCACGATGCCATTGACTTCCAAATGCCCGTTCAGCTCAATCTCTTCCGAGACCATGCTCTTGCCCTTGGTCACGGTTTTGGCGTTGGCATCGCGGCAAAGTGTGAGGATAATATCCCGTGCATCTTGCGCACTTTCCGCGAAATGCACATGCCCGCCGCTGGCCTCAACCTTGGCAACATAGGCCTCCAAATAGAGGTCCAAATGCGCAAGCGTATGGTCTTTGATGGCCTTGGCATTATCGCGCAGCGCTTCAAATTCCGGCAGAGCGCTCACTGCCGCAGCGCGTTTGTCGATAAAGCCGTTGCGCACATGGCCCATGGCTTTTTGCAAGTTAACATCGGCCAGTGCCTCGACAGAGTTGGCTTTAAATTGCGGCGAAGTGGAATGAATCGTCATAATGCTTCCCCGATCGCAGGCGCATCCGTCATTCCCGCCAAGACCTCCGCGACGTGCCGGGCCTCGATGCTTGAGCCTTCGCGCTTGAGTTTTCCGGCCATATTCATCAGACACCCAAGATCGCCGGCAAGCAAAGTTTCCGCGCCTGCGGCCTTTATGTGAATGGTCTTTTCAGAAACAATCTTGTTGGAAATATCCGGATATTTGACACAGAACGTGCCCCCGAAGCCGCAGCACACATCGGGATCCTTCATCTCTTTGAGTTCAAGTCCGGCAATGCTATTGAGCAATTTGCGCGGCTGTTTTTTAATATTGAGTTCGCGCAAGCCTGAGCATGAATCATGGTACGTCACGCTGCCATTGTGACTGACATTGAGATCGGAAACGAACATTACATTTGTGAGAAATGACACCAACTCGTGCGTCTTGGCGCTGAAGGCTTTCGCCCGCGCTTCCCATTTGTCATCGCCGACGAATAGCTCACCATAATGCTTGGCCATCATGCCCGTGCAGGAGCCGGATGGCGCGACGACGTAATCATACTTTTCAAACGCGGTGATAACTTGCGCGGCAATCTCGCGGGCGTCTTTCTTATCGCCGGAATTAAACGCCGGTTGCCCGCAGCAGGTTTGGCTCACCGGCACATCAACAGCGCAGCCCGCATCTTCTAATAGCTTGACCGCAGAGAAACCGACGCTGGGCCGGAACAGGTCCACCAGACAGGTAACAAACAGCGCCACGGTTGGCTTTTTCGTCAATTTAGTCACGCTTGGCTTGCCTTGTTTTGGGAGGAGGGACGACGGCTGTTGTTGCGCTGTTGCAGCCGCATGGTCGAAAGACGCTGCCATTCACCGCTGCGCTGCGCCTCTGCCATGCAGGTTTCCACAAAGTTTATATGCTCCACCGCCCGCTGGCGGGCTAGTGCGGCATCACCGGAAATAATTGCCGTCGCCAGCGCCTTATGTTGTGCCAAAAGCGCATCGCGCGCACCGGGAAAACCGTAAATCAGCGAGCGGCTGTAAAACACACCGTCCTCATGCAGCCGGTAGCAGGAGCGCAAAGTGTGCAACAAAATAATATTATAAGCACACTCACCGATGGCATAATGAAACTCAAGATCAATCCGAGCTTCCTCGTCAAACCGCTCGATTTTGTGTGCCGCATCCATCTTACTAATGATGGCTTGCAGCATAATCCGGTCGTCGGCAGTCGCCCGTGTCGCGGCATAGCCAGCGGCAAGAGACTCAATTTCGCGGCGATATTCCAGATAGTCAGCCGTTGCTTTCGGGTGCGAGCCGATCAAATCCACGACGGGCTTGGAAAACACCTGGCCAATAATATCCGCCACAAAAGTGCCACCGCCGTGGCGCGTGATAAGAAGGCCCTTATCCTCCAATTCCCGCAAGGCATCACGCAAAACCGGGCGCGACACTTTGAAATGCACTGCCAGTTCCCGCTCGCCGGGCAGCCGGTCGCCCACGCGCAAAATGCCGTGCAGGATGCGCTCTTCAACTTGTGCCACCACATCATCGGCTGTGCGCGAATGGCGAACGGGTTTAAAAATTTCTACGGACATCGGTACTCCTCAAATTTAACAATATCTGATTGACTAAACTGGTCAAGAATATTGTCCACTTGCCCTGCGACAAATCGGCTTGTTCCTTCAATCGATTTTATTTTGGACACGTCGTAGGTTGCTCTGCACAAACTGGACTACGCCGCATTTCGATGGAATTTAAGCGCCGCGTTTTGTCCAAGCCAGAAGAAACGACGGGGATCGAACATGAGTGTACAGGACACCACACCGGAAGAGATGCGGCTGCCGACTGGCACAGTGCTGGGCTTTGCCGCTAATCATCAACGTCCTGCCGCGCTGGGCGAAGTTCACGCCAGACCTTATCCGCTGATTTCCGCGCCGCGCTTGCTCCTGCAATTAGCGTTTTTCACCGAGGCCGGTTTCGTCGTGGACCACGCCGTGCTGTCAGACTTGAGCCGTGCCGCTGGCGTGTCCCCGCCGGATAAAAGCGCGCGTCATCATATTTTGAATTATGGGGCCGGTACGCTGCGCTGGGAGCGGCACACCGAATTTTCGACCTATCTCTACGAAGGCCCGCTGACCAATGGCAACGGCAATCATGAGCATCCGTTTGGCTCCGGCTTTTCCGCGCCCGGAACCGTGATTTCCGGCATACGATTGGAGATTTACAAGCGCCCGCGCGATACCAAAAAATTCTACGCAAGCTATGATGTGGCAAGCCTCTGCGCCTCCGGGATCGAGAATGGCACAGCGACAATTTTAACCGATTTCCGCCAGGACGCGGACGGTTTGACGCGCCTGACAATACTGGACGGCGGGCTGACACCGGCTCGTATCGGCGCATTGGCCCAGCGCCTCATTGAAATTGAAACCTACCGCACGCTGGCCATGCTTGGACTGCCGCTGGCGATTTCGCTGTCCACCCGCATCCGCAAAATGGAAGACCGGCTCGCCGCGCTGACCCTTGAAATGAAGGATGGTGAAGGCCGCGACAACGCGCATTTGCTGGAGCAGCTCACCGAGCTTGCCGCCGAGCTGGAAGCCGATGCCGCGTCCTCGCTTTATCGTTTTGGTGCCAGCAAAGCCTATGACGGCATAGTGCTGGAGCGCCTCGAAGCGCTCGAAGAAAAGCCCGTGGAAGGCTACGAAACGCTGGCCGCTTTCCTGCAAAAGCGTATGGCCCCTGCCATGCGCACTTGTCGCTCGGTGGAAGACCGGCAAGCCAACCTGTCACGCAAACTAACCCGCGCCGCAAACTTGCTGCGCACATGGGTGGATGTGGCGCTGCAAAACCAGAACAGCGATTTGCTGGCCTCGATGAACCACCGTGCCAGGCTGCAATTGCGCCTGCAGCAGACTGTTGAGGGCCTGTCGGTCGCTGCGGTGTCCTACTACGTCGTCGGGCTGTTTTCCTACCTTGCCAAGGGCGCGGAAGGGCATTTGGACGGCCTGTCGCCTTCCTTGCTAACGGCGATGTTTGTGCCGGTGGCATTACTGTCAATCTGGCTTGTGGTGCGACGTATCCGTAGTCATCACGCGGAAAGTTGAGGCTGATGCGTGTATACGTTGGCGCTGCCTTTTTGGTGGCATTTTTATAGGCAAACTCGCGCCTCCATCATACCGGACAAGCGTTTCCAGCGAAGCAGGAAAAAGCGCTGATCCGGTATCCAGTGATGGTAACCTTGCCAAGTATCCACATTGTCCGTCATACCGATCACACAACCTTGCACATTCACCACCCTGGATGCCGGATCTGCGTAGAGCCGTGCTACGTTTCGTCAAATGTGTGAGATGCACTCCGCAATTGCATATATACATTTTGAAGCAGTAACATCCCATGCTCAATGGCGTTGACACGCCTCCACCCCCGCGCCACTATAAAGCCCGTCCCTCCCAAAACATGGATTCGCCATCGTGACCGCACCTAAAACGCTTGTTTTAAACAAGCCCTATGCCGCTTTTCTGTTTGATATGGATGGCACAATTCTCAATTCCATCGTCGCGGCAGAGCGCGTCTGGACCAAATGGGCCCAAAAGCACGGGCTGGATGTGGCAACATTTTTGCCGACCATTCACGGCGTGCGCGGGTTTGATACCATCGCGCGGCTGGGCCTGCCCGGTGTCGATACGCAAGCTGAAACGGATCAAATCTGCGTTGCTGAAATGATTGATCTTGAAGGCATCGTGCCGATCGAGGGCGCGATTGATTTTTTGAATTCCCTGCCGCGCGACCGTTGGGCAATCGTGACATCCGCGCCCAAGGAGCTGGCTTTGGTACGCATGGCAAAAGCGGGCATCCCGCGTCCCGACCTTATGATTACCGGCGAAGACGTAACCGACGGCAAGCCGAATCCCCGCTGTTTCATGCTGGGCGCGGAAAAGCTCGGCGTTAACATTGACGATTGTCTGGTGTTTGAAGATGCCACCGCAGGCATTTTGGCGGGCGAGGCGTCTGGCGCGTCGGTTGTGGTTGTCACCGCCACCCATACGCACAAACACGGGACCACGCTGACAACCATTCCCGATTATAAAAATATCAAGGCATTGACGGCAAGCGACGGGCGCGTACTTATCGCCAATCGGACCTGATCGGAACAATCGCCATGACATCGCTGATGATGCCAAAGCCCAATGCCAAGACGCTTGAAAAGCGCGGCGAAATCATCGCGCAAATGCGCGAGTTCGTGGATGGCGACGGCATCGTGGACAGCCAAACCGCGATGCGGGTTTTTGAAAGCGACGGGCTGACCGCCTATCGCCAGATGCCCATGCTTGTGGTGCTGCCGCAGACCACGGCGCAAGTGTCGAAAATCTTGAAATACTGCGACAGGGAAAAAATCAAAGTTGTGCCGCGCGGCTCCGGCACGTCGCTGTCCGGCGGTGCGCTGCCGCTGGAAGATGCTGTGCTTCTCGTCATGTCGCGCTTCAACAAAGTGCTCGATGTGGACCTCATGAACCGCACGGTGACAGCCCAGCCCGGCGTTACCAATCTGGGCATCACCCGCGCCGTTGAGGCGGACGGGTTTTACTATGCGCCCGACCCGTCCAGCCAGATCGCCTGTTCCATCGGCGGCAATGTGGCGGAGAATTCCGGCGGCGTGCATTCGCTGAAATACGGGCTGACCGCCAGCAATGTTTTGGGCGTGGAAATGGTGCTCATCAACGGCGATATCATCCGCCTCGGCGGCCAGCATTTGGATAGCGAAGTCTATGATTTGTTAGGTCTGATGACAGGCTCCGAAGGCCTGCTCGGCGTCGTCACAGAAGTCACTGTGCGCGTGTTGCAAAAGCCGGAAACCGCCCGTGCGGCGCTGATTGGCTTCTCGTCCAGCGAGGAGGCGGGCCAATGCGTGGCCGATATTATCGGGGCAGGCATTATTCCGGGCGGTATGGAAATGATGGACCGCCCCGCCATTCACGCCGCTGAAGACTTCGTTCATGCCGGCTATCCGCGTGATATCGAAGCGCTGCTGATTGTCGAACTGGACGGACCTGAGGCGGAAGTCGATGACCTGCTATCGCGCGTCGAAACCATAGCTAAAGCCAATAATTCGACTACGCTCAAAGTCTCTACAAGTGAAGCCGAACGGATGAATTTCTGGGCGGGACGCAAGGCGGCGTTTCCGGCAGTCGGACGTATTTCGCCGGATTATTACTGCATGGACGGGACAATCCCGCGCAAAGAATTGCCCAAGGTTTTGAAGGGTATGCGCGAAATGTCCGAGAAATACGGCCTCAAAGTCGCCAATGTTTTCCACGCGGGAGACGGCAATTTGCACCCGCTCATCCTCTATGATGCCAACATCGAAGGCCAGCTTGAAAAGGCCGAAAATTTCGGCGCGGATATTTTGCGGCTCTGCGTCGCCGTCGGCGGTGTGCTCACGGGCGAGCATGGTGTGGGCGTTGAAAAGCGCGATTTAATGCCGGAAATGTTCAACCAGATTGATCTGGACACACAAATGCGCGTGAAATGCGCATTCGATGCCAACCACTTGCTAAACCCCGGGAAAGTGTTCCCCCAACTACGCCGCTGCGCGGAGCTGGGCCGGATGCATGTTTCGGGTGGAAATTTGGCTTTTCCAGAAATTCCGAGGTTTTAGTGATAAACCACACTCCCGCCACCGCCGCAGAAATCCGCGACATCATCCTCGCTGCCACGGAAACCGGCGAGACGCTGGATATATTCGGGCAAGGCTCAAAAAAACGCATCGGCAGGCTGGTTACGGCCGACAACAAGCTCGATCTCTCCAAACTCACCGGCGTGAATTTCTATGAGCCGGAAGAGCTGGTAATCTCGCTGAAAGCCGGAACACCGGTAGCTGAAGTGGAGGCGCTGCTCGCCACCAAAGGCCAACAACTGGCATTCGAGCCGCTGGACTATGCCAATGTGCTGGGCCAAGTGCCTGGCAAAGGCACAATCGGCGGTGTGCTGGCAACCAATGCGTCCGGTCCGCGACGCCTCAAAGCGGGCGCGGCGCGGGATCATATTTTGGGCATCGAGGCGGTTTCCGGTCGCGGCGAATTGTTCAAGTCCGGCGGACGGGTGATGAAGAACGTCACCGGATATGATCTCTCCAAGGGAATGGCAGGCTCATGGGGCACGCTGGCAGTTTTGACGGACGTAATTTTCAAAGTGCTGCCTGCCGCGCAAACCGAGCAGACTCTGGTGCTGATAGGGTTGGACGATGAGGCCGCAAGCGTCGCCATGGCAGTCGCCATGGGCTCAAACGCCGAAGTCTCATCCGCCGCACATCTGCCCGTTACGGTGGTTAACAAGGTGATTGACGGCGCACTCATCGCCGCACCTGCCACGCTGCTGCGCATCGAAGGCTTTGCCACATCAGTGGCCTATCGCATCGAAAAACTACGCAAACTATTGGGCATCAAGGCCGATATTTTACCGGAAGAAGTCTCTGGCAAACTCTGGCGCGAAATCCGCGATTGTGTGCCATTTGCCGACCATACCAGCCGCCCGCTGTGGCGCGTTTCTGTGCCGCCGATGAGCGGCCATGCCGTAGTTGCCGACATCAGATTGGTCACGGGCGTGGATGCCTTTTATGATTGGCAAGGCGGGCTGATTTGGATGCGTATGGAAAGTGGACCGGAAGCCGCGCCCCTGCGCGCGATTATCAAGAAACACGGCGGTGGCCACGCCACGCTCATCCGCGCCTATGAACATCACCGCCAATCCACCCCCGTCTTCCAGCCCCAACCGCCCGCGCTTGCAGCGCTTTCGCAGCGGCTCAAGGAACAGTTTGACCCGATGGGAACTTTGAATCCAAGGCGCATGATCTGATGCAAACATCCTTCAGCCTCGCTCAGCTTGCCAACCCCGCCACTGCGGAAGCTGAATCCATTCTGCGCTCTTGTGTGCATTGCGGTTTTTGCACCGCGACCTGCCCGACCTATGTGACACTTGGCAATGAGCTGGATAGCCCGCGCGGGCGCATTTATCTGATTAAAGACATGCTGGAAAATGACCGCGCCGCTGACAAGGTGACGGTGAAGCACATTGACCGTTGCCT
Organism: Phyllobacteriaceae bacterium; assembly: GCA_043776635.1. Classification (GTDB taxonomy): domain Bacteria; phylum Pseudomonadota; class Alphaproteobacteria; order Rhizobiales; family Rhizobiaceae; genus JANMEX01. Next base: position 18,103 of record JAYVRA010000070.1, read on the forward strand.
GTCTTGCCTTGCCTGCATGACCACTTGTCCCTCCGGCGTGAATTACATGCACTTGGTGGACCACGCCCGCGAACATATTGAAAAAACCTACAAACGCCCCATAGTAGACCGCCTCATTCGCGGGATTTTAGCGGCAGTTTTACCCTATCCGAACCGCTTTAAAACCGCGTTGAAACTGGCGGTCCTTGGCCGCCCGTTTATCGCCACCTTTGAGAAAATCTCAGCCCTGAAGCCACTCGCCGCAATGCTGAAACTCGCGCCGCAATCCTTGCCTGCCGCCGCGCCGCTGCTGATTGCCAAGCTTGAAAAACCAATCGCCCGTGTCGCCATTTTGGGCGGCTGTGCGCAGTCGGTTTTGGACCCCGGCATCAACGCCGCCACGCTGCGTTTGCTTAATCGTCTGAACGTTGAAGTTGTTGCGCCAAAAGGCGAAGGCTGCTGCGGGGCGCTGACACAGCACATGGGCAAGCATGATGCCGCGCTGGCATTTGCTAAGAATAATGTTGACGAATGGACCCGCGAAATCGAAAACGGCGGTCTGGATGCGATCATTATCACTACATCCGGCTGCGGCACTACCATTAAAGACTATGGCCACATGCTGCGCCTTGATACCGCCTATAAGGACAAAGCCGCGCGGGTCTCAGCGCTGGCCAAAGACATCACAGAATTTCTCATCACGTTGGATTTACCCGCGCCAAAATTCAGGGCAGGGATGTCCGTCGCCTACCATTCCGCCTGCTCACTGCAACACGGGCAAAAGGTAACAACCGCCCCAAAACAGCTTTTGACCAACGCCGGGTTTGTCGTGAAAGAACCTGCCGAAGGCCACCTGTGTTGCGGCTCGGCGGGCACGTACAACATCTTGCAGTCCGACATCGCCACCCAGCTGCGCGACCGTAAAGTGAAAAACATCAAAGCCACCGGCGCCGTGATTATCGCTGCCGGAAATCTAGGCTGCATGAAGCAAATCGGCGCGGCGAGCGATATTCCGATTGTTCATACGGTGGAATTGCTGGACTGGGCTTATGGCGGGGAGAAGCCTGAAAAATTGGATTGATTATACCTTGCTTTCAATCACGACTTCAAAAAATGGCCGTCAGTGTGAAAATGTGAATACCCATATAACAACACCCAATCGCCTATTTAAGTATCGTTCGTTTAACGACAAGACTATCGGCATGTTGGTTGACGACCAACTCTATTTCGCTGACCCGCGCAGCTTCAACGACCCGTTGGATACTAAACCTACAGTCACAACTGACCTTGACTCGGACACACTCGTAACGACACTTCGAAATTTAATCGAACAACGAATGGGTGCTGAAATGGAAGCGGCGGCTAAGACTTTGAGGTATAGAGGCACAAAGACAGCTCATATATCCACTATAGTTGCGAAAAACACCGAACAAGTGATTGAAAACATCAGGTACAATTCAACCAATCCGGAATATGAGTTTGGTGATCCACATCAGTATCTCCTTGGGCAAGAAATTGAGTCTGAGTTACTTAGTCGTTACGAAACGGGAGTCGTATCTTTTTCTGAGGCCGCTACAAACCCATTGATGTGGAGCCATTATGGTGATCAGCATAGAGGCCTTTGCGCTGGTTATTCAATTCCTGACGACATCACTCCTGCAACCCTTTACAAAGTAAAATACGGTGGTATCCGAGAAATTAAAGCAAGTAAAATTGCGACGATGGTTCAGGGCGATCAGACTGCAAGGAAGCAAGTAGATGAAGCAGTTTTATCAAGAAAGGCGCGGGATTGGCGTTACGAAAAGGAATGGCGCTTAATCGGGCGTCGTGGCGAACAGGATTCACCAATTGAGCTTGAGGAAATCACCTTCGGAATGAGATGCAAGAGCGCCGTAAAGTTTGCAGTCGTAATGGCGCTGCGCGAAAGACACAAACCCGTGACGTTTTTCGAAATATATGTACAGCGAGGGACATTTAATCTCAAAAAACGTAGGCTTAATGTCGAAGAACTTTGCCAAGGTCTGCCCCGCTATTCTGTTAAAGCTAAGGATTGGTTTTATTGATGAAAAAAGCGGCGCAGTTTCCAGCGCCGCTTCTTATGTGAGGCTAATTTGGTTTTTACTTGTGCCCCACGCCCCTAAACTATTGCACGATAACTTTCGTGCCCACGCCCACGCGCTCGTATAAATCTGTCACGTCCTCATTGCGCATACGGATGCAGCCGGAGGAGACATTGTGGCCGATGGTCCATGGCTGGTTTGTGCCGTGGATGCGGTATTGCGTTTCGCCCAGATACATGGCGCGTGCGCCGAGCGGATTATCCGGCCCGCCTTGCATATGGTCCGGCAGAATGCGGCCTTCCTTGGCGCGAACGCGGATTTTCATTTCTTCCGGCGGTGTCCATCCCGGCCATTCGGCCTTGCGGGTAATCTTGTGTGTGCCGGACCATTCGAAACCCGGCTTGCCCACGCCCACGCCATAGCGCCGCGCCTGACCATTGCCTTCGACTAAGAACAGGAAGCGCTGGGTGGTATCAATCACGATTGTGCCCGCCGGCTGCGTGCTGTCATACGCCACTTCTTGCGGGAAGAATTGCTGGTCAATCTCGCGTGATTGCTTTGCCGTGATGTGGCGCGGAACCGTTAGCGCGGCCTGCTGCACCAATGGTTCTGCCAGCGTGCGCTGCGGCTCGATTTGCACAATACCGCTGCTGTAACCAGTGTCGATTTGCACCTGCATCCGCTTTTGGCGCGTGGTCGTCGCGCCTATCACAATCACATCGTTCGACGGTTCGCCGATGATGACATCGCCAAGTGCCGCCTGCCGCACCTTGTGTGCTTTCAGTTGCGGGGGAATTTGCCGAAGCTGCATCACCCAAGGCGCGGAAAGGTCCGGCGAGACGATGATTGCCTGTTGATCGGCATAACGGTCGCGGGCAAGCCCGGGGGTGCAAACAAGCGAGAGGACGGCAACGCCCAACAATAGTGAAGTGAATGTTTTACTCATAACCGGCGTACCTCGAACATTTCGCCACAGATAAATTCAGGACTGAAATTAACCTGTCAGCAGTGTCGCGGAAACATGAAGACAAATGGTGAATCAAATTTCATAAAATGCGTTTCATGGCGTAAACCATTTGATATGGTTACGGGCGGGTTGCGAGGCATAGTTAAGGAAATGTAAAATGGCACTGGCGAGCGGCTTAATTGAAAGTTCAGACGGCAAAATCCGCTGCTGGTGGCCGGGCGTGGATAGCGAGTACATGCGCTACCACGATGAGGAATGGGGCAACCCCGTCACGGACGACACGCGCTTGTTCGAGAAAATCTGCCTCGAAGGCTTCCAGTCCGGCCTGTCATGGCTGACAATATTAAGAAAGCGAGCCAATTTCCGCGCCGCATTCGCAGACTTTGATTTCCATAAAGTGGCAAAGTTTGGCGATACCGAAATTGAGCGTTTGGTGCAGGACGCCGGCATTGTGCGCCATCGCGGCAAAATTGTTTCCACCATCAACAACGCCAAACGCGCCATCGCGCTGCGTCAGGAATTCGGCTCGCTGAACGCCTATTTCTGGAGCCATGAGCCACCCATAAATGAGCGCGATTTCACTTGCGACTACGCAACGCTGATAGCACGGCCCACTAGTCCTGCCTCCACGCGGCTGTCGAAAGATTTGAAACAGCGCGGTTGGAGCTTCGTCGGCCCCACAACTTGCTATGCGTTTATGCAGGCCATGGGGCTGGTGAACGACCATGTGGAAGGCTGCCACCGCCGCGAGCCCATTCAAAAAGTGAGGGCGAAATATGCCCGCAAAGACTGATCCGGGAAATCTCGGAGCGATACATGAGCCAAACCTCTCGCGTTTCATCCCGCTGCGCGAGTTGATCTTAGAGTCTGATTCGAAACTCTTCGAATGTTGTCATATCCTTACGAGCATGCGGATGACGCGGCGGATGTGGGCGATGAGCAGCCATGCTTCGGCGCTGGCGATGGTTTTCTCCCAGTTTTTCGACATCCGACGGCAGCGTCCGAGCCATGCGAATAGCCTGCCCCGGACCTGATCCGGGGTGCTCTCGACCACCCATCTTCGGGGAATGACTTCAAAGCCCTGCGCGGTGTCGGAACGCTTGACGATCTGCAGGGTCCAGCGCCCGATTTTCTCCAATGCCCCGCACAGCTTTGGCCCAGCGTAGCCGCCAT